>CAIXGW010000080.1 GCA_903919145.1 uncultured Myxococcales bacterium
TGCACTTCGACCCCGACCACTGGCCTGTGCGACGATGGCAACCAATGCACCCAGAACGATGTGTGCAGCCAGGGCAAGTGCTCTGGCGGTGCGCCGACCTGCGACGACAAGAACCCCTGCACCACCGATAGCTGCAATCCGCTGTCGGGCTGCGTCTACGCCAACGCCAGCAACCTCTGCGACGACGGCAATGCCTGCACCGTCAATGACAGCTGCGCTTTTGGCAAGTGCGTCGCTGGCGGCCAGAAGAACTGCAACGACAACAACCCCTGCACCAGCGACAGCTGCTCGCAGGACACCTGCCAAAACACCAACAACTCGGCAAGCTGCAGCGACAACGACCCCTGCACCCTCGGCGACGCCTGCAACGGCGGCAGCTGCAAGCCCGGCAGCACCGCGGCGACCTGCAATGACGCCAACCTCTGCACCGACGACACCTGCAAGGCCGGCGTGGGCTGCCAGTATCTGCCCAACACCCAAGCGTGCACCGACGCCAACGCCTGCACCAGCGGCGACATCTGTACCAACGGGGCCTGCAAGGGCCCAACGACCGTGGTCTGCGATGACAAGGACGGCTGCACCGCCGACACCTGCATCGCCAGCACTGGCTGCAAGGCCGCGCCAGACCCCGCCAAATGCGACGACAAGAACGTCTGCACCACCGACAGCTGCAAATCCCCAGAGGGCGTCTGCGGTCATGTGGCCCTGCCCGGCTGCTGCACCAAGGCCGCCGACTGCGATGACAAGGACCCGTGCACCAACGACTGGTGCGCTGGCAACACCTGCGTGCACAAGAGCAACGGCACCTGCTGCAAGACCACCGGCGACTGCAGCGACGGCACACTCTGCACCGGCGACAGCTGCGTCGACGGCAAGTGCCAGTACGTCACCTTCGCGGTGCCCGCAACCCCAACTTACGAAGCTGACTGGGAAATCCCCGGAGACGGCCTGGGTTGGGTGCCCAATCCGCCGGTCGGTGGCCTGGGCTGGACCCAGGTGAGCGGCATCGTCTCGGCCAAGGGCAGCGGCGCGCTCAAGTTTGGCAAGGCGACAGGAGGTACCTTTGCCGGCATCACCTCGGCCATCAGCACAGAGGTCCTGGGCCCCAAGTTCACCGTTCCGGCCGGCGGCGCCACCGCGCTGACCTTGGCGTGGAAGCAAGACTTCACCGGGCTCTCTAGCTCGGTGTACCCGCCGCTGCGCATCGAAATCCTGAGCGGTGGCAAAGTGTGGCAGGCCTTCAGTGGCACCTACAATTTGCTCAAGACTTTTGCTGTGGCCACCGTCGATCTGACCCCCTACGGCGGCCAGGACGTGCAGATCCGCTTGCGCGGCACCGTCTACGGCACCACCACGACCCCCGCCAATGGCACCGGTGTGTTGGTAGACAACCTGTTGGTCCAGTGGAATTGCAGTGGCGCCAAGGCGTGCAGCAGCGACTCCGGCTGCGCCAGCGCCGTGCCGTGCGCCGAGGGCCAGTGCCTGGCCGGCGAGTGCACCTATGCGTACAAGTGCTGCGCCAACGCCCTGGACTGCAATGACAACATTGCCTGCACCACCGACAGCTGTAGCGTCGACAAGTGCATCCACACCAAGGCCGCCGGCTGCTGCTCGGTGGATGCTGGCTGCGACGACGGCCTCTCTTGCACCCTTAACAGCTGCGGGGCCGACAACAAGTGCAAGTACTCTGCGATTTCAGAGTGCTGCACGGCAGACAGCCAGTGCAACGACGCCGACAGCTGCACCATCGACAGCTGCAAGGCCGGCCAGTGCAGCTTTAGCAACACCTGCTGCAGCAGCGACGCCGAGTGCGACGACAAGAACGACACCTGCACCGTAGACAAGTGCGTCGCCGGCAAGTGCACCTACAGCTCTACCGGCAAGCCCGGCTGCTGCTTGCCAGAGTTCAACAAGGAGACCTTTGATGCCGACGTCGTTACGGGTTGGACCTTCATCAACAGCTCTGGCCCCACCAAGGGCTGGCAGGTCTGGAAGACGCCCAAGACCCCGCCCGGTTCCAAGAGCGCTCCCGCTGTCCTCTACTACGGCGATCCGTTGATCGGCAACTTTGCCTTCAGTGGCGCCAACAGCGGCTCGGCAACAGGCCAGCTGTGGACCATTCCGCTGGGGGCCATCAAGCCCACGCTGAAGTTCTGGGTCTACAAAGACTCTGAGATGGGCGGCACTTTTGACAAGCTCAACGTGCTGCTGGTCAGCGGCGCTTCAACGGTGGCTCTGCTCCAAGAGAGCAGCGGCACCTACACGAGCCAGCAGTGGAAAGAGGTCAGCATCGATCTGTCGGCCCATGTCGGCAAGTCGGTGCAGGTCAGATTCCAATTCGACACCGTCGACAGCATTGGCAATTCGGGCCTGGGCGTGGTGATCGACGACGTGCGCCTGACCCAGACCTGCCAGTAGCCCCTGCAGGAGCAGGCAATTGCCTCCATCCTAGCCCAGGAGTTGGCGCTTTTTTACACAAAGCGCCGCGACAGAACCGCCCGGCGCAGCTAGACTGACGCCAGCGGCTGGAGCCGCGCCAGCGAGACCATGCTCAGCGCACACCATTGGATTTGTTCAGCCTTTGCGATGACGATGGTCGCCAGCCCGGCCTGGGCAGAGGCCGACGGCGCGTGGACGCCAGAGCGGGCGTGGAACGAGGCGATGCGCCTCAATCCACAGCTCAAAGCGATCGACGCCACGGCCGACGCCGCCCGGGCGCGCATCCAAGGGGCCCGCAGCCCGCAGGTGCCCACGGCTGCTGTGGATGCCAGCCACCGCCAGTCAACGGCCAACTTCGCCGCCCAACCCGGCCAGGTGCCCAGGAGCTTCAACAACGCGACCTCGACGTTTTCTTTGGAGCCCTTTGCCTTCTGGCAGGCCGGCGCGTCTGGCCGCTGGACGTTTGCCGACTTTGGGCGCACGGCGGCCAGCGTCCATGCCGCCGAGCACAGCGCCAGCGCCGCCGTGGCCGATGCCCGCAACGTCCGCCGCCAGGTCTGGCTGCAGGTCATCAGCGCCTACCAGCTGGTCCTGTCGTCGGAAGCCGCGGTCACCGCTGCCCAAGAGGCCCGCGATCAGTCGGCCCAGCGCCGCGAATTGGCCAGATCGCGAGTCGAGGCGCGGATGCGCCCGCCCCTTGACCTGATGAGGGCAGAGAGCGACCTGGCGTCCGCCGAAGTAGCGGTGCTGCGCGCCGACGAGCAGGTCCGAGCCAGCCGCATCGCCTTGACCGTGGCCATTGGCCTGCAGCAGCCAGTGAGCGGCCCTCTGGCGCCGCTGAGCATGGTCGAGCCCGAGCTGGCCGAGGAGCGCCTCCATGCGCCCCAAGCCCTGGAGCGCTGGACGGCGGCGGCCAGCGACCAGCGCGACGAGATCAAGGCCCTGCAGGAGCGCCGACTGGCCGCGCAGGCCGAGCTGCTGGCAGCCCAGCGCGCGGCCAATCCCAGCCTATTCTTGAACGGTTCAGCGACCTTGGCTGGCACGCAGCTGACCGGCATGGCCTTCAACCTGGGGCTGGCTGCCGGCGTGACCTGGCCCGTCTCCAACGCATGGCTGGCTCAGCCCCAGATCGCCGAGATCCGCGCCCGGATTCGCGCCCTGGATGGCCAGGAGCAGACTCTGGTGCTGACCACGCGCGCGGAGCTCGACGCCGCCCGCACCGCTGTTGCCCAGGTCCGCAAGCGGCGCCCGGCGCTGGTCACCCTGCGCGAATTCTCTGCCAAGGCCTACGAGCAGGCCAACATTCGCTACAGCGCCGGCGCGGCCACCCTGACCGAGGTCATCGACGCCGCCGCGGGCATCAGCCAGGCGCGGCTGCAGCTGCTGCAGGCCGACCTGGAAGAGGCCCTGGCCATCGCCCGCTGGCGCGCGGCGATGAGCAAGCTGCCCTAGCAGCCTGTTGGAATTCTTGGCGACCGCGTCCCCGGCCAGGTTAGCCTTGGTGGAATCGTCGGAGGGGTTGGCCTCCAAGCGCCGACTGTCCAGTCGGCCCCACGGGAGCTGGCGAATGGCTTTAACAGGCGTTCTGCCCGAATCGTGGAGGCGGAGGGGATCCTGGGGCGGTTCGTCGCCGCGGACGGCTCAATGGCCGCCTGCGCGGGCAGACGGCGCCATGATGCCCCGCGAATTCATTAGCCGGGCGCCTCTGAGCTCTTACTTCAGCCCCGCCTGGAAGCTCAGCACCGTTCCGGCAGGCAGCGAGCTCTTGAACACCACCCGCCGGCCGCTGATCTGCACGGTGCCGGCGCCGGGGCAGGCAAAGCTCGCAATGTTGTCGGCGAATTCGATGGCGAAATCTTTGATGGGCAAAGTTCCGACGACCACCGTGCCAACGTAGCCCTGGGCCGGCTGCCAAACGGCGTCAAGCGCTACCTGGTCGCGGGCCTTCCACCAATCGCCAAGCGCGGTCATGTCGCCGACTACCACGCCGGTGGGCGCGATCAGGTCCAAGAACTTGGCAATCGAGTCGACCTTCCAGATCAGATTCTCTGGTCCTACGCCCACCCCGTAGGAGGGATGGACCAGGGTCACGTTCCAGGCGCCGTTGTCAGAGTTGCGCTTGAGTGCATTGAACCAGTTGCTCAAAAAGCGGTTCTGGTTGGCCGACTGCAGCTCTGTGCGGGTGGTCACGCCGCCAACGATGTCTCCCATGCCGTCTTCTTGGCAGATGGGCAGCTCCCACAGGGCCTGCTGCTTGAACACGTGGTCCATATAGGGCCAGCGGTCTGCCTTGAGCGGAAAGTTGCTGCGCAGGTCGCCGACTGCAAAGCTCGAGTCGTATTCGACCCCGGCGCCAGCCAAGACTTCAAACTGGTTGGCGTGAACAGAGAGGTACGGCGAGCGCCACGAGCGGATCTTGGGCGCAGAGGGCGCTTCGGCGGCCAGGGTTTGCAGATTGACCAGGGTCTCTCCGCACAGCGTTGGGTTGGCCGTGTCATAGCTGGCCTTGTCTACGTAGCAATTGCCAAGCGGCAGGCTGGCCTGGCTCAAGTGCTGGATGCTGTGGCCACCCGTCGGGCACATGCCGCGCTCGCACAGCTGATTGGGCAGTCCGGCGTTGTTGTAGCCAGCCACGTAGTCGGTGGTGACCATGTAAGAGCCTTTGACGCCGTGGGCCAGTTCCATATCCGCCATCTGCAGGGCCCCGGAGGCGCCGTACTCTTGGCCTGGGTTGTGGCTGTCTGGAGCATCGATGTCGTGGCTCATCACCGCCACCGATGGCGCCGCGCCAGGAGCGGCGTTCTTGACCGCAAAGTGACCGCCGCCGCCTTCGCGCAACAGCCCCTTGAGCATCATGGGCAGGATGTCTCGGCCCGGGTCAAAGCAGTTGACGTAGCAGCGCATCCACGTGTACGAAAGGGGGTCATAGCCCAGGGTATACACGGCGCCGGCGCCCACGGCCTTTCGGGTCCACGTCGGGCCAAGGTTGGTAGCGCCGTCGCGCACCGACGCCCACACCTGGGTCCCAGCGTTCAAGCCGTAGATGTAAGTCGAAACCGGCGAGAACGACGGATCCTTACTCAGCAGGAAATCGCGCTCTTCCGGCGCATCCAGCCACAGCGACGCCGCCCTCTCACCCTCTACCCTCAAGGTGCGGCCAGTGTTGATCTTGGTATGGCTACTGAGGCCGGCCCAGTTCAAAACCGTTGGGCCAATAGGCTTGTAGAGCACCACCAGGCCGCCGCTCTGCATGTAGGCGTCCAAGGCATCGCGCTGCCACTGGGCCAGCGTTTCATCCATGGTGTAGCCGGGGATTAGCACCACCGCGTAGTCCCCAAGATTGGCAAAGCCATCCCACCAGTCGGTGGAGACCCCAGGCGAAGCTTTGGTCAGGGCGTGGTGGGGAATGCCGCCGGCCTGCAGCATTTCGACCAAGCCATTGACGTAGGTCGGCGACTCGGCCCACATGTGATTGGGCATCAGCACGCGCACTTTCAAGGGCTTGGCTGCCGCGGTGCTGGCCTCGTCGGTGGTGCCGTCGCAGTCGTCGTCAATGCCGTTGCTGGCCTCTTGCACGGCCGGCGAGGTCAAGCACACCTTCTGGCCGTCGATGCAGCCCGCATAGCCGGTGCCGCAGCCCCCCGGAGCGCCGGTCGAGCACTGGTTCTGGGCCACCGGCAAGAGCAGGTCGGTGTTGCCGTCGCAGTCGTTGTCCTTGCCGTCGCAGAGGGTCTCTACCGCTTGATTGGCTGCGTCGCCGATGGGCACTGGGCACTTGCGCGCCAGCTCGGCGTTCATCAGCAGCTGCGACGAGTCGGGATAAGACTGGTGGACTTCGACCGCCAGCACGTTGGTTCCGCTGACCAGCAGCGCCGGGTTGACAGCCGCGGTGCGGATCTGGTCGCCCTCGGCCGGATACAGGGCCCAGTTGGTATAGCCGATGGTCCCGGTGGGCAAGGCACTGCGAAAGATCTCGACGCCATTGAGGTAGACAACGGCTGCGTCGTCGCGGTGCAGCGTCAGGGTCAACGCATTGAACTTGCTGGGATCGGCTACCTGAAAGCTGCGGCGAAAGTAGGTGGTCGGGTACTTGTTGCTGGCGTTGCCGCCGTAGCCGATGGTCGTTGCCAGGCCCGAGGTGCCGTAGCCAAGGGGTGCGCTGCCAGTGGGCCACGCGGTGTCGACAAAACCTACGCTTTTCCAGGTAGACGCCGGCGCGCTGCTGGTCACCAGGTAGCGCCAGGACGCGCCAAGGGCGACCAACCCTGATCCTCCGCAGCCCGAGTCGGCCTGGTGAACGCAAGCGCCGGTGCTGGTGTTACAGGTGTCCAGGGTACAGGGGTCGCTGTCGTCGCAGTTGATGGCCGGGCCGATCGCGCAGGCGCCACCGCTGCAGGCATCGGCCGTGCAGGCGTTGGAGTCGGCGCTGCAGGGAGCGCTGTTGGCGACGTAGACGCATCCTGTGGCGGTGTTGCAGGTGTCATCGGTGCAGGGGTTGCCGTCGCCGCAGGTGGGCGCGCCACCGGGGCTGCAGGAGCCGGCAGCACAAGTGTCTGCTGTACAAGCACTTCCGTCGATGTCGCAGCTGCCGGTGGTGGCGACGTGGGTGCAGCCGGCCGTGGGGCTGCAGGCGTCGGCGGTGCAGCCGTTGGCGTCATTGCAGTTGAGCACGGTCCCGCCGCCGCAGCTGCCGCTGGTGCATGTGGTGCCGCTGGTGCAGACGCTGGCGTCGTCGCAGCTGGCACCGCTGGCCTTGCCGGCGCAGGGCCCGCTGTCCCACACCACCACCAAAAGCGGCCTGTTGGCTGTGGATTCGCGGGAATTGAAGCGCGCGATGGCGGCAGAGGTTCCGCGCACCAGCAGGTCGACCTGCCCATTGCCTGCTACCGCGCCGGTGATCGCGTAGGGCACGTACACGCTTGCGCCGATGGCCGCAGCGTCGGCCAGCGCGCTGCCAACGACGGCTGGCCTGGTGTTCCAAGTAGTGCTCTCTGTCCAGGCAGTTGAGGTCTTGTAGACTGCCGGACCATCGGCCACGGCAGCGGTAGAGTACAGCCGCAGCGTCGCCGACAGGACCACCGCACCGGTCGGCAAGCCACTGACTTGAAAGCGCAGCAACGTCTCAATCTGCTTAGTAGCTGGCTTGCTGGCCGCCAGATAGGCCGCGCCGTAGCGGGTCGTGGGGTTGGCCTGTTGAACGCGGGTGTCCAGCGCTGCGGTAAACGTCGATGTCGTCTGCGCAGCCAGCGCCGACCGCGCCGGCCAGGCTGCACCTAGCAGGGCTGACCCCAACAAGACCGCGGAGGCGGCCATGGTCAGTCCGCGCCCATTGCCCACAATCAGCCGCTGTTGCCAAAATCCGCTCATGTCCCCCCCAGAGCACTCGCGCCGCCAAGCCAGCTGCGGTGTAGAACCCAACGCCGCAGAAGCGCTCCCCCAATCTCTCATGCCACAGAGCGGCCGCTGAGGCAACAGCAAAGATCAGCCAGGGGACTTGGCCGAGGCAGCAAGGCCCCAGGGAAATACGCCGCCACACCGCGCCAGCGCTGGCCAGCCCGGCGGATCGGGTTTCCGGTTGAAGACAAATGGACGAGCGGCAACACCCGGCGGCCGGTCCCAAGGCCCGTCAGCAGCAAGCGGGTAGAGCGCCGATCCCACCAGAGGCTTTGGGCAATTTAAGGCTCAGTTGTCCGCCGACAGCTTGAAGGTGCCGCTGCGGCCTGGCACCTGCATCTCTACGGCCAGGACCCGACCGGCCCCCACGATGTATTGATCCTGCTCAGCAAGCTTGGCGCGCAGGCTCACCGTGCACTGGTTGTCGCAGGCCGCCGGGGCCTTGTCGGCAAACATGGCTACGGCAAACCAGCCGGGCAGCAGCGCCGACAGCTCGACGTCAGCGGCGGACAGCTCGACCTTGAGCATGTGGATGCGCGGCGGCAGATCTTCACCGCCGGTCGGATCGATCGCAAAGGCAACAAAGCCCTTGTCTAGGGGCAGGATCACCAGGTGCACGCCCTGAAAGGCCCAGTTGCCGACCAGCCAGTCTGCTGAGCGCAGCTTGGGTAGCACACCGCGGACCTTCAGGTCTGGGCTGACTCCGGGCGGCAGCTCGTAGCGGATCTCTGCCGTGCCCTTGCGCCCCACCAGCAGCCTTTCTTCGCGGCCGGTGCCGACATCGAACACCACGGTGACGTCGCGGTTGCTGTTGTTGCGCCACTCGACCTTGACGGGCTGGGGCTTGTCAGCTGCGACCTTTTCGGTGGCCACCACCTTGCCGACCACACTGGCCGTGTCTTCGCTGCGGCGGCGCATCGCTTCGTCAATGGCTTGCAGCTGCACGTCTACCAGGCGGGTACTTGGGTAGCTGCTCCAGATCTTGGCAATGGCCTCCAGCGATGGATCGGCATCCAGACCACGGCGGTCGATCGACAGCTCGCGGCGAGCCGGCCGGACCAACCCCAGCCGCGGCATGGACTTGGCAGTGTCGCAGGCAAAGCGATACTGCAGCACCAGCCCCACCTTGCTGCGCAGGGGCGACGACTGCGGCACGCACGCGCCCTTCCAAACGCCCGTCGCCGTGGCCCCGCCTTCCAACAGCCGCGACTGCCGCACCGCCCCGACGCGCAGGTCCACGACTACGGGGTGCTTGGTGGGGTTGCGCAGCGTCCAAGCGACGCCAAACTCACGCGGCAGCAGAAAGCGAGCCATGGTGGCGTCTGCCTCTTGCAGATCGCGGCGTACCTGGGCGGCATCCAGCGGTGAAGCGAAGTCGACCTCGTCGCTGGACACCTGCGGCGCCTCGGTGCTCAACCAGGCCTGCGGACGGCCCTTGACGGCTTTCTGCAAGCGCTCAAAGCCCTTGTCGATGTCCTGGCCGTCCGGCGCTTGGCCCAGGTAGTCCAGCCACGCCGACTCAGAGTCGTCTTTGGCCGCAGCGTCAAAACGGCCAGCCCAATCGACCTGGCCGCCCTTGCCTTTCTTCTTGGCCGCATCGGCTTGGGCCTTGTCTTCCGCGTCGCGCCTGGCCTCTGCCTCCTTGCGGGTTCGCTCGGCTTCGTCGGCGCGGCGCCTTTCGGCGGCGTCGGCTTCTTTCTTGGCCTTGGCCTCCGACTCTGCCTGCTGCTTGGCCTTTTCAGCATCGGCGCTGGACTCACTGTCCTTGCGGCTCTTCTCCGCCTGGTCCGCATCGCGCCTGGACTTGGCGTCGGCGTCTTTCTTGGCCTCAGCGTCTTTCTTGGCGTCAGCTTCTCTCTTGGCTTTCTCAGCGGCCTCTGCGTCCTTTTTGGACTTTTCAGCCAATTCTGCGTCTTTCTTGATCTTTTCAGCCAATTCTGCGTCTTTTTTGGTCTTGGCGGCGGCTTCCTTCTTGGTCTTCTCTGCGACCTCTGCCGCCTTCTTGGCCGAGACCTTGCCGGTCGTCTCGGCGAATTTGCGGGCCTTTTCTTCAGCAGACTTGCGGGCTTTCTCAAGCTCCGCTTCTTTCTTGCGCCGCTCCTGGTCGGCGGCCTCAGCCTGCTTGCGGGCTTTGTCGGCCTCTCCCTCTAGGCGCTTGCGGTCGCGCTCAGCCTCTTCCGATTCTTTGCGGGCCTTCTCGGCTTCGGCGTCGCGTTTCTTGCGCTCGCGCTCGGCCTCCGCGGCAACGGCCTTGGCCGCCCTCTCCTTCTCAGCGGCGGCCGCTCGCTCTGAGTCGCGGCGCACCCGCTCGGCTTCGGCGGCTTTGGCTCGGTCGTCTCGGGCAGCGCTGGCCACAGAGGCGGCATCGTCGGCTGCGGGCGTCCGCACACACTTGCCTACCCATTGAAAATCACGGGGATCATCCTCACCAGCCGTGGCTTTGCGGCCCGCCGTCTCCACGCGCTCTTCGCGGACTTCAGCCACAGCGTCGCAGCCGTAGCGCGCGGCCGAATCCAGCAGTTGCTCTTCAGCTGCCCCCTGCGGACTGCTGAAGCGCGTCGGCTTCAGGCGCAGCTCGCCAAGGACAATCGCCGGCTGCGGCAATTCGGCCACCCTGCCGGCCATGGCGATCGGCGCAGTCGTCGGCAGCGCGCCATAGCGCCCGGTGCCCAAGGCGCGGTCAAACTGCACAGCAGAGCCACAACCAGCCAGGGCAAGCGCGGTCGTCCAGGCTGCCCACAGGTGGCTCTGGCGTCGGACGGGTCGAAGAAGGCTGAGGTGCATGGCTGGACTCCAGCGCCATTGCCGGCGCCCGGGACGCCGAGAGCATAGCTGAGTTTGGCGCCCATGCGAATCGCCGAAAAATCACTTTCCTATCAGCGAATTGTCCAGCAGCCGGCAGTTCAACGCACCCCTGGTTCAGGTACGAACGCGCTCTACCTTGCTGACGCCGCGCAGCCGCGACAGATCGGCGATGACCTTGTTGAGCTGGCGCACGTCGACCACGCTGACCACAAAGTCGTTGATCGCCCGCCGCCCGTCGATGACCCGGCAGTTGGCCGACTGGATGTCGATGCCGGCCTCGGTGAAGCGCTGCGACATCGCCGCCAGCAGACCGCTAGCATTCTCGGTGTAAATGCGAATCGTCACCGTAGCCGTGGCGCCCGGGTGGATGTTCCACTCGCACTCGATTCGCCGCAGCGGGTCGGCGTCGAGCACCTTGGTGCAGCCGCGCTGGTGCACAGTGATGCCGCGGCCGCGGGTGACCACGCCAATGACCTGGTCGCCAGGCACCGGAGAGCAGCACTTGGCAAAGCGCACCATCACGTCGTCTTCGCCGCTGACAATGATCGAGGCCGTCTCTTTCTTGGGCTTGCGCTTGCGTTTGGAGTCCGCCGCGACCGGCTTGGGCTCGGGCGGGTTGGCGTCTGGGAAGAGCTGGCGAACGGCTTTCTCTGGCTCGACCTTGCCAAAGCCCACGGCCACGGCCAGATCGTCCCACAGGGACACGCCAAACCAGCTGAGCACCTCTGGCATTCGCTCATGGGCCTGGGCCCGGGCAATGCTGCACTTGACCCGGCGAAAGGCCTTCTCCAGGAGGTCATTGCCCAATTCCAGCGCCCTGGCGCGCTGTTCAGCATGGACATAGGCGCGGATCTTGTTCTTGGCGCGGGCGGTGGCCACAAAGTCGAGCCAGTCCTGACTGGGCTTGGCGTCCGCTCTGGTCAGAATGTCGACGATGTTGCCGTTGCGCAGAGGGTGGCGCAGCGGGACCATCGAACCATCGACCTTGGCACCAACGCAGCGATCGCCGACCTTGGTGTGAATAGCGTAGGCAAAATCGACAGGTGTGGCGCCGCGCGGCAGTACCTTGACGTCGCCCTTGGGGGTAAAGGTGTAGACCTCGTCGTTGAACAGGTCGACCTTCATGGTGTCTAAGAACTCGTCAGAATCCTTGACGCCAGTGTGCCACTCCAGCAGCTGCTTGAGCCAAGTGAAGCGCTCTTCGTCGCGGAGCGAAATCGACTCGCCGCGCTCTTTGTAGCGCCAGTGCGCCGACACGCCTTCTTCGGCCAGGCGGTGCATTTGCTGCGTGCGGATCTGGACTTCAATGCGCTCTGTATGGGGCCCGATGACCGAGGTGTGCAGCGACTGATAGCGATTGGCCTTGGGCAGCGCAATGTAGTCTTTGAACCGCCCTGGAATCGGCTTGTAGCGCGAGTGCACGGCGCCAAGCGCTTGATAACACTCTTTGACGTCGTCGACGAGCACGCGAAAGCCCTGCACGTCGTAGATCTGCTCGTAGGGGATCTTGCCATTCTCCATCTTGCGCCAGATGCCAAACAGGTGCTTGGGCCGGCCATAAACGGTGGCGTGGGCCAGGCCCTCTCGCTCCATCAGCTCGCGCAGCTCTCCGACCACTTCATTGACGTAGGCCTGGCGCTCGCTTTGGCGCAAGCCGATGGTCTTGGCCAGATTCTCGTATTCCTCTGAATGCAGGTGGCGAAAGCACAGGTCTTCCAGCTGGGCCTTCATCCAGCCAATGCCCAAGCGGTTGGCCAGCGGCGCATAAATTTCCAGGGTTTCCTGGGCAATGCGCTTCTGACTGTCTGGCTTCATGTGCTGCAGGGTGGTCATGTTGTGCAGGCGATCGGCCAGCTTGATCAACAGCACCCGGATGTCTTTGGACATCGCGACCAGCATCTTGCGAAAATTCTCTGCCTGCTTGTGCTGCTGGCTAGAGAACTTGATCTGGTCGAGCTTGGTCACGCCATCGACGATCTGGCCGACTTCTTCGCTGAATCGCGCGCCAATCTCGCCGATCGACACGGCGGTGTCCTCGGCGACGTCGTGCAGCAGGCCAGAGCAGATGCTGGCCGAGTCCAGGCGCAGCCGCGTCAACAGAAAGGCCACCGCCACAGGATGGGCAAAGTAGGGCTCGCCGCTCTTGCGCACCTGGCCCATGTGGCTGCGACCGGCAAAGGCGTAGGCGCGCCGAACCATCGGAAAATCGGCATCCGGCAGGTAGCTGCGCAGGGTCGCCACCAGCTCGTCGGCCGTGGGCACGCCGTCCAAGACGATGGGCGCATACAGGGGGTCCTGTCCGCTAGCCGGCAAAGCAGCCCCGGCCGGGGCACCGGCTGGGGCGTGCTTGGAGGGCGCAGCCACTGCAGCAGGGGCGCCTGGGTCGGCGGGTGGGGAATCACTGCCCGGGGTCATTGGTTTTTTGCCTCCGAAGCTGCCGGCGGTCCGGCGTGGAGAGGGCCGCTGGGCTCTTGAGAAACGCCACCGCCACAGTCTCTAGCCCGGCACGGCAGCGTGTCCACAGCTTGCATGCGATTGGCGTGGCTGTCACCATTTTCGCCGTCCGGGCGCCTACCGCCCCCTGCTGGTTGGTTCGGCCTGCAGGCAGATTGTAGCGCATCCTTTGCCCGCGTGCTTGCGTCGAATGGTTGTGACGGCGCTAACGTGCCGTGAATCCTGAGTGCGCACCCCCCGGTCCTTGCCCCTGCGGAGTTGAGCCGATGCTTACCGAAAGACTCTCTGTATTGTTTGATCAAGTAGGCGCCGAGTGGGTGCTGTGGCTGCTGCTTGCGCTGGCCGTGATCTCGATCGCCCTGGCCATAGAGCGAATCCTGTTCTTGTGGCAGCACCAAGTGCCCGTGGCAACGCTGCAAACCGAGCTGTTGGCCGCCCTGGACCACGGTCAGGCCGATGCCCTAAAGGTATTGAGCCGCTACAAGGGCATGGAGGCCGTGGTAGCCGCTGCGGGTGTGCGCGAAATGCACCGCGGCGCCGAGGCCGTGGCCGAAGTCATGGCAGCGACCATGGCCACCGAGAAGAAGCGCTACGAGAAATACCTGATCTTTCTCAGCTCGCTGGGCGCCAACGCCCCCTTCATTGGCCTGTTGGGCACGGTGATCGGCATCTTGGGCGCCTTTGCGGCCCTGAAGCAGCAAGTCGGTGCCGGCGGGTCGCGCCAGGCCCTGATCATGGGCTCCATCTCTGAGGCCCTGGTCGCCACCGCAGTGGGCCTGTTTGTCGCCATCCCTTCGGTAGTCGCCTACAACACCTTTCGCACCAGGGTAAAGCGCGCCACGACCGACACCGAAGCCCTTTCGGCGATGGTGCTGGCCCACCTGCACACCGTGACCCACAACAAGGCCAATCCGGTCGAACGCAAGGGGTAAACCATGGCCGGAAAAGTCAGTGACGACGATGACGTGCTCTCTGAGATCAACGTCACCCCCCTGGTCGACATCATGCTGGTACTGCTGATTATCTTCATGCTGACCAATGAAGAGGTCAGCGAGAAAATGAAGAAAGCGCAGATCGACGTGGACCTGCCCAAGGCGGCCAGCGCCGAGCTCAAGCCCAGCAAGCCCCTGTCCGTAGTGATCTCGAAAGACGGCAAGCTGTTTCTGAACGGCAACCCCCTCAACGAAGAGCAGTTGGCCAGTGAAGCAGGCAAGGCTGCACAGGAAAATCCCGAGGTAGAAGCCATTCTTTCAGCCGATCGGCGAGTCAGCCACGGCGACGTGGTCCGCATCATCGACCGGATCCGCCAGGCCAAGGTCGAGAAAGTGGCCATCAACACCAAAGAGCAGGAAATCGAGTAGGACCAACACGTGGATCGCAACCTCACCATCGGCATCATTGCTTCGCTGCTGATCCACGCTGTGGCGGCCTATTGGGCCACCACCATGGAGCCGCGGCCTCGCATACTGGAACCGCTTGAAAAGAAGGCGGTGCGCGTGCTGCGTGAGCAGGTCCAGCTGCCCAAGCCCAAGCCGCCCGAGCCCAAGCCCGAGCCCAAACCCGAGCCCAAGCCAGAAGCCCAGGCCAAGCCGACCCAAGAGCAGGTAGCCAAGCCCCAGGTTGCGCCCAAGCGCACGCCGCAGCCCAAGAGCGACCAGCCCGTGCCCAAGACCCCGCCGCCCAGCAACGAGCCGCCGCCGCTGGTGCTGTCCAAGACCTATGGCAGCGGCGGCGACGACGGTGTGGCCGTGCAAAGCGGCAAGGAAGACGTGCTGGGCGATCCCGGGGTAGAGGCCACCGAAGAGAACGTGCGCCGCCGCCCTTCTGGGGAGTCCACCGCCGACACCGGTGGCCAGGGCAGCGACAGCCAGGGCGACACGACGGCCAAAGAGGCGCGCCGCATTGAAGTGCTGCAGCCCAAGCCCAAGGAGTCGTGCGACAAGTTTATCAGCTGGCCTGACGGCGCCGAGTCTGGCGGCCGGGTGATCGAGGTCACCCTACAGCTGGAGATTGGCGAAGACGGCTCTACCCGCAAGGTCAAGATTCTGCGCGGCGCCGGCGAACCCTTTGACAGCGAAGCCGTGCGCGACATCAAGCGCTGCCCATTCCAGCCCGGCAGCCGAGACGGCAAGGCGGTCACCAGCAAGATCGCCTTTGTGGTAGTCTTCAAGCCGCGATCGTAGGAGTTGAGGATCATGCCCGCACCCGCTTTGGACCTGAAGAACTACAAGTCTCTGCGCAAGGCCTTGGTGGCTGCTGCCCTGGCCGCCGCTGCCGCCAGTACCGGCTGCGGGGAGGACTTCTCGCCGCCGTCTCTGGTAGACAAGCTGCGGGTGCTCGGCGTGCGGGCGACGCCGCCAGAGCTGCAGCTGGCCGGCGACTCCAAGCTGGAGCCGCTGGTGGCGGGCTTTGAGCCCTCTGCCAAGCTGTGCTACTCCTGGGCTTACTGTGCGTTTGCGTGGTCCAAGGACGGCAACTTCAAGTGCCTGGACCCCGATCTACAGGTCGATCTGGGCTACGACCCCAGCGCCGTGGTCAACTTGGGCCACGCCTTTCAAGCACTGCAGAACGCCGGAAAGGTGTTTGACAAGCTGGGACTGAATCCGCCGGCAGGTACCAGCACCGGCCAGCAAAAAGCCAATCTTGCCTGTATTCCCGGTGGCAAAGAACTGACGGGACCCGGCGGGCTGGGCTTTTCCAGCGGCGGCGATCTGCCAGAGAGCTACGTGCTGTTTCAGGTGGCCGACGCCAGCGTCTACGGCGGCACCTGCCCCGCCAGCAGCGCCATCGCCCTGGCCAAGCCTTGCACCGACCGGCAGCGCTGCCTTGCCGGCTACAAGCGCCTGGGCCTGGCGCCGTTTCCGGCGGCCTGTGCGGCCTTTGATCCAGTCAAAGAGCCGGCCTGCGCGGCTGAGCCCGACACCTGCCCGGTCTCGCAGGTCTGCGGCTGCGACGGCAAGAACTACAACAACGACTGCACACGGGTGGCCGCCAAGGTGGCCAAGGCCTATGACGGGAGCTGCCGCAGCGCCAACGTCGCCCCAAGCGAGCCTGGCCTGGGCCTGCGGCTGGTGGCCAAAGACACGGCCGCGGCGGTGCTGAAGGGCGTGGACTGGCCGGCAGAGATTACCCCGACCGTCGCCCCGGGCGCCTCGCTGCAGCTGTGGCCGCGCTGGCAAGCGGCTGACAAGCAAGTGATTGGCCCTTCAGGCGATACCGCGTCCAGCGAGCCGCTGGTCGAAGACCTGATCTACTCGTGGTTTGCCGATGCCGGCAGCTTCGACAAGCAGAAGACTGTAGACGAATATCCAGAGAATACCTGGGTCGCCCCAAGCGTGCCGACCGGCAAGACTGAGCAGCTGGTGCCGATCTGGCTGGTGGTGCGCGACGGGCGCAACGGCACCGAGTGGTCCAAGCGCCATGTGCTGGTCAAGAAAGGCGCGGACATGTCGAAGAATCCGCTGTGTCTGGCCGGGGTCAAAGGCTGCCCGTAGGGCGTTGCCAGGCACAATTGGTTGGTCTCCCGTGCGCGGCTCTGGGGCCACAAGCAACGCTGCGGTTTTGCGGCGGCGCCCCGACAGCCCAGGGACCGGCCGACCGTCTCCACCGTCCGCCGAAGTCTCAATGGCCGTCTGCGACACCTTGGCGAGACCGACCTGAGACGGCGACGCCGTGTCCACTCTTCCACATTCACATGCCGTTTCAAGCATTTGCTCAATACCGGGGGTTGGCACAGGGCTTGCTGAGGTAGCTGGCGCGGCCCGCGGTGTCGGGCGCGCTGGAGCGGCGGCCATGCACTCACCCATCCGCAGGCGGATTGTACGCGGCGCTATCCAGGCCGGGCTGGCAGCGCTGCTGGCGATGGCACTGCTGGCAGGCCAAGCCCTGGCCGCCACCTGCCCCATGGCGGACCTGGGCGGCAGCGACATTCTGCAATTGCTCCAGCAGCTTGGCCGTCCGACGCTGGCACAGCCCGAACCCCAGTCGCGCTGGGCGGCGCTGCTGCCCCAGCAGGTGGGGCTGACGGTTCACAACGGCCAGCGGGCCTCTGTGGGCTGGACAGACACGCCGACCACCAGCACAGAGCGCTACGGCCAGTACGCATCCTGGGGAGTCTCGGTGCGTTTGGGCTGGGACCTCAAGGAGCTGCTGCGCCCTGCCCCGCTGCCACAGCTGCCCACGACCGATCAGCGGCTGCAGTGGGCCCTGCACACAGAGAGCCTGGCCAGCCGCCTGGCGGTGCCCCTGCGGCAATTGCGGCGCGCCCAGCTGCTGGCGACCACCGCCCAGCGCGGCGATCCGGTCTGCGCCGAAGCTCAGGCCGAGGCGGAGGCGGCGCTGCTGGTGCTGCAAGCCGTCAGAATCGCGGCCCAGCCGGTTCGGCCGCCGAGTTGGTAAGGGCTCGTAAAACAACAACTCGATCGAGTTGTGTCTAGAGCGGAGCGGTGAGAGGGCCCCGCGATCCCGAAGGGCGCGAGCACTGCTCGCGAGTGGGACTCGCAAAGACGCGAACTTGCGACCCACCCAGCAAGCAAATGGGCCTCGGAGAAAATCAAGTTGATTTTTACAGGCCCAAAGAGTCAGCCGGGCGGCTACAAGGAGTGCTGGTCGGCCGCCAGCAGCTGGGCGCGCTCGTGGGCCAGCAAGGCCTGCACCACGTCGCCCAGGTCGCCCTGCATGACCTGATCCAGGTTGTAGACCGTCAGGCCCACGCGGTGGTCGGTCAGGCGATTCTGGGGGAAATTGTAGGTGCGGATGCGCTCTGAGCGGTCGCCCGAGCCCACCTGCTCTTTGCGGTTGGCGGCTTGCACCGCGTGGATCTGCTGCTGCTGCGCGTCAAACAGCTTGGACCGCAGCTGCATCATGGCGCGGGCCTTGTTCTTGAGCTGGCTGCGCTCGTCTTGGCACTGCACGACCACGCCGGTGGGCAAGTGCGTGATGCGGACAGCGGAATCGGTCCGGTTGACGTGCTGACCGCCGGATCCGGAAGCGCGATAGGTGTCGATACGCAGATCGCCGTCGCGGATGTCGACCTCTACATCATCGACTTCTGGCAGCACGGCCACGGTGCAGGCCGAAGTGTGAATGCGCCCTTGCGACTCGGTCGACGGAATCCGCTGGACCCGGTGGGTGCCCGACTCGTGCTTGAACAGCGCGTAGGCCTTGGTGCCCTGGATGAACATGACGACTTCTTTGAAACCGCCGATCTCGGTCTCATTGCCCGACATCACCTCGACCTTCAGGCCGCGCATCTCAGCGAAACGCGTGTACATCCTTAGCAAGTCTGCGGAAAACAACCCTGCCTCGTCTCCACCGGTGCCGGCGCGGATCTCGACGATGCAGTTGTCGTCATCGCGCGGGTCGCGAGGCACCATCAGCTCGCGCAGCTCGGCGGCCACCGCATCGCGCTCTTTGCCTAGCTGCTGCTGCTCCTCTCGGGCCATCTCCTTGAGATCCGGGTCCGTCTCGGCCGACTCAAGCTCGCGGGCTTCAGCCAGGTGCTTTTCTAGCGATTCCCACTGGCGAAACGCCACGACCAGCGGCTCAATCTTGGCGCGCTCTCGCATGAGCTTGACCGATTTCTCGGGATCCGCTGCGATTTCATTGGTAGCAAGGGCATCGCCGAGCTCGTCATAGCGAAGGGCGAGCGGCAACAAGCGATCAAACATGGCGACCTTGCAGGAGGGAAGTTGGCAAGACCCTAGAGGGCAGTATTCGCGGGGTCTTGGGGCTCAAAGGGGCACAGCTCGGGCCCGTTGCCAGGGCAAGCTCCAGCGCGCAGCCCCCAGAACCTACGCCTGGGGGTCAGCATTGTGCGCCAGGTACGGCGCCGACGCCACCGCCATGCCCCAGGCCTTTAGGCGGCCAGAGCCACTGGCGCCACGGGAACGGCGGCTCCGTCGACAAACGCAGCGTAGGACGGAAAGACCACGGCATTCTGATCGCCTTCGGGCAGCGGCTGGCCGGCGGCGATGGCCAATTCGCGGCGCAAGGTCATCTGCAGGGCGACGAGCGCGATCTCCAGCTGAGAATCGTCGGGTTCCTTGGTGGTGATGTACTGCAGCTGCAGCCCCGGCCAGGTGAAGGCGCGCACGATCGGATTGCTCGGAAACCTGGCTGAAAGGCGCGTCATTTCATAGGCAATGCCTGCCACCGGAAACATCAGCGGCAGCTTGACAAAGACGTAGGCCAGCTGGTTGAGCCACTTCTTGTCGCTGATCTCTGGCAGCAGCGGAAAAATCACAGAGAACAGCACGATCGAGGTCACTACCGTGATCAGCAAAAAGCTGGTGCCGCAGCGCGGATGCAGGGTGGTGAAGGTGCGCGCGTTGGCGACTGTCAGGGGCAGGCCTTTCTCGTGGCAGTAGATGCTCTTGTGCTCGGCGCCGTGGTATTGAAAAACCCGCTGAATGTCAGGCATGCGCGAGATCAGGGCCATGTAGCCGACAAGCACCGCGATCTTGATGATGCCGTCTACGACTTGAAAGCCCAGGTCTTTGCCAGACAGGAGCGCCTCGCTGCCCAGCAGGTGGCCGGCGGCCCAAGTCAGAAAGTGAGGCAGCGCGGCAAACAGGGCAAAACCAAAAGCAATTGACACCGCGATGGTGCCAACAATGGCCAGCTGCGACATGCCGCCCGCAGCGGCCTTGGCGGTTGGGGCCACCGCCTCGACCTTCGCAACTGCGTCGTTCTTGGCAGGTCCGTCGGCGTGCAAAGAGCTGTCGGCCTGGGCGAGGGCCGGCGCCTGGGCAGCCTCTTGCTCATCCAGGAACTTGGCCGCCTCGTCGGCAGAGAAGGTCAGGGCCTTCATGCCGTTGTGCATCGACTCGAACAGGACCACCGCGCCGCGCAGAAACGGCTTGCGCAGCCACTTGGCCTTGTCCCAGATGGACACCCAGCGGTCTTCCTTAACCACGATCTCGCCATTGGGCCGGCGCACGGCAATGGCCAGCGAATGGGGCGAGCGCATCATCACGCCCTCCAGGATCGCCTGGCCGCCTACGCTCATCGGTCCTTCTGCCATGTTTTCTGCTCCAATTCGTTGCAGTCAATTGTGGATGCCGCAATCAGGGGGGCTGGGACGCAGTGCTGACAGCCGCCGTGCGCCATCTGAGCGCACCCCACCAGCCTACACCGCAGCTGGGTTCTAAGACCGGGCCCCGACCGGTGACAACGCGTCAGGATAGCGTGTTGTTCCCGCTGGCGCCACGCAAAGCGCTGTCAGCCCGTCGTCATACCAGGGGAATACGCCGTGACAGCCGCCCATGTCCGTGGCACCTTTGACCGCAGTGACCCACAGCGTTGGGTCTGAGCTTGCCAATGGCCGCCCCTACTGCCCCCCATGCCGCGCCTTCCCCTGTGGCGCCCTCTCTGCCGCCGATGGCGCCGCTTGCCGATCCTGCGGCGGTGCTGGCCGCCCTGGAGGCCCTGACCGCCGGCGCCGTGGTCGCCACCGACGCCGATGAGACCCTGTGGGCCGGCGATGTCGGCGATGAGATCGTCCGCCTCGCCAGCGAAGGCGGCGGACCGTTTGCCAGGGGAGACGCTGACTTTGCCTGGTATTCCAAAGAGATGGCTGAAGGGGACTATGCCAACGCCTGCCGGTTTGCCGCCCGGCTGCTGGCCCAGGTAGACGCCGAAGCCGTCCGCACGGCGGTGTCGCCGACCTTGGCTGCCATCGCGGTGCGCGGCTGGCTGGTCGATGCGCTGCTGCGGGCGATGGACCGCGGGGTCCAGCTGGTGATCGTGTCGGCCTCGCCGCTGCCGGTGGTGCGCTGGACAGCCGATCTCCACGGGCTGCACGCCGCCGCGGTGATCGGCATTGAGGCCCGCGCCAACGAGGTCCAAGAGCCGGCGCCGGTGGGCTTTGGCAAAGTCGAGGCGTGGCAGCGCCTTGGCCTGGCGCAGCCGCAAGTGGCGCTGGGCGACTCGCGCTGGGACGGGCCGCTGCTGCAGATGGCCCAAGCAGGATTCCTTTTGCAGAAAGCCAGCAAAGACGTGTTTTCGCTTTAGTCCGCACAACCAGTGAACAAGGGTCCGCCGAGGTCTGCCCATGGCCGCACCGCCCCCCCTGCCCACTGCCCTGTTGGCGCGACTGCGTTTTGGTGCGCGCGCGGCTGCCGACGGTGTCGGTTTTCCTTTCAAACATCCTGAATTATTTGGGCTGGTGGCACTAGTCCTGGTCTGCTATGGCGGCGTGTGGCTGGCCCTGCTGGCGGTGGCGGCGCGCTATGACCGGCAGGTGGTGGACTGGCTGGTCAGCCCGGCCGGGCCGCAGTGGTGGGCGCAGGCGCTGACGGCAGTGGCCACCGGCGCGGCCTACGCGTTGACCTGGCTGGCAGCTCTCATCGCCGCGGCGGCGCTGGCTTTGCCCTTGTGCGGTCCGCTGTTGTCGCTGTTGGCCGATCGGGTCGAGCACCGCTACCTGGGCCAGACCGGGCCGTTGCCGGCGTGGACGACGCTGCTGGCAGAGATGGGCCGCGGCCTGGTGCGCGGCCTGACCCTGGCGCTGCTGCTGGCTATTGGCAACTTGCTGCTGTGGCTGGCTGGCTCGGCGCTGAGCGCGCTGCTGCCGCCAGTCGGGGCGCTGTTTGGCCTGGTGGCCGGCTGGACGTGGCAAGCGCTGGGGGCGGCGGCCATGACGGCTGGCTACGTCTTTGAGAACCAGCGCACCACCCTGGCGGATCAGCTGGCGACGCTGCAGCGCCACGCGGCGATCTGGGTGGGCTTTGGCGGGCTGGCTCTGCCGATGTGCTGGATACCGCTGGGGGTCCCCTTTGCTGTGACCGGTGCGACCCTGCTGGCGCTGCGCCTGCACCTGGTGGGCGAACTGACGATGCCGGCCCGCGCCCCCTTGCCGGCCGTCACACCTCCTTGAGGCTGGCCAGGGCAGCGCTGCCGGCGTGGTTGCCTTCCGCGCCGCGCGAGTTATGCTGGGCACGATGACACAGCCGCTGCCCACCGCCCAGCCGCCCGCCGCCCCCCTGACCGCGCGCATGCCTGCGCCGGCTCTGTTGCGCGAAATGCTCAGCAAAGAACTGCTGCTGGTCACCGGCAAGGGCGGCGTGGGCAAGTCGACGGTCGCCCAGGTGTTGGCCAGGCGGGCCGCCAGCCAGGGCAAGAAAGTCCTGCTGCTGGAGCTGGAGGCGGTGTCTCGCGCCGGACCGCTGTTCCGCGCCGCCGCCGTGGGCCCTCAGCCCAAAGAAGTGGCGCCGGGGCTGTGGCTGGCTGCGCTAGAGACCATGGATTCGCTGCGCTATTTTGCGGTGCAGCAGCTCAAGATAGAGACCCTGGTCAACCTGGCTCTGCGCAACCGCGCCGTAGAGGGCTTCTTTCAGGCCGTGCCCGCGGTCAAGCCAATGCTGTTTCTGTACCACGTCTGGCGGCTGTTGGAAGAGCACGGCCCGCGCGGCGACCGGCGCTGGGATCTGCTGATTTGCGACATGCCCACCAGCGGCTTTGTGCAGGGCATGTATCAGATCCCTCTGACACTGCAGCAGACCTTTAGGGCCGGGCCGGTTCACGGCTACGGCAAGGCCATGGGCGACCTGCTGCTGGATGCCCAGCGCACCGGCCTGGTGCTTGTGACCCTGCCAGAAGAAATGCCCGTGGTAGAGACCTTGGAGCTTGGCGCGGCGCTGCGCAAAAACCACGGGGTGCAGCCGGTGGCGGTGGTGGTCAACGGGGTGTTTCCCTCAGCCTTGGATGCCGGTGAGCTGGCTGAGCTGGCCACCGCAGTCCAAAAACCCACCCCAGACGCAGCCGCCGTGGAGGATGCCCTGGCGCTAGAGAGGCTGATTGGTGCGGAGCCCGTTGCCGATCTGATGGACCTTGGTGCTCACCTGTGGGCCGCGGAGCTGCTGCTGGGCCGCCGCCAGCGCGCCCAAGGCCTGCTGCCCAAGCTGGGCGACGCCGTGCGCGGCCGCATCTTAGAGCTGCCCTTCCTGTTTCGCCGCGAGCTGCCGCTAGCCGCGATCGACCAGCTGGCCGCCAACCTAGACGGAGGCCAACCGTGAGTGCTGCGGCCCAGCCGACCCTGGCTCTGGAAACCCTGCGCCGCGCCAAGCTGATTGTGCTGGCCGGGTCGGGCGGCGTGGGCAAGACCACCTCTTCGGCGGCGCTGGCGCTGCAGGCGGCTCTGCTCGGGCGACGGGTGCTGGTCCTGACCATCGATCCGGCGCAGCGACTGCTTCAAGCCCTTGGCCTGCAAGGCGAAGATCCGGCAAACAAGCCGGTAGCCAATGTGCCCCATGAAGTCCTGCCGCGGCTGCAGCACCTGGTGCCGGGCGGTCAACCAGGCGGCAGCCTGCACGCGATGATGCTGGACGCCGGCCTTGGCGCCATTGCCATGGTAGAGAGGCTGCTACCCGACGCTCAGCTGCGCGACCGCGTGCTCAACAATCGCATCTACAAGGCTTTCTTGCCAACCTTGCAGGCCAGCCCAGACTACATGGCCTTGGAGCTGCTGTTTGAGCTGAGCCTGGACCCCCGCTTTGACCTGGTGGTCCTTGACACGCCGCCGATGCACAACGCCTTGGATTTCCTTAAGGCCGGCCACACCCTGGCCAGTTTTATCAACGAGCGGGTGCTCAAGTGGTTTGCCAAGGTGCCTCTGCCGGGCAAGAAGGCCAGCGGCTTGAGCAGCCTATTTGGCAGCGGCAGCTCGATGGCGATGAGCGTGCTGGGCCGGATGTTTGGCGCCGACGCGCTGCCAGATATCGCTGAGTTTTTCAGCAGCTTTCAAGAGGTGCTGCCCAAGCTCAAAGACCGCGCGCTGGCCACCGACGCCATGCTGCGCGAGCCTTCGACCCAGTTCTTGGTGGTGACGGCGCCGGGAGAGACTTCGCTGCGAGAGGCTCGCCACCTGTTTCTGCAGCTGCAGCAGCACGGCATCCAGCCCGGTGGTTTTATCGTCAACCGTATGCTGCAAGTGCCTGTAGAGCTTGGCGATCGCCCAGGGCAAGCTTCCTTGACAGAGCGCCTGCTGCAGAGCGGAATGGACGCCAAGCGCGCCGCGGCCCTGGCAGAGAGCCTGCACCAAGCGGCGGAGCGGCTGCTGCACTTGGGTCGCTCTGACCTGGAGCACCTGCGCCAGCTGCAGCGGATGGTCGGCCCCAAGGGCTTCTGCGCCCCGGTGCCGCAGCGCGAGGGCGATGTCCACAGCCTGGTGCAGCTGCGCAAACTGGGCCAAATCGTGGTAGATGGTGCAGCACCGGGTCTAGCCACCTGACGCCCCCTGATCTTTTGGGGTTGGGTGCCGCGTGGGGCCGTGCTACACTCTGGCGCGCTTGGCGGCATGTGCTGCCGGGTGGTTGGGGGGTTGTTTGGGGGGAACAGGCCATTGCGGTCCCGCCATGGTTTCTGCGCCACCCGATCTCAAGCAAGGTGGCGCCATGACAATGGAATCTTTGAGAGGGCTGGGCACCCAAGGTGTCGCTTCAAATCACCGCGCCGTCGATGCGATCGAGTCGCCAGCGCCGTCCGCGCCCTTTGTCCTGCAAGAAGGCCGCCACGCCAAGCCGCCAGTGCCCGCGACTGCCTTGCGCCACCGCGAGCTGCAGGAAGGCCGCTTCTGGCAAGCCATTCCAGCCTACCGCGACATCGACGAAGCCACCTTCTTGGACTATCGCTGGCAGGGCCGCAACAGCATCACCCGCATTGACACGCTGCTGACTGCCATCTCTGGCCTGGCGCCTCCCGAATTCATTGCCGATGCCGAAGCCGGCTTTGCCCACTCGCCGATGTCGGTGCGGGTGTCGCCCTACCTGCTCAGCCTCATTGATTGGCGCAACCCCTACGCCGATCCGCTGCGCCGCCAGTTCATCCCGATTGCCTCGCAGCTGATGCCGGACCACCCTGAGCTGGTGCTGGATTCTCTGCACGAGCAAGAGGACGCACCGGTCCCGGGGCTGACCCACCGCTACCCGGACAAAGCGCTGTTTCTGACCCTGGACACCTGCCCGGTCTATTGCCGTTTCTGCACGCGCAGCTACGCCGTGGGCCAGGACACCGGCATGGTAGACAAGGTGCAGATCAACGCCGACAGCGCCCGCTGGGAGCAGGCCTTTACCTACATTGCCTCGCGGCCAGAGCTGGAAGACATCGTGCTGTCTGGCGGCGACGTCTACAACCTGCCGGCCAAGCACATCCGCCACCTGGGCGAGCGCCTGCTGCAGCTGCCCAACATCAAGCGGCTGCGCTATGCCACCAAAGGCCCGGCGGTGATGCCGCAGAAGCTGCTGACCGATCACGAGTGGGTCCAGGCGCTGGTCGACGTGGTCAAGCTCGGCCGCAAGCTGCGCAAAGACGTGATGCTCCACACCCACTTCAATCACCCGGCGGAGATTACGTGGATCACCAGAGAAGGCCTGGGCCGCCTGGTGGAAGAGGGCGTGTTCATCCGCAACCAGTCGGTGCTGCAGCGCGGCGTCAATGACGACGTCGACACCATGCGCTTGCTGTGCAAGCGGCTGGGCCACGTGGGGGTTCACCCCTACTACGTGTACATTCATGACCTTGTTCGCGGCGTAGAGGACCTGCGCACCACTTTGCGCAAAGGCATCGACATCGAGAAAGCGGTGCGCGGCGCCACGGCGGGCTTCAATTCGCCGGTGTTTGTGGTCGACACCCTGGGCGGTGGCGGCAAGCGCGATGCCCACAGCTATGACTACTATGACGAAGAGACTGGGATCGCGGTGTTTTCCAGCCCCAACGTCGATCCCGATCGCCAGTTCTTCTTTTTTGACCCAATTGCCTCGCTGACGCCAGAAGTCCAAGCGCGCTGGGCCGATCCGCAAGAGCGCGAACGCATGAAGGCGGACGCTGCCAGCAAGGCTATGCTTTTCAAAGGCAAACGCTGACCGCTGGACAGGGTGGGTTGCCTGGGGCAGGATTGCGGACCGGGCCTCGTGCCCCTTGGGGGATGCCATGAGCGGCTGGCGAGCAACGATACAGAAAGGTTGGCAAACACTGAGAACGGCTCGGTCCGTGTCTACGGGCGCGCCATCGGTGTGGCTGACCGCCTTGGGCGCCGCGGCCGCAGCTGGGGCGATGCTGGTAGCTGCGCCTTTGCAGGCCGCCCCGCTCGACATCCGCCTGGAGAAGTTTTACGACTCGTCCGCGCCGGAATCCAGCCGCATCAAGAATGACGCCATGAAGTCGCTGGTCCGCGAAGTCGGCTTGGCGATAGGGCCGCGCAGCCTGGGGCCCATTGCCTCTCAGGGCTCGCTTGGCGTCGACGCCGGCTATGAGCTGGGCATCTCTGGCGCCAATGCCAATGCCGACTACTGGAAGCGCGGCGTAGAGACCCCGGCGGACTCCCTGGTAAGTCACAGCTTTCGGGTGCGCAAGGGCTGGCCGCAGAGCATGCAGGTGGGCACCAACATCACCTACCTGGCCGACTCCAACATGTACGCGCTGGGCATCGAAGCGCAGCTGTCGGTGATTGACGGCTTTCGCAACATCCCCGACCTGGGAGTGCGGGTCAGCGGCGCCGGCGTGATGGGCAACAGCAAGATGGACCTGGCGTTTGGCGCGGCCGACGCGGTGCTTTCCAAGTCCTTTGGCGTGGCGGGCGTGCTGGCCATCCAGCCGTGGCTTGGCTACTCCTTTGGCGCGGGCTACTTCAAGCCCAACCTGGACGCGCTGTTTCCCAATGACCAGACGCTGCGGCCGATCACCCCCAAGTTTGAGGCAGGCTGGATCCTGACCCAGCGCGCCGCCGTGGGCTTTCGGGTGGTCGTCACACGGGTGCAGTTTGGCTTTGAGGTGCTGCGCTCGTTTACCGACAGCTTGAACTTGATGACCGGCAAAGTCGGCGTGGTGTTCTAAGCCGGCCCGCGGATCGATGGACCGGCCGAGTTGGCGTGGACCGAAGCAAAGGAAGCTCCTGTGAAGACCAGCGCCTACCATCAGGCCGCCGCCGCAGTGCTGGCAGGCGATGTGCGGGCAAGTGCCCGGTTGATGCGCATGCTCGACGACCGCATGCCCGACGCCGCCGAAGTGCTGAGGCTGCTGTACGCCCACACCGGCCGCGCCCAAGTCATTGGTATCACCGGCAATCCCGGCTCGGGCAAGTCGACCTTGACCTCGCGGCTGATCGGCCAGTGGCGCCGACAAGGCAAGAAAGTCGGTGTGCTGGCGGTAGACCCGTCTAGCCCGTTCTCTGGCGGAGCCATTCTGGGCGATCGCATCCGCATGATGGAGCACGCCTCTGACCCCGGTGTTTTCATTAGAAGTCTTGCCACCCGCGGCGCTCTGGGAGGCCTGTCGCGCTCTACCAGCGACACGGTGCACGTGATGGACGCCATGGGCTGTGACGTGGTGCTGATTGAGACGGTGGGGGTTGGCCAGGACGAAATCGACATCGTGCGGACCGCCCACACCACGGTGGTGGTGCTGGTGCCGGGCCTGGGCGACGACATCCAAGCTATCAAGGCCGGTATCCTGGAGATCGCCGACATCTTTGTGGTCAACAAGGCCGATCTCGACGGTGCCGACCGCACCGTGGGCGATCTGCGCGGCTTGCAGATGCTGTTGAGCGAAATGCCGCCGTGGATCCCGCCTATCGTCCGCACCGTGGCGGCGCGCGGCGAGGGCGTCGAGGAGCTGGTCGAACAGCTTGGCCACCATCAGCAATTTCTGACGACCCACGACGCAGCCCAGGAACGCAACCTGATGCGCGCGCGGTTTGTGGTCAGCAACCTGGTCAGAGAGGGGATTGGCCAGCGGGTCGATCGCTGGCTTGGCCAGACCAGCGACGGTCAGGCCCTGGTGGCCGCCGTGGCTCAGCGCCAGTTGGACCCCTACACCGCCGCCGACCAAGCCGAGCTGCGCACGGCGGCAGCGTAAACCATGGCAAAGAGGCCGCGCCCTACCATTGCTGCCCCGGCAGCTGCTGCGCCGGCGTCAGGCCCCGCGCTCGCCCCGTCTCCCCCCAGTGCGCGGTCCGCCGATCCCTCAGAATCGACCGAGCCTTCTTCGCCCGCGGCCAGCGAAACAGAAGGGCCAGGGTCGCCACGTCGGCTATGGATCCTGTGGGTTGGTGCGCTGTTGCTGGCTGCCGGCCTGGGTGCGCTGCCTACCCCGCAGTACGCAAGCGTGGCCAGCGGTGCGTGGGCGACCCTGGCTCTGGCTGCGGCGGCCCTGGCGGTTGCAGCGACAGCGCCTAAGCACTGGGCCGAGCCGGCAGCGGCAGCGGCCGCCATTTTGGGCGTGATCACCGCGCGCTTGGCCATGGCGGCGGCACCGGCGGCGTGGAGCTGTGGCGAGCCCCTGCGGACTTCGATGGCGGGCCTGGATCCGCTGGTGTGGGCCGCGGTGGCCCTGGCTGGGCTGGGGGCCATGGCCGCGGCGCCAGCCGCCGCTCAGCAGCCTGGTGGGATCGCCAAGCAGCTTGCCGGGCTGGGTGCGCTGGGCATGGCCCTGTGGGCTTGGATGCCCGCCGGCTACGCCGCCGAAGTGGTGGTGCCAGCGCTGGCAGCTCTGGGCACGGTGCCGCTGGGCCCCGCGGCTGGGGCGGCTCCGGTGCAGGTGGGCGTAGCAGGGGCGGTGTGGCTGCTGGTTGCGGCGGCTCTGTCGGTCGCTGTGCTGGCGGGTCTGGTGCTGCGCCGCGATTGGACGCCGCTGCTGGCCGGCGCAGCCGCGCTGGGGCTGGCGCTTCCGGCGCTTGGGGCTGCCGCCTTGCACAGCCCTGGCGCTGCAGTGGCGGCCCTAGGGGCGCTGACCATGGCCGGTGGCCTGGGGGCCGGACGCCCGGCGGCTTGGACTTTGCCGCAGGCGTCGGTCCGCCGGCTGTGGCTGGGAGCAGAACCCTTGGCGGTGGCGGTGCTGCTGCTGGTGTGGCTGCTGCTCAAGACCAACGGCCTGCGCTACTCGACCACCGACGAAGCTCTGTACTACTACGCCGCCAAGCTGTGGAGCGAAGGCCAGTGGCCCTACCGCGACTTCTTCTTCTCGCACCCTCCCCTGCACATCGCGGTGCCAGCGCTGCTTTACAAGCTGCTGGGCTACGATTTCTTGATTGGCAAGTGGCTCTCGGCTGCCGCCGCCTTGATCGCCGGGCTGATGACTTGGCGCATGGCCCGGCGTTGGCTGGGCCCCATGGGCGGCCTGCTGGCCCTGGCCCTTCACCTGCTGGCCTGTGAGTCCCTGCAGGCGTCGACCAACTTGACCGGCGTCAATTTGACCGTGGCCTGGATGATGGCGGGCTGGTGGGCGGTACTAAGCCAGCGGCGGTTCCTGCTGGGCGGCGCTTTGCTGGGGGCGGCGGCGAGCACCGGCTTCTATGCCATCGGCGGCTTCTTGGCCGCGGTGGTAGTCGCACTAACCCTGCCCTGGCCCAAAGGAAAGGCGAAGCTGACAGAGTGGTCGCGCCATCCGGCCCTGCACACGGTCCTTGGCTTTGTGGCGGTGTGGGGCGCCATCAACCTGTTTTTTTGGCAGCTGGGCGGCGAGCGCTACTTGGACGGCGTGTATGAGTACCACTTTGCCAAGAAGGCCAAGATCGAAGGCTATGTGGCGCTGGGAGACAGTCCGTTTGCCGTCTTGAGCAACTTCTTTTTGATGCTGGGCGCCAAGGACTGGAAAGTCTCTGTCTACTACCATGCGGCGCACTGGTGGCTGGCCCTGGGCCTGCCGCTGGCGGTGGCGGCGCGCCTGCAGCTGACCGGCCAGAGCCTGGTCGCGCTGGTCGATCCGCGGCAGTGGTGGCAGCGCGCACCGGCGCTGCTGGTGTGGGCCACCACCTGGGCGCTGGTGCTGGAGTTCGGCTCGTTCAAGGAGCGCTACGATTTCTACTTTGCCTTGATTTTGCCCGGTGTTTCTCTGGTGGCTGCGGCGTTTCTGGCCGAGGCGGCAGAGGTGGGCAAGCTGCTGTTGGCCGGCGAACGGCGGGCGTTGCCCTGGGCGGCAGCCATTGGCGCGTTTGCTCTGGCCTGGATGAGCGTGGACATGGGGGCCAACCGTGCAGCCTATCCGTCTGAAATGAAAGGGGCCAAGCAAGACGGCAAGGGCCCGGGCGAGCGGCTGCAGTTTGAGTGGGTGCCGGCGCCTGGGCCAACCTGGGTCAGCGAGTGGACACAAGCGCTACTGTGGCAAGGCTATCGGGTTCGCGGCTCTGTCGAGACCGGCGTGCACCACTACCTGTGGTCCAAGAAGCGCTGGTTCTCTACGGCAGAAGCGGCCGCCGACTATATCCGCGCCAACAGCCAGCCCGATGAGACGATCACCGGCGCCAGCGACTACGCGCCGCTGCTGGCGTTGCTGTCTGGGCGGCGGATGGCCGGCAACCACGTCGACACCAACTCCAAGGTGTTCAACACCGGCGCGGTGCGGCTGGACCACTTCTGGGATGAGGCGTGCAAAGACAAGCTCAAGTTCATCGTGGCCGCGCCGCAGAGCTACTTCGCCCAGAACGACCTGGCCAAGCGCCTGACGATTGTTGAGAACTTCCAGAGAGACAAGCAGTTCGCCGACCCCAAGCTCAAGCATTGGAAAACGCTGGACTACGAGCTATGGGTGCGAAAGTCCGCGGCGCCGTGCACCTACCGTGGCAAGCGCGGCGTCGGCCCCAGCCTGGACAGCTCTGACGCGGCGCCGGGCCGTCCCTAGCCCCGCCAGAACCATTAGATGTTTGTATAGAGGTTGGTAGATGAACGTCAATATCTTTCGCGCCTATGACATCCGCGGCGTCGCGGATCGCGACCTGACCGACGAGCTGGCCGAGCACATTGGCCTGGCCATCGCCACTGCGGTCCATCAGCGAGGGCTGGCGCCAGTCCTGGCCGTGGGCCGCGATGCCCGCCTTTCCAGTCCGCGTCTCCGCGAGGCCCTGGTGCGCGGCCTCATCGCCGCCGGCATCGACGTCGTCGACGTGGGTATCTGCGCGACCCCAATGCTGTACTTTGCCGCGTTCACCTTGGGGGTCAGCGGTGGCGTCATGGTCACGGGCAGCCACAACCCACCAGAAGACAACGGCTTTAAGATCACGATCGACAAGGCGAGTCTGCACGGCAGCGACGTGCAGGACCTGCGCAAGGCCATTGAGCGGCGCGCCTACCGCTACGGCGATGGCCCCGGCGAGCTGCGCTACCACGACATCCACACCCCCTACATCGACTGGATCGCCCACAACATCCACCTGGGCTCGCGAAAACTGAAGGTAGTGGTCGACGCCGGCAATGGCCCCACGGGCCCGGTGGCTCCCATGCTGCTGCGGCGCTTGGGCTGCGAAGTCTTTGAGCTCTTTACTGACATGGATGGCACCTTTCCCAACCACCACCCCGACCCAACGGTTGAGGCCAACTTGGTGGACCTGCGCCGCGAGGTGCTGGCCCGCGGCGCCGACCTGGGGGTGGCCTATGACGGCGACGGCGACCGCATTGGCGTGATCAACGAATTGGGGCAGGTCCTGTGGGGCGATCGGCTGATGATCGTGCTGTCTCGGGCTTTGCTGGCAGAGGTGCCGGGGGCGGCGATCGTCGGCGAGGTCAAGTGCAGCCAGACCCTGTTTGACGACATTGAGGCCCGCGGCGGCCGGCCGATCCTGTCGCGGGTAGGCCACTCGCTGATCAAGGCCGTCATGAAGCAGGAGGCGGCGGCGCTGGCCGGCGAGATGAGCGGCCATATCTTCTACAAACACCGCTACTTCGGCTACGACGACGCGATCTACACGACCTGTAGGCTGTTGGAGATCCTGTCTGGCCAGCTGCTGCCGCTGTCGCAGATGCTCCACGATGTGCCAGAGACCTTTGCCACGCCAGAGATCCGCCTATATTGCGCAGACGATGCCAAGTTCCACGCGGTGGAGCTGGTGGCAGCGCGCTATCGCGACAGCCATCCGGTCATCGACATTGACGGGGTACGCGTGCAATTTTCTGATGGTTGGGGTTTGGTCCGGGCCTCCAACACCGGGCCGGTGCTGGTGATGCGCTGCGAAGCCCAGAGCGAGGCCGGCTGCGAGCGGATTCGCGCCGAGCTGGTCGCCGCGGTAGAGGACGCCACCGGCTCGCCAGCTGTGGCGGGCCATTGAATGGTCCACGCCGGCCAGCCGCTGCCGCGACAGGGTGGTGCGCGGGCGTGGGGCGCGGCGGTGGTGCTGTGGGCGGCGGTGGTGCTGTGCGCGGGGGTCGGGTGCAGCGGGGCACCGGTTGCCGGACCGCCAAGCGGTCGAGCTGAAAGGGCAGACCGCCCGGTAGGCAGCGGCTTTGTCGACCTGGCCTGGGCCCCAACGCCAGCTGGCCGCCAGTGGCGCCCCAATGAATCCATTGACTTTCGCTACCGACCCCAGTCGTCCCAAGCGGCGAGCCCGTGGCGGCCTGCCCTGGCGTTATCTGCGGTAGCCGGGACCTATGGCACGATGGGGCTGTGGTCCTACTTCGCGTGGTACGCAGGTCAAACCAAAGATGAATTTCGCTTTGCCCGCGAGCGGTGGTTTGGCGCGACGACCTATGCCGGCGGCGCCGACAAGCTGGGCCATGCCTACGCCAACTACGTAATGACCCGCATCGCCGCTCAGGAACTGCAGTGGGGTGGCTACTCGGCCGGCTTTGCCTCGGCAGCGTCGAGCCTTCTGACCCTAGCCTTCTTTACTGGCATCGAGATCAAAGACGGCTACCACAAGGGCTTTGGCTTCTCTCGCGGCGACATGTTGGCCGATGTGGTGGGCATCGGGCTGGCCAACCTGATGCTGTGGTCGCCGCGGCTGGACGAGCTTTTTGACTTCCGCATCAACTACTTTCCCTCCTCCCTGTTTGCAGAGAGCTTGCTGCACGGCGACGTCGATGTGGGAGAGGACTACTCCGGCATGGACTTTGGCGTATGGCTGCACTTGGGTTCGCTGCAGGCCGTGCGCCAGCGCGACCAATTGTGGGCGGCGCGCTTTGTCGACGTGGGCCTGGGCTATGCCACCCGCGGGTTCCTGCCCATCCCCAAGGATCCCACTGTCCAGCGCGAGCGCCAGCCGTATATCGGCATCACTGCCAACTTGGCTGCGCTGTTTGACGCTTGGCTGTTCAACTATGGGGCGCGCGAAGGTCACGGCCGCCGTCTGGTGCGCGGCTTTGCCGAGTTTGTGACCCTGCCGTTTACCACCTGGAAGCTGGGGCCCGTGCTGACCTCGCCACAGTTTCCCGAGACCGTACCCTAGGCATCCCCATGCAGATCATAGGACTACCAAAGCCCTGGGTAGCCCATTTTGGGTTTGGGCCTTTCTGTGGCTGGGCTGGGTAGGGATGCGCCGTCCTGGGCTCAGGGCTTGCCCATCCGGTACTCCACTTGGACTGCGCCGCCCGCGTCGGTGGCCGCGGCGGTCCGCAGATCGGCCAGGTCGCGGACAATGCAGGCGGCGATCTCTGGCGATGCTCCGCTGGCCTTGGGCTCCCAAAAACGCGAACTACCAACGATTTCGCCGCCCGCCATGCCAAACTCCAGCCTGATCAGGCCCTGCCACTGGCCAGCGCAGCGCTGAACCACGGGCCAAGCAGCCACAGCCGCCTGGTGGCCAGCAGCGGGATGCAGCTGGCCCTGAACCTGTAGCTGTTCGATCGGCGGCTCTGGGTCAGGCAGAGGCGGCGCCACCACGGCATCCAGGGCAGGCAGCGCCCCGGGCAGTGCCAATTCGCGGCCCTTCTCTGCCGGGGCTTCGGCCAGCAATTCCTTGCCAACACGCGGGCTTGACAAAGCCTGGGGCTGTGGGTCCAAGCCGGCGCCGCTGGGCGCTGCGGGGTCGGTCCGAGAGGTGGCGGGGCGCTGGCCCTGGGCCAATTCGGTCGGCACCCCGAGCCACCACACGGCGCTGGCCACCAGCACCAAGGCCACGGCGGCAGCAAACGGGCGCAGGTGGCGGTGCAGGGCCATCAGCCGGTGCTTGGCTACTTGACGACGATCTTGGTCTTGGTGGGCGTGTACTTGTTGTCGAGCTCGCCGTCGACCACCCGCAGCGCGTCCATGCCCCAGTCGTAGCCGTAGTCGCTGTAGGTGAATTCGGCGGCCTTGAGCAGCTGGGTATAGCTGGGCTGGGTGCCAGAGATGAGCGCGCCAACAAAGCGACCCATGGCGCCGCCCGAGCCAGCCACCCACGACTCCAAGCCGTTGGTGACGATCTCCAGGTTGGCCGAGCCGCCGGACTTCAGGGCCCAGTAGTCCTTCTCATAGTAGTTGTAGGACACGCAGCTGTTGACGAACATGATCTGGTAGCTGCTGGGGAAGTCGCTGCTGGAGAAGTTCTTGGGATCCAGCGGGCCGTAGCCGATGTAGCTGTGGCCGTTGTAGATGAACACGTCGCTGTTCTTGATGGCCTTCTTGTGCGGGGTGGCGTCGCCTTCCGCGCCAAAGTAGCTGTTGAGCACCACGGTGACCGCCACTTCAGCGGCGGTGCCGACCTTGACGGTGACCGGGGCCTCAAAGACGATCCAGTTCTTGTTCAGCTTCTTGCCCACTTCGACGCGCAGGGCCCGCTTCTGGTCGTAGGTGCTGATGCCGGCTGGCCACTTGGCGGCGCTGCCGTTGAGTTCCCAGTCCATGATCTGCTGGAAGGTGATGCCGGTGATCTTGGTCGCGCCAACGGTGTAGGTGCTGAGGTCGGCGCCGCTGTCATTGCGGACATACTTCATGGCCGGGCGCGACTTGAAGACCTCGCGCAGCCCTTCAAACCACATGCGGTAGCCGTCATCGTCAATGGTGTCTTTCTTCTCGCCAGCGGCCCAGTCGGACATCATGCCGCTGACCATGGCGACCACAAGCTTGTTCTTCTGCACGCCGCCAAGCCACAGGCGGTCGTACTCGGGCCAGCTGGTGCCCTTGTTGGTCTTGTTGCCGGTCAGCTTCATGGCCACGGGCAAGTACAGGCGCCCCACTTCGCTCTGGGGCACGTTGACCATGCCGCCCTGGGCCAGGGGAACCTTCTTGCGGTCGGCGTCAATGGCCTTCTGCTCGGCGGTCATGGCGGTGCGGCACTTGCTGAGCGACGGGTTGAACACGTACCACAGCGCGCCGTTCATGAATTCTTGGGCGTGCTTGTCGCCGCTGGTGCATTCCTTGAAGACGCGCTCTTTCTGGGCCGCGTAGTTGCCGGCCAACACCCCCAGGCCCAAAGAGGACTTGGTCGACATTGCCTTAGGCACCACAGCGGTGTCGGTGAAGGTGTACTCGACGCGCAACTTCTTGCTGCCCACGGTGTCGCTGGCGGCGGTGTCGAACACGGTGACGGGCACTTTCTTCCACGTCTTGATGTCGATGTCTTTGAGTTCGCGGGAGTTGACGCCGACATTGGCCTCGCGCAAGGCGCCAAAGGCTGTCTGGGTCTGCTTCTTCATGGCGTCAAGGATGGCGTAGTCGGCAGCGTTGGCTTCGACGTACACGGCGCCGCTGAAGGTCAGGGTGCGCGCCAGAGCGGTGTTGCTGGTCAGATCCTCTTCGGCAGAATCGACCGCAGCGGTTTCCGCCGTTTCGCAGCCGGCGCCAAACAGGGCCATGGCAGCGGCGGCCAAGGTGAGGGACCAGCGACCGGTGAGTCTGGATGGGGTGAGCATGGTGGTGATCGCCTATGCGTTGAAAACGCTTTGGAAACTGGTGCACGCTGAATTCGTTTGAGGCAGACCAAGGACGTTGCGTACTTGGATCAGGGGATGGCCGGTGGCGGACTACCTCAAAAGGCGCGGGACAGTACCACATCAAAGCTAGACCGTCAACGGCCAAGTAGTCGACCTGTTGGGGTTTCGGTCCCTTTGCGGCAACGCTGGCGAGGCCTTGCCCGCTGAAGACTGGCCCGGCGTTGACAGAGGCGCCGTCCCGGTCGATGCTCTTGCGCTGCGGCGGTTTTCCGACCTGAGCCGCCCGAAATCTGGAGAGTCCCATGCGCTCGCTTGCCCGTCTGCTCTTGGCCCTGGCCCTGGCCCTGCCCCTGACCTACACGCCGCGGATTGCCGCAGCTGCGCCACCGGCGGCCCCGGTGCTCAAGGCCCGCGACCAGGCGCTGTACATCGTCAAAGCTGGGCTCAAAAGTGCCGACTTCCAGGCCCGCGGCATGGCCTATCGCGGCATCGCCTTTGACAAGACCGACAAGGATCTCAAGAAGAAGCTGGAAGACGGCACCACCGACCCGCAGTGGACCGTGCGCATGGGCGTGGCGGCGGCCTACTACGCCATCAAGGACCCGGCGTGGAAGAAGGTGGTGTTTGACGCCCTGACCATGCCAGTGCTGAGCGCGATGGAGACGCTGCCCGTGCTCGACGAAGTGGCAGAGAAGGATGCGATCGACGTGCTGCTGATGGTGCTGGCCGACAAAGAGCACGAAGCCCACGACAAGATCTTCTCTGCGCTGGTCAGCCTGAATCGCCCTTATCTGCCGGGCCTGTGCGTAGCGGCGCTGGCCCACAAGGAAGCGCTGGTCTCTGGTGCCGCTCAGCGGGCGATCAAGAAGCTGGACCCGGTGCTGCAGCTCAAAGTCCTGGAAGCCATTGCCAAAGCCCAGGGCGGCAATGACGCGGTCATCAAGCTGCTGGTCGATCTGGGCACGGCGTCCGACGAGCGGGTTGGCGTGACCTACTTGATGAACGTCAAGCCCAAAGACGGCGCCCTGCTGGACAGCATCTTGCTGGTGCGCGCGCTGCACGGCGATCGCAGCGTGGGCAAGGCGCTGGCGGCGGCGGCAGTGCGCTCGCAGGGGGCGGCACAGCTGCAGCTGCTGCAGGCCCTGCGGCTGGTCGCCGGCAAGGAAGAGGCCGCTCAGCTCAAGGCCATTCTTCAGCAAGGTCCCAGCGCTGAGGTGCTGTTCCAGGTGTATGAGATCCTGGCCCGGGCTGGCGATCGCTCCATGCAGAAAGAAGCCGAGGCGCTGGCCGAGTCCACGGACGTCGATGTGCGGGCCACGGGCGTGTTCTACCTCGGCTGGGTCGGCGGCGCAGGGCGGATCGGCGAGATGCACAAGTACCTGGTCGATGGCATCCCCGGGGTGCGGATCGCCGCGGCGCGGGTGCTGGGCCACATCTCCAGCTACATCAGCGTGGGGCCGCTCAAAGAGGCGATGGAGGCCGAGCGCGACGAAAAAGTTCGCATGGAGCTCATCAAAGCGCTGGCAGGCATCAAGCACAAGGAGGCCTACCAGGCTCTGACCTTCTTTACCCGCGAGCGCGACGGCGAAGTGCGGCGCATCGTGGTCCGGGCGCTGGCCGAGTCGGGCGATGCATCGGTGCGGGCTGGCCTGCAAAACGCCTTGAATGACAATGATGTGCGCATCCGCTCGGAGGCCGTGCGCGGCTTTATCCTGTCGGACGTGGCCAAGGCGGCCGACGTGTGGAAGCGGTCTTTGCGCTGGCTGCCGCGCGGCGTTGTGCTGGAGTTGACCCGCGAGCTGAACAAGACCATGGAAGGATTCTTGGAAATCGCTTTGCAGGACAACGGCAAAGACGACAACTCCATCCAGGTGCGCGAAGAAACCCTGCTGGCGTTGCACCTGCTGCCAGACGCCGAGCAGCGCATTCTGTACAAGCTGCTGGAACAGAGCGACGACGAGGATCTGCGGGTGCGCATTCTCAAGCGCCTGTTTGAGCTGGACAAAGCCAAAGTCACCGTGTCGATCAAGTCCACGGCGATGCAGGCGCCGCCGCGGGCGCGGATTGCTGCGATCCGGATGCTCGGCAAGCTCAAGGGAGACAAGGAGGCCACCGAGCTGCTGGCCAAGTTCTTGGAAGAGCCCGATGAGCGGGTGCGGATTGCCGCGGCGCTGACAGTGCTGGGCGGCTGACGCGTGACCTCGGCCAGCCTGACAAACCAGCTAATCAGGATCGCAGCCTTGGTAACGCTGGCTGGGTGCCAGCCCAAGGCGCCGCCGCCGGTAGCCGTGGATGCGCCGGCAGCCGTCCACGCGCTGCTGGACGGGCTGGGTCCGTCGCGGACTTGCCAGGCGGATCGCGACTGCAGCAGCGGCGGGCAACAGGGAGCCTGCGTGCTCTCTACCTGCTTTGGCATCCTGACCACCGACAGCCGGGCCGCGCGGCGCGGGCTGGTGGCGCGGCTGGCGGCGGCCCCCGAGCCTGTGCGCGCAGCCGCTCTGCTGAGGCTGGAGACGGCCCTGCACGGCCTGAGCTCAGGTCCGGCGGTGCGGCTGGCAGCGGTGGAAGCCCTGGGGGCGTTGGGGCGCAGCCAGCCGACCGGCAAGCCCTGCGCCAAGCCGTGCGAGCTGCTCAAGCTGCAAAGCGATGACCAGGCTCCCACCGTGGCGGCGGCCGTGCGGGTCGAGCTGGGCAGCTTGGGCGACGCCAGCGTGCAACCCGGGTTGCTGGAGGATCTGACGGCCGGCACAGAGCTGCTTCGCGCGGAATCATGCCGGGGCCTGGCGGGTTATGCAGGCACCGCTCAGGCTGGGGCCGCGCGGGAAGCTTTGCTGGCAGCGCTGTTGGACCGCTCGCCGGTGGTTCATGCCGCAGCGTTTGTGGCGCTTCGTCCCTGGGCCAAAGAGCCGGCCGTGCAGTTGGCGCTGCGCCAGCTGGTCCAGACCAAGGCGCCGCATCTGGCCTACGCGTTGGACAAGCTGCAGGCCGCGCCGGTGACGCCCTAACTCCTCTTGTCCTGCAGGCTGGGATACCGATGAAGCTCTGTTGTTTTCGCTTTGGATTCTCTGCCGCAGCCTGGGCGATGGTGGCCGCGCTGACCGCCCTGGGCTGCAGCAAGGCGCCCGACGAGCCGGCCGTTCAGGCGGCTCCTGCAGCCATTCCGCAGCCACCGCCGATTGGCGACGAAGCGGGAGCACACACGCTGCGCTACTTTGCCGTGGCGTCGGGCCAGCTGGAGACGGTGCGCACACCTGCGGAGGTGCCCGAGGGCGCCCGCGGCCAAGTGCTTGTGACCTACGACGATCCGGCCTTGCAGGGCCCGTGGCTGTATGTGGCCGACCTGACTCAGAAGCAAGGCGCCCACTACGCCGTGCGCAGCATGGCCCGCGAAGAGCTGGAGGCCCAGGTCGCAGCAGCGCGGCCCAAACCTGCGCCAGGGCCAGTGGCCGCACAAGCCCCGGCCGCGGCGGGGCAGCCAGCTGCGGCAGCCGCGACCAGCGACCAGGATGTGGTGATTTTCCGCACGGCTTGGTGCGGCTACTGCAAGAAGGCCGCCGAGTACCTCAAGCTCAAAGGCGTGGCCTTTGTCGAGAAGGACCTGGAGGCCGACCCTGGGGCCCGCCAGGACATGCTGCAGAGGGCACAGCGCGCCGGCTTTCCAGCCAACCGCCTGCAAGGCGTGCCGATCCTGAGCGTCAAAGGCAAGATTATTCCGGGGTTTGATCGCAACGCCATCGACCGCGCCCTGGCCGGTCAGGGGTGACCCGGCGGCTTGCCTGAGTCCTCTGGCGGGTCCTTGACGACCACCTGGCCGCGATTGACCTGAACGGTAAAGCGGCCCTGCCCTGGGCGCTCGATCTCCAGAAGAACCGAGCTGCCTTCTTCGCCGCGGATCCTCTCTACCACCTGCGGCAGGGGCATGGCCGAGACGGCGGCGCGGTCCACAGAGACAATGCGGTCGCCTTCTTTGACGCCGGCCACTTCTGCGGGGGTGCCAGGCATGATACCGCGCACCACCACGCCCTCGCCGTCGCGCATCAGCGTGGCGCCAATGCCCTGAAAAGAGAAGCGCTCGCCCGGCCCTTTGACAGCCAGGGCAATGTCTCGCACCACGTCGGCGCCGTCTGGCAGGTCCAAGCCGCTGGCCAGCTCAGAGCGGTGGTCATTGTGGTCAACGCGCAGCGAATGGCGGCCGGGGGCGACGGCGGTCAGCTGGTAGCGGCCGTCGGCATCCGTAGTAGCGTTGCGCGGTTGGCCGCCAGAGCTGAAGTCCATCACCATGACCGAGGCGCCGCTGACGGGCTGGCCGGTCTGTTTGGAGGTCACTCGGCCGCGCACGGTGGCGCCAGCGGCAAGGCGGATCTCGACGCCCGTCTGGCGACCGGCGACAGCGACCCGCAGAGCGCGGGCAAAACCTGGGGCCCGCCCATCGACGTCGGCGCGCAAGTCGTAGGTCCCCGGCCGCAGCGGCCCCATCTCAAAATTGCCAGAAGGACCAGACACCAACGGCGGCTGACGGCGCTGCACCGGCAGAGGCGGGCCATCGGGCTCTGAGCGCTCTATGCTGATGCGGGCAAACGGCACAGCCTGCCCATCGGAGCTGACCACCCGGCCACTGATCACACCGCCCGACTGCAGGCGGATCTGCCAAGAGCCGTCGGCCGTGACCCGGACCGGCTCTGCGGCGGAAGAGGCAAACTGCTCGTGAACGGCGATCACAGCCCGCGGAGCCCCTTGAACGGCAATGGCAAAGTGGCCGGTGGGATCAGTGACGCCCACGGCTTGGCCCGGCAGCTCGGCGCGCACCAGCTGGGCAAATGCCACCGGATTTCCCTCGGGATCTACGACTTGTCCGCGAATATCGCTGAGATCGGCCGGCGCAGCAGCAGCAGCGACCTGGGCCAGGCGCGGCGGTGGCGGCGGAGCTGCCCGCGGCAAGGGCGGCGGCTCCGGGGTCTTGGCGGCCACCGGCTCAGGCGCCGTCTCGGCCTCAGGCTCAGCCACCACCTCTGGAATTGGCGCAATTTCAGGAGTGCTGGTCAATGCCCACAGCAGCAGGGCCAGCGTGCCCGCCACCAGCAACGCCAGCAATGCCCAACCCAATCGCCGCATCGGCAGTTCCCCCTTGACCTTGGCAGCGCCCAGACTGCCCCCTGCTGGGTGCAAACGCTACAAGCAAACACATCGGCGGTGATTGGGCAAGCCGGCAACCCAGCTGCAGCCCTCCGCAAGCCGTTAGACGCGCGGGCCCCCGCCTAGGTGTCGCCAAGGTCAAAAACCTCAGCGTGCAAGAAATCCTCCAGGTGCATCGGCGGCAGCGGTCGGTCGGTCACTGCGCGCAGCTCGCTGGCGCCATAGACTTCCAGGTAGCGCCTCCACACGCCGCCGCAGACGCGGTCCCACTGGCAGCCGCCGCAAACCTCGGGCGGCTTGACGCGCTCTGGGTCAGCCACGCGCCCAGCAAAATCTCCATACAGATCAAAGTGATCCAGATAATCAGGCATCACACAGGGCGGGGGACAGGCGCTCTGGCTGGTCTCTACGCGCAGCCCCACCTCGCGGCCGAAGTCAAAGGCTTTGGCAAACTCCACCGCGCTCTCGTCAAAGCGCAGCAGCAAGTGCTGGTTCAGCCAGGCATTGCCGCGCGGCATCGCATAAGACAGCTGGACCCGCGCCAGCCCTTGGCCCCAGCGCTGCCAAGCCCATCGCACGAATTCAGGAGCTTGGGCCAAATTGGGGCGCATGACCACGCAGGTCAGCTTGATGCGAAAGCCGTGCTGGACCGCCAGGTCAATCGCCCTTAGCTTGGCCGGAAAGCGCGAAAGGTCGGGGTGATCGACCATGGCCGCCGACAGCCCGGGCTCTGTCGCGTGCAGAGAGAAGCCAATGCCCAGGCGATCGCGGAATGGCAGGTACTTCTCCAGCTCGCCCGGCGCGGCCAGCGCCACGCCATTGGTCTGCAAGATGATGTCGCGCGCGCCGCGGTCATAGGCCAGCTTGACCAGGCGCGGCAAGGACTTGACCAGTGTGGGCTCACCGCCAGAGAAGATCACCTGAGCCAGCTCGCCGGCGGGCATGCCGCGCAGGATCGACTCGGCGTCGCTCTTGGACTCAAGTACATTGGCATTGCCTTCTGTGGCGTTGCAGAAAATGCAGGCTTCGTCACAGTGGTTGGTGACGCGGATGTACAGCTTCTTGCCGGGGCTGATCTCCAGGTAGGTGTCCAGCGCCGGCCGGGTCAGAAAGCGCTCTCTCACGGCCTGGGCGGTCAGGGAGCGGGCGACACACGCGGCGTCAAGGCGGCGGCCAATTTCCGCAAGCAACTCTGCGTCGCCTTTGGCGAAACCCTCTCCGCGATAGCTAAGATTCCACTGATCGCTGTGGGCGAAGCAGGCCGCATCTTCTTTGCGGGGCTGAGCCAGGACGGCAAAGCCGCTGACGCCTGCCGGCCACACCAGGTCCAGGCGCAGGTAGTCGCCTTCGGTCTCAAAGCCCAGCAGCTGGCGGCCGCAGACCGCAGCGCCCGGCTGCAACCCGGCTGGCTCCAGCAACTCCGCCTGCAGATCCTGAGGGGACACCAGAGTTCCCTGGGTTTTGGCCAGGATTGCGCGGTCGTATTGGGCCACAGGCACCTCCAGCCAGCATCCTACTGCGGCGGGCGGCGGAAGGCCATGGTCGCGGTGCAGATGGCTTTGAGGTCGAAGGCTTGGATCAGCGCGGCGCCCTGCCGGTGCTGGCCCGCTGCGCCGGCCGGACAGCAAGGGGGGCGCGCAGCCGCGTTCTGGCTGCCTGGGGCGCTGCGGCAGCCTTGGCGGGTGCCATAGCTTCCAGGTCGGCTGGCGCCGGCTCGGTGGGCGCGGCGGCCTGGACAGCAGCGTCCAGGTCTGAGCGGCCGTCCGGCTCTGGCCCCAAGCGGCGCACGGTCACGCGGCGGAAGAACTCACCCGTGTCAATGGCGCCGGCGGCCAACTGATCGACGTCGGCGGCCTGCGCCTGCATGTCGACCATCGGCTGGCCATCAATGCTAGTGATAACAGCAACTTGTCGAGCCCCACTGGCTGCCAGGGTGGCAAAGCCCAGGGCCCACTGGGCGGCCAGCTCGTCTGGATAGCGGTCGGCGTCGGCGGCGTCCAGGTGTAGCACCAGGCGACCGCCGTCTTCCGCCACCGCGCCTTCGGGCAGGGTCAACCCAGCCTGCCGCAAGGTAGAAAGGGCCCTTTGGGCGCGGCTGCCCAGGGGCGCCACCGCCGTGGCCGGGCCCGTGGCCGGCTGGGCAAACAGGTTGGCGGCCATCGAGCCAGCGGCAGCGAGCGAGTCGACCAGCGCCGGGCCTGCAGCTGGCGCGGGCGCCGCAGCGGCGCCGGCTGCGGACGGCGGCGGCAGGACAGCAACCACCTGCGCCACCGGCGCCGGCGGCAGCGCGGCGGGGGCTGCCGGCGGCCGATCGCCCAGCAGCGCGGACAGCGGCCCTGGCAGCTTCTCTGGCAGGGCCTGGCGCACGCGGTCGCAGCCCAGGGCGGCTACGGCCAGCAGTACCAGATACACCCCAAGGAAATTGACTGGCCTGCACAGCAATCGGTTCATCGCCCACCTCTTGATCAGCGCCGCGCGGCGGCCGCTTGCCAGCCGCTACTCGCAGCAGTCGGCGGCGGGGTCGGCGGTGCAGCAGTCCCAGGTACTGGTCTTTTTGGCAAAATCGCTTCCGACTTTGACGACGACCCCAAAGGTCTTGTCGACCACTTCCGCGCCGGCCCAGCCAACGACCGGCACCTTGTCGACCACCAGCTTCAGGCCTTTGCCAAGGATGACCGTGCCCTTGAGCATCCGACCGTGGTCGCCGCGGATCTCGCCGGCTTTGACTTTTTGCTCCAACTGCTGGATCGACTGGCGAACCTCGTTGATGTCGCTCAGGACTTCTTTGGCCTTGTTGATCTTGTCGGCGGTTTGAAAGGCCTTGCTGCCAGGCCCCGCGGCATCGCTGTGCGGATTGGCTTTGGTCGCCTCATCCAGAATCTGCAGGCCGGCTTGGATGGCGCTTTTGGTGGCTTCCGCCATGCCCTTGCCCGCAGCTTCATCAAAGGAATCAGCAGGGTTAGCCTGAGCTTTGACCGGCGCCAGGGCTTGAGTCAAGGCCTGCTTGGCCTGTTGTTGGCCGGCCTTGGCCTTGGCCGTCTTGGGATGATCGGCGTTGGATCCGGGGGGATTCGCTGGCGCTGCGGCAGACGGCCCCCCAGAGGGCCCGACCAGCGGCTGGGGTCCCGCCGCCGGCGGCTTGCCAGGTGGCTGCGCTGCGGGCGGCGGAGCTGGTGGGGCAACACCGCCAGCGAGCGCCGCTGTCCAAGTGAAGGAGCCGCCCTTGGCGTAGCTGGCAACGCCGTGCGCTTGCGCCCCTTCGGTAATGCCGCGCAGCGTCAAAGCATCGCTCGAGCTGCTATCCATCGGCTGAACGCTGTGCTGCTTGTGGCCACCGGCAGCGACATCGACCGTGGCTGTCCCCACTGTGGTGGCGCGCAGCTGCGCCGATCCGCTGATCTCCCCCGTTGCCGGGTTCCACGTTCCGCTGCAGGTCGAAGCGGCCATGCGCACGTTGCCGTTCATCCGGGTCGTCGACGGGCCCACGACCAGCGTGCCCTCTAAGGGACCTGTACCGCTCAGAAAACAGGTGAACTTGCCGGCGGCCGGCAGGATTCTCAGCTTGATCTCGCCGGTCACCGTGGCCCCAAGGCCCATGCGCTTTTGGGTCCAGGTAAAGGGCCCCTGATAGGCGCGCGGTTCATCGCTGCTGGCCGCAGGGGCCCCGGGCAAAGGGCTCTGGCCACCAGCCCTTTTGGGCATCAGCAGCCACAGCAGGCACGCTGCAGCTAACAACGCTGCCCACCACCAGTGTTTGCGAAGAGCTTGCATAGGCGACCTCCGCCTACCAAGGTGCGCCCGCAACAGGCAAAATCAAGGGAATGGGTCGGCAGAGCGTCACGTGTTTGTCGGGGCACGGCCGCTGGCCCGGCCCAGGGGCTCACTCGGCGGCCACGTCCAACAGCGCCCCGTACAACACCCGGATGCCGCGCTTGAACTCGACCACGGGCATCCGCTCGTCGGCGCCGTGCATCGTCTCGGCCACCTGGCGGGTCACGGCGACCGGCAGAAAGCCGTAGGCGCGCACGCCGACCTGACGGGCATACATGCTGTCAGTAAAGCCCACCGACAGCAGAGGTCCCACCACGGCGTCGCTGCGACCGACCAGGACATGGCGGGCCAGGGCCAGAAACAGCGGGTCATCCGTTGGCGATTCGGTCGCTTGCGCCTGGTGCAGCACCTGCCAGCTGACCTGGTCATCGCCGACCAGCGCCTGCAGCTCTTGGAGCAGCGCCTCTGGCTTGAGGCCGGGCAGCAGCCGGCAGTCCAGCTGGGCGCTGACTTCGCTGGGCACCACGTTGGGCTGGTGCATGCCAGAGAAGCCAGTAATGCTGCAGGTGTTGGCCAACATCGCCCGCGATCCGGGCTCTTCCATCAGCTTGCCCACCGCCAGGGTGTCGACCAGCCAGGGCCGCTGCAGCACGTAGCCGGTCGCGCCGCCACCGTGGCGCCCGGCCGCCGCCAGCGACTCGTACAGCGACGGATGGACCGCCGCCACCAGCTGGCGAGCGCGCAATTTGTCGAGCGCTTGCAGCAACCTGTCAGGCGCCCGACCCGGCAGCTGGGTAGAGCCGTGCCCCGCCTTGCCGCGCGCCGTCATCTTGAGCCACAGCAGGCCTTTTTCTGCCACCGACACGCCAAACACGGTCTGGCCAGGATAGACCACGTCGCGGATGCCGATGCCCCCCTCATTGAGCAGATGCGAACAGCCTATGCGGGCCCAGTGCTTGTCGATCAGAAAGCGGGTGCCCAGGTTGTCGACCTCTTCGTCGGCCACGGCCAGCAGGACCACGTCTCTCTTGAGGGGGATCTTGTGGCGCTTGAGCTGGACCATCGCCGCCAGCTCCAGAATGCCTTGGCCCTTCATGTCGAGCGCGCCGCGGCCCCAGACGTAGCCATCGGCAATCGCCCCCGACAGCGGACCGCGGCCTGGAGCCCAGTTGGCGCTCTCTGCGGTCACCACGTCGATGTGCGACATCAGGCACAGCGGCTTTTCTGCGCCAGAACCGGCCAGCCTGGCCACCAAAGAGCCGCGCCCCGGGGCAAACTCCAGGATCTCGCCGTCAATGCCCTCTTTGGCAAGAATCGCCTTAAGGAATTCTGCGCCGCGGGTCTCATTGCCTGGCGGATTGGTCGTGTCGACCTGCAAGTAGGCCGAAAGCCACGCCACCGCCTCGTCTCCCGCTGCAGCCCAGTCGACGGCAGCCAGCCGCGCCGGGGTCTGCGGCTGCAGCGGCCCCAGGTCGCGGGCAGGCGTCACAGTGCACGCGGCGCTGGTTGCCACAGTCAGCAGCCAGGCGCAGCAGACCTTGGGGCGAAAGCGATCGGCCAAGCTCAAGAAAAACCGCATAAAGCCTCAGAATTTGCCAGAGGCGCAGGCCTTCTCGACCTCTTTGTCCCAGTCGACAAACCCACCAAACTGCAGATTTTGCAGGGTGGTGCTCTCATTGGAGAGGCCCATGAACTGCGCCTGCCGCCACACAGCAAACAGGTGGACCACTTTGCCTGGGGTGCGCTCAAAATAGGCTTCCACCTGATAGTCCTGCTGCCACTCTGTGGCTGACGCCACTGCCACCGCGTTCTCTTTCAGCCAGGTGCGCGACACCAGCGCGGCGCCGTAGGGGCTCTTGGCTTTGCCCAGATCGGCGATGAAGCGCAGGCTGCCGTCGAGTTTCTCGCTGGCGTAGTCAGAAGTCAGCTCCGTGTCCCAGTCAAGCTGGTTGAATTTGCGGGCCAGGTACTCATCGCGGCTCTGGCGAAAGGTGCGCTTGTAGGCCGTGTAGGCGCTAGGGTGCAGGGCATTTTGGTCGGCGGCGCTGTGGATTTTCTCTACCTGGGCCAGCTTGCAGTTGAATTCGGTGACGACCATCATGCCCACGGTCTTGGTGGGATCCACGCCGGTGCGCCCGACTACGGCATTGTCCCCAGCCTTGAGCGAGCCGATGAGGCCTTTGAACGGGTTGTCAGCCGTCACCGCCGTAACAGAACCCGCCAGCGCGACCACGGCTTCGGCCATGCGCTCGTCGCTGGCGGTGGCGTAGTTGCGGTACAGCCAGCGCGAGACGTCGATGATTTGCTCTGGCGCCGGGTCCTCGGCGCAGCCGCTGGCCAAGGCACCGCCCACCAGAAGGGCCAGCCGGACCAAGGTCTTACCAAAGCCCTGGGCAACAAATTCGCGAGCAGGGGGCGGCTTGGTCATGGGGGGCTCCAGCAGGTGTCCGTGGCGAGAGAGCATAGTAAACAGCGGGTGAAGCAAGCAACTTTGGCCAAGCTACTGGCCCCAAGGCTCCCGACCAGTTCTTCTGGCCAGAGCCTTGACGGCGGGCCGGCTACTGCAGCTGGTAGAAGAGCTGACAGACGGGGGGCTGGCAGGTGCCCTGGGTCATTCCCTTGTCGCAGAAAAGGCCTTCGGCACATTCCATCAGGCAGGTCCCGCCGGCGCCGGGCATGGGTACGCAGCGGAGCTTGCCCTGGTCGTCTGGGGCGCACGATCCGTCCAGGCCGCACTCGTTGCCGGCGCTGCAGGACTGGCCGGTGGCGTAGACCTGGGCGCAGGAATTGCTTTTGAAGTCGCAGAATAGGCCGGCGGCGCAGATGTCATTTTCGCACTTGCTGCCCTTGGGCTGGCGCTTGACGCAGGTGCTGCCGGTAGGGCCAAAGGCGCAAACCAGGTCGCCCGGGCTCTTGCCGGCGCTGGGGCTGCAGTTGCCGTGCTGGTTGCATGCCGCGCCCTCAGCCGGTGGATCGGCGCAGACAAAGGCGTCGGTCTGGCAGACCAGGCCGGGGCCGCACAGCATCGGGCCAAACTCGCTCATGGCACAGGGCTCGCCCTTCTTGGGCAGCGCGGCGCACAGCTGGGTGTCGCTGGTGCAGCCCAGGCCAGGGCCACACAAGACGCCGTTGGCGCATGGCGAGCCGGCGGCCGGGCGGGGAGCGCACTGACCGGCAGCTGGGTCACACCACAGGGCCGCCTTGCACTGCGCGTCTTGGACACAAGGCGCCCCCTGCGCCAACTGCGCCTTGCAGCTGTTGAAGACGGGACCCAGGCACTTGCCGCCGCCGCCGCAGTCTTGGCCGGGCGTACAGGTCTTGGGGCCGGTCGCGCAATTGCCGGCGCTGCAGGTCATCAACAGGCCACAGGTGTCGCTGCTGGTGCAGGCGTCGCCCAGCTTGGGCAGGCCGGCGCAGTAGCCAGCGCTGCACTGGCTCAGCAGCGGGCAGTGGTCGCCCTCCTTGCAAGGCGAGCCGATCTTGAGGATGGGCTTGCAGGTCTTGGATTGGCTGTCGCACTGCAGCGATTGGCAGTGGCTGGCGCTCTTGCACGGCGCGCCGTCTTCCAGGCGCACAGCTCCGCACTTTTCGTCGACGCAGCCGCTGCCGTCGGGGCAGAGCTGATCGCTGAATTGGCATTTGCCGCCGGCCAGCACAGGCTGGTGCAGCCACTCGGCGCAAGGGCCTGGGCCCAGGGCGCTCTTGCCCGCCACCACGCAAAGGGGCAGCAGCTGGTCCAGCCAGGTGATGCACGCCGGCACCCGCGCAGGGTCGATGGCCAGCATCCCCGCCTGCAGCGCCCCATCGATCTTGGCCATGTCTTTGAGGCAGATGTCGGTCATCCACGGCAGGCAGATCGCCTGGGTCGGCGGCCCGCTCTTGGGCGTGGTACAGCTGCACTGCAAGGCGCGCTGGCAGGCCCACGCGGCCCAGGGCTGGCAAAAATCAAGCAGGTTCTTGGAAGAACTGCCTGCCGCCACATCGGCATCTGCCTTGGCCGGTGCGTCGGTGGGCGCGGCGTCAGCCGCCGTGTCCAAGGCCGCATCCACCAATGCCCCAGCCGCGACGTCGGCCCCGGAGCCAGCGTCGCCAGCGGCCGCGAGTGTGGCGGTGGAGCTGCAGGCCGTAGCGCCAGCCAGCCCCAGCAGCAGGGCCAGGGCCAGGGCGGCGCACCTTTGACTAGCGGAAACCACAGGGGTCACAGGGCTCATCTACGCTCCAGACCGCCGACCAGAACCCGGTGGTTGCGGGCCAAGCTTGCCGCCCGCCGCCCGTTAGGGCAAGCCCACCGGCTGGGCTGGAAGCTGCGCTGATCCCCGGCTCCTAGGAGCTCCGCCCTGTGCTACCATGCCGCTCCTTTGCGCCACCCCGGGCGCTGCCTCCTTCTGCCCACCCCGAGCCGCCGATGCTGCAACTTCAGAACCTCTCTAAATCCTTTGGCCCTCAAGCTCTTTTTGAGGGGATCCACTGGCAGATCCTGCCGCGGCGGCGCTACGGCTTGGTGGGGCCCAATGGCGCGGGCAAGACCACCCTGCTGCGCATCCTGAACGGCGAGATCCAGGCCGATGGCGGGGCCGTCCAAAAGCCCAAGTCAATGCGCATTGGCTACCTGCCTCAAGATGTAGAGGATATTGGCCAGGGCCCGGTGCTGCCGGTTGTGCTGAACAGCATGCCCGGGTGGAGTGCGGCCAAGGCGCGCCTGGAGGAGATCCACGACCGGATGGCCCACGACCACGACTGGGCCGGCAGCCAAGAGGCCCTGGATCTGCTCGACAAGGCCATGATCGGCTATGAGCTGGCCGGCGGCGACGAGCTGGAGACCCGCGCCAAGACCGTGCTGGGTGGCCTGGGCTTTACCCGGCAGAATCTGGGCGTTGATGTCGCAAGCCTTTCAGGCGGATGGCGAATGCGGGTGGCGCTGGGCAAGCTGCTGGTGCAGGCCCCAGACGTGCTGATGCTGGACGAGCCGACCAATCACCTGGACCTCGAGAGCTTGGCGTGGTTTGAGGATTTCTTGGAAGCGTACGAAGGCGCAGTGGTGGCTGTAAGTCACGATCGCTACTTTCTCAACCGCATCCCAACCCACGTGGTCGAGCTGACCAAGAAGGGCGTTCACGAATACCCGGGCGGCTATGACGACTTCATTGAAGGGCGCATCGCCCGCCTGGAGCAGCAGCAGGCGGCCAAGGCCCAGGTGGACCGCCAGCGCGCCCACCTGCAGGCGTTTGTCGACCGCTTTCGCTCCAAGGCCAGCAAGGCCAAGCAGGCACAGAGCCGCTTGAAGATGCTGGCTCGCCTAGAGAATATCGACATCGATGTGCCGGGCGGCCAGCAGATCGGCCTCAAGTTTGCTGAGCCGGCGCGCACCGCCAAAGAAGTCCTGCGCCTGGACCACGTGCAAAAGTCCTGGGGAGACAACGTAGTCTACCGCGACTGCACCATGACCATCTGGCGCGGAGACAAGGTGGCGCTGGTCGGCCCCAACGGCGCGGGCAAGTCCACGCTGCTCAAGATCCTGGCCGGCGTCACCGACATTCAGGGCGGCAGCGTGATTTTGGGCAGCGGCGTGGTCCGCGAGTACTACGCCCAGCACCAGCTGGAGCAATTGGACGGCAGCAGCACGGCCTACGAAGAAGCGCGGCGCTCGGCTTCCGATCGAACAGTGCCAATGGTGCGCTCTGTGTTGGGCGGCTTAGGCTTTTCTGGCCAGTCGGTCGACAAGCGCATCCATGTGCTGTCGGGCGGCGAAAAGGCCCGGGTGGCGCTGGCCAAGATGGTGCTGCGCGCCCCCAATGTGCTGCTCCTGGACGAACCGACCAACCACCTGGACCTGACGACCCGCGAGGTGCTGGAGCAGTCGCTGACGGCTTTTGAGGGCACGGTGGTCATCGTCAGCCACGACCGCTACTTTATCAACGCCGTGGCCGACAAGATCCTGGAGGTCCAGCCCGGCGGCCAAACCACGCTGTTTATTGGCGATTATGATGCCTATCTGTACCACAAAGCCGGCGGCGACCCCAAAGAGGTCGAGCGGCTGATGGCCGGCGGCGTGCCCGATCGACCTGCAGCGCTGGCCCAGGCCGGGGTGGCAGTGCCGGTGGGCGAAGCGCGCGCCGAGACCCGCGATCAGGAGAAGGCCCGCAAGCGCGACGAGGCCCAGCGCCGCCAGGAAGTCAGCAAGCGCACTCGCGATTTGCGCCAGCGCATTGACAATCTGGAGGCGCAGATTGCCGCGGCAGAAGCCCGACTCAAAGACATCGAGCTGCTGCAGGCCAATCCAGAGTTCTACGCCGACAGCGACAAAGTCCGGCTGGTGCTGCTGGAGCAAGCCGCCAAGCGCGCCGAGGTCGATCAGGCCATGGCCGATTGGGAAGCTCTGGCGCTGCGGATTGAGGCCATCGAAGAGCAGGTGATGGGCGGCTAGGAGCCTGCCAGACAAGCACCGGCACCTTCCGCTAACTAGCCAAAACCGTTGACTCGGCTCAGGCGTCCGACAGGAGCTCAGGGCGATCGACTTGCGAGCGGCCAGGCGGGCGTGGGCCAATCAGCTGGCCGGCGCGGCCCCCTTGGCGGGGGGAGCGGCCTTGGGCTTGGGCGGAAGCGCCTTGTCGCACGCGGCTTTTTCGCCGTGCTTGCACGCCAGCTTGTACAGCTCTTGCGCTTGCACTGGTTGCTTGCGGGCTTCGTAGATCCCTGCGGCGTCCAGACACGCCCGGCCCTGCTTGGCCTTGCACAGCGCCAGGAGTTTGGGCGGCGGCGGCGGCGGTGGCGGCAACACCTTGGCTTCAGCGGGCACGGCAATTTCGGTCTCCAGACGCGGGTCGGGCTGCGCTTTGACGTTGGGCGCCGGCAGCTTGGACTCTTTGGCGTGACGCGCTGCCTTGGCCAGCTGTAGGTCGCGCCGCGCCTCCGCGGCCATGGCGGCCAGTCTGTCGGCCGCAGGAGCGACCCGCAGGCGCAAAAAGGCCTGCAGCGCGGCATCGTTGCCCTGATCAGGCGACGCATCGGCCAGCCGGGTGTCGATGTGCTTGACCAGCTCGTCCATCTCCAGCATCACCGCGCGCATTCGCGCCAGGCTGTCCAGCAGTTCTGGCCCACAGTCCTTTGCCTTGTCGCGCTGAGCGCCGCAGGTCGCCTGCTCTTGGCTCAGCGCCGTCGCCAGTTCGGCGGCCTGTCGCGCCAATTGGCGGGCCACCTCTTGCAGAGCCGCCCGCCCCGTGGCCGCGGCCTGGGGGGCCGGTTGAGCCTGCGCGGAATTGGCTTGCACGGCTGCGGCGGCCAGCCCCATCGCGACGGCCAGCCCCAGCGCAAGCAGCTTGCCCGGCCGCTGGCGCCCCGATGACCTTGAGGTTGTTTTCATAAGGCTTTGTCCTGTTGTTGGGCCGACTGCAGCAGGCAACCACCCGCCAGAGACCTGGTCATGGCTGCGCTGCCGCGCGCTTGTCCGCCGGCGTCTCGCCGCCTGCCCGCCAAAGGGGCGTGGGAAGGCCAGCTGCCAGGTCCAGGGCGGAGATCCAGGAGCGTGGACCGGGATTTTCGCCCGCGCCAAGCCTACACTCGCCAGGGGCCCCCGTCCAACTGCCGCGCCCCGCCCACAAGCAGACACAGATATCCACTGAATTCAACGGGGCCGCTCTTGTAGTTCTGCGGCGACGGCTGCAGCATGCCCTGGCGGCGCCACCCCAGCGCCGGGCGAGAGCCCAAATGAGTGAGTCGACCCCGTTTTCGCGCCGCCGCGCCCAGCTGGCCCTGGTCGCCCTGGTCGGCGCCTGTGCCCTGGGCCTGGGTGCACCGGTGGCAGAGGCCAAGCCGCCGACCGGCCTGGACACCGGAGACACCGCCTGGATGCTGACGGCGACCGCCCTGGTGCTGCTGATGACGCCGGGCTTGTCGTTCTTCTACGGCGGAATGGTGCGCAACAAGAACGTGCTTTCGACCATGCTGCAGAGCTTTGTGGCCATGAGCCTGGTCAGCCTGGTGTGGGTGGCGTTTGGCTTCTCTTTGGCTTTTGGCGACTCCATGGGCGGGATTGTGGGCGATCCGCGCACCTACTGGATGCTGAGCGGCGTGGGCGCGGCGCCAGAGCCAACGCTGGCCAAGACCATCCCTCTTGCGCTGTTTGCGTTGTTTCAGCTCAAGTTTGCCATCATTACCCCAGCGCTCATCACCGGCTCCTTTGCCGAGCGCGTGCGCTTCTCAAGCTACATGATCTTTATGGTGTTGTTTACGGTGGTGGTGTACTGCCCGCTGGCCCACATGACCTGGCACCCCAATGGCCTGCTGCGGCAGTGGGGCGTGCTGGACTTTGCCGGCGGCACGGTGGTCCACATGTCGGCGGGGTTTGCTGCGCTGACAGGGGCGGTTTTCTTGGGCCGCCGCCAGGATCACCAACCGGGCCTTGTGCACACGCCAGCCAACATCCCCTATGTACTGCTTGGCACCGGAATGCTGTGGTTTGGCTGGTTTGGCTTTAATGCCGGGTCAGCTCTTGCGGCTTCTGGCACGGCGGTGCAGGCGTTCTTGACCACCAACACGGCGTCGGCCGCGGCGATGTTTGCGTGGCTGGTCGTCGATGGGCTGCGCGGCGTCAGGCCCTCGGCCATGGGCGCTTGCATTGGCGCAGTGGTCGGTCTGGTCGCCATCACCCCGGCCGCCGGCTTTGTGTCGGTCGGGTCGAGCGTCGCCATCGGGGCCATTGCGGCGGGCATCAGCAACTTGGCTGCCCATTGGAAGAGCAAGTCCCAGCTGGATGACACCCTGGATGTGTTTCCCTGCCACGGCGTCGGCGGCATCGTGGGCATGGTGGCCACCGCCATCTTGGCCGACAAGCGCATCAATCCAGACGGAGCCGACGGGCTGCTGTACGGCGGCACGGCCTTGTTCAAGACCCACATCCTGGCGCTGCTGGCCGTGGGTGCCGCGGTCATCGCCCTTTCTTGGCTGCTTTACAAGCTGGTGGACCTCATCTCGCCGATGCGCGTCAGCCACGAGCAAGAGCAGCTGGGCCTGGACATCAGCCAGCACGGCGAGTCGGTCCGCGCTGAAGGTGAGCTGAAGACACAGCCAGCGGCGACGTAGCCAAACAGGTGAGGCGAACGCCTGGGCATCAGAAGTACCAGCGCACTGCCCCGTGACCGCCGCGACCGGCAAAGCCGTCATGGTGGCCAAAGAAGAACATTGGCCGCCAGTCGGCCACAAACTCAATGGGCACCGCCTTGAAGTGCCAGCCCAATTCGACAAGGGCGTGCACCCCGATCGACGAATAGCTGCTCCAAGACCAGAAGTCGGCACCGCCGCCAAAGCCCAGAAACAGCCGGCCGGCGGGGCCTTTGGCCAGCTCGACAGGTTCAACGACGTAATCGACCGCCAGCGCCAGCCCCTCAAAGTTGTAGCCGCCCAGAAAGCCCTGGATGGCCGCCTTGTTGCCCAGGTAGTACTTGGCCGTCAGGTTCTCTGTGTAGTAGCCGCCCGCCACGCCGATGCCAAACAGCTTGGTCTGGCCAATTTCCAGGGCCGCGGCTTGGCCCCCGACCAACAGACTGGCAGCCAGTGCGAGGCATGCGCAGGCTCTGGCAAAACTCAAGTTAGACATGCAATACCTTTCCAACGGCGAAGAGGGACATGTGCATCCGCGCATCCCGCGCCGACACACCCGCAAGCGAGGACGCAATTGTAGCACTGCGGTCGCCCTGCGCATCGCGGTCTGGCCATCGGATGACAGGGCCATGGCAATTGCAGCGGCGGCGCCCGGCGCGGCGGCTCTGCTGCTAGTGCTCGCCGCGCTCTCCGCGCTCGTCGTGGCCCTGACGGTCCTTGGCGCCGCCGTGGGCCTTTTCGCCCAGCGTCGCCTTCAAGCCGGCGACCAGCTGCTGCTTTTCGGCGTCCGTCAGGCGCGCCTCAGGGTGCAGCAGCAAGAAGATCGGCATGGGCATCTCGCCCTCCTGCACCGCCTCCGCAGCCTCGTCGGCCTCTTTCTGCGGCAGCTGCCA
>CAIXGW010000081.1 GCA_903919145.1 uncultured Myxococcales bacterium
AGATTGCTTTGATTTGATCCGCTTCCGTTCTGGTCTTGGCTCTTCAACTCACACCTCCGCGCCCTACTCTAAACTGCAACCGCCGATCTGTCTCAGCTATGTTGGCACAGAGGGCCGCCGCAATACTCGCCCGCGACTTCGCGAGGCAAGCGGCACCTACTTCGTGACGTGGAGCCTGGCCCAAGGCGCTTCCCCATTGGCCGCGGAGGAGCGCACGTTGGTGGCAGGCGCCCTCCAGCATTTCGATGGAGTTCGCTATCTTCTGCACGCTTGGGTCGTCATGGACGATCACGTCCACGTCGTCGTCACGCCAGCCCAATCCTGGACTCTGGAGGCTGTGCTTCATTCATGGCGGTCCTTCGCGGCACGCGCATTGCTGATGGGCGGGCGCAAAGCGCCGATTTGGCGTCGGGATGGGCACGACCGCATTGTGCGGGCTGACGGTGAACTGGCCGAGAAAGTCGCCTACGTGGCGAGGAATCCGTGGCGTCGCTGGCCCGAGACGGGGCGGTATCCTTGGGTGTTTCCGGTCGTTGAACCGTAGGTCGCAGGCGCGGAGGCCCGCTCGTACCCGGACTGGCGAGACCTGGGCCAGCGAAGGACCACGGGTTCGTGCCGGTCACGGGCAAGGCGGTCGCGGGCGCGGAGGCCTGCTCGTACCCGGTCTGGCTGGTACCCGGACTGGCTCGTTGTACCCGGTCTGGCTCGTTGTACCCGGTCTGGCTCGACCGCGGACGTACACCGTCGTACCCAAACCTTCCCGCCCTCTGCAACACCCCCGCTATTGACGCCCCAAACGGTCCGTCGCTACCCTCCATGTACCGGGTTCGCGCCCGCCCAGGAGCACCATGGCACAGACTGCCGAAATGAACGATCTCGTACGAGAACTGAAGGCCCGCCGCACCGCGCAAGGCCAGGGCAAGGTCGACCTGGCGAAATGGATCAGCGACCTGGAGGCGCTCATCGCCCAGATTGAGTCGTGGCTGCAGCCGCTGTCCAGCGAAGGACTACTCGAAGTCAAGCCGGGCAAACTCAAAGTGTACGAAGACGAGCACGGTGAGTACGAAGCGCCCACTGTCTCCATGACCTTCCCCGGCTCTGGGCGATACGTATCCGTCGAGCCCCGCGGCCTGGAAATCGTTGGCGCGGTGCTGGCTCCTGGCATCAGCGTTTCTGGGATGCGCGGTCGCGTGGACATGGCGTCGGCATCCGGCGAGAAAATCGTCATCTTCCGCGACCCCGCCTCCAAGTGGGTTTTCGTCGGCGACCTGCCGGGCCGGACCGGCACCCAACATGCGGTGGACGAAGATACGTTTGCTCTGGCGCTGAAGTGGCTGCTGCCATGAACGCGGCGCTGGCCGAGGCGCCCACGCCCAATTTCGTTCTAGCAAACTATCGAAGGGCGCTGGCCGCGCTGCGTGTCGTTGAGCGCACGCCAAGAGCCGCTACAACAGACCCAGCGAGCCCCTACTTCGGCCTAGCCGAACATGAACTCGTAAAGGACCTGCGCGCGACACGCGAAGAGCTGGATCAGCAGGTCGTGATGATGCTCGTCGCCAGCGCGGAGGCGGCGCTCATGCGCGACTACCACCGACGGTTGGCGCGGCGCGAGAAAACTGGCGTTCGCCTAGCGATGAAAGACCTGCCCGTTGATACCCGGGACGGAGTCAAGCTCGGACCTTTACTAAGGATCTGGTATGAACAGACTGGCAACACGAAAGAGCTGACCCGGATGCGGCTGCTGGTCTCGCACCGGCATTGGCTGGCGCACGGTCGGCGCTGGGCAGACAAGTCTGGCATCCGGCCCGATCCCGCAGAGGCAGCTGGCATCATCAGAGAGTTCTTTCTTAGGCTGCCGGACTTCCCGGCGGTCGAGCTGCCCGGCAGTTGAGGGACAGTCCGCTCTGCCGCGTCCCAAGGCCCGACCTCATGCTGCGCATCCAGAAGCTAGTCTTGCACAAGTTTCCGCACGTAGCGCCGGGTACGTTCCTGGAGTTCAGCCCAGGACTGAAAGTGCTGCTGGGCAAGAATGGCACCGGCAAGACCGCGCTGCTCAAGCTACTATCGCGCGTCGCGGCGTTGGACTTTGCGGACCTCCATGACGAAGGCAACCGCCTGAGCTTCGGCCAAAAGCGCCTGTTCGCCTTCTACTGGTACCTCGCCTGCATCCCAGAAGGCGTGGTCCTGGCCGACGAGCTCGCCAGCGGCTTCCACCACAGCTGGATCGCCCCCTGCTTGGACCAAATCGGCGAGCGCCAGGCCATCCTCGCCGGCCAGAACCCGCTGCTCCTCGACTTGCTCACCTTTGCCGACGCCGAGCAAGTCCGCCGCTCGTTCGTCCTGTGCAGCCTGCAGGACAAGCCGGACGGCGGCCGCGAGTGCATTTGGCACAACATGACCTCCGCCGGCGCCGAAGCCTTCTTCCGCACTTACAAAGCCGGCTTACAGCACGTCAGCGAGATCCTTCGCGTCGGAGGCTGGTGGTGAAGGAATCAGAGCGCCTGGCCGTCGAGGCCCTGTGCGACCAGGCACTGCGCGACAGCGTCAGCGTGCTGCAGCCGCTGCGCGTCATTGGCGTGGGCCAGTATGCCGAAGAGCGGGCCCGCAGCGCCTTGGCAGGGATGGAGATTGCGGTGGGGCGGATCCTTCACCCCAGCCCTGCCAGTCTGGCGGCCAACCGCGACTGGGCTGGCCAAGTGGAGCAACAGCTGCTGGCCATGGGGGTTGCGCTGCCTTGAGCAATTGGCGGGCTGGCGGATCAGGCGCCTCGGCGGCTGCGGCGCCAGGGGCCAGGCCAGCCAACCGCGCAGCGCGGGCCTGCCAAAGCGCATTCAGCCGTCCAATTTGCCGTTGTTGCTCGCGCTGAGCAGTCGCAGTACGCTGCCCTCCTCTCGCAGCAGCAGCCCACGCCCCTTGGCCCCCCCCCCCACCGCCAGAACCAGGAACCCCAATGACTGCGACCCTGTACTGGAAGTCGACCTGCACCACCGCTCGCGAAGTGCGCTCGATCCTGCGCGCCCGCCACCCCGCGCTGGGCGACCGCAACTATGCCAAGGATCCCCTGACCCTTGCCGAAGTGCTGACGCTAGTGACAGCGGCCGGCGGCGTGGCGCAGGTGCTCAACACCCGCCACGAGGTGGCCAAGGCGCGCGGCTGGAAGGACACCGCCCCGGACCCCAGCACCTTTGCGGCGGCAGTCCTGCTGGACTCCAACCTGCTGCGCCGGCCGATCCTGCTGGTTGGCGACCGGGCGCTGGTGGGCAATCAGCCTGAGGCCATGTTGCAGGCCCTGGCGCAGTAGGTGCAGCGTCCGTGCCACCCACGGTGGCCCGCCCATACGTTGCCAACCGGGTGATGAGGGAAATCCATGGATTGCAAGCAAGTTCGCTCTACCGCCAGCCAAGAAAACCAGCTGGAACCGCTCCGGGCCCACGCCACCCCCCAGCGCCCATGGCGTCTTGGGGGCACTGCCGCGCTGGCCTTGCCGGGGCCCTGCACCAGCCTGCCGCTGTACCGCTGGCTGGCCGCCGCGCTGCTGGTGCTTGCGGTGGCTGCACCGCGGCGCGCCCAAGCTGTGGAGCCGCTGCGCTACGACCTGCGGGTCGACATCCCGGTCACCGCCGTGGCCACCGCCGGCTGGCTGACCTCTGAATTGTTCAAGGACCGCCTGGCTCGCCAGACGTGCCAGTGGTGCGACAGCGTGCCAGCCGTCGACACCAGCGTGCGCAACGCCCTGAAGTGGCAGGACACCGCAGCGCCCAACACCTGGAGCAACGTCACCGGCTTTGCCCTGTCGCCGCTGCTGGCCCTTGGCGGGGTAGCGCTGGCGGCCCAGCAGGAGGGAGCCCTGGGCAACGCCGGGATTGACATGCTGATTGTGGCAGAGGCCACCGCGCTAGCCGCCGACCTCAACCAGATAGTCAAGTTTGCGGTAGGGCGCGAGCGACCGTTTGTCCACGCGCTGGCTGCGGCCGACAAGGGCAAGACCGCCCACCCAGCCGACAACAACATGTCCTTCTATTCCGGCCACACCAACCTGGTCTTTGCGCTGGCGGTGTCCAGCGGCACGGTGGCTTCGATGCGCGGCTATCGCTGGGCCCCGGCGGTGTGGGGCAGCGGCCTGGCCATGGCGGCGACCACCGGCTATCTGCGGATTGCGGCAGACAAGCACTACTTTACCGATGTGATGCTGGGCGCCGTGACCGGCTCGGCCATTGGCTTTGCCGTGCCCTACTTCCTGCACCGCGGCAGCGGCGGTGGCGCGGTACCGGCGGTCAGTGGCAGCATGGGCACTACCGGCGGCGGCTTGTCGGTGGCCTGGGGCTGGTAGGCGGAGCTGGCCGGTAAACCCCAGCGATTTCAGGCATCAGACATTGCCTACGGTACTGTCCGACGACTGTCCGGCGCCGGCCGGCCGTGGCCGGAGGCCCCAGCTGGCGGAGCCGGCCGCCAAGCCGCGGCGCGGCGAGCGTCGAACCGCCCTGCCGGTAAACCCCAGCGATTTCAAGGATCAGACATTGCCTACCGTACTGTCCGACGCCCCCGGCCGGCAGCCCGCGGCCTACTTGCCGACGTAGACAAACAGGTAGCGTGGGCCCGAAAGCCCCAAGCCAAAACAGCCGGACGCTTCATACTCGCACGAGGTGTTGTTGACCGTGAGCGTGGGCAAGAACTCGCCGCAGCCCAGGGCAGAGACCCACCACGACCGCGCGGCGTTGGGGTTGTCGGCGTCGCACTTGATCAGGTTCTCTGCGCCCAGGCTGAAATTGCTGTTGTTGATCAAGCCAAACTCAGCCTTGTTGAGCAAGCCCGTGGCAAATACGTTCTTCTTGACGTCGATCCAGCGCAGCTGTGCCGGGTCTTTGCTGGCGCCGCAGGCTACCCGCAGGCGTGTCCAGTTCTTGTCGGCGCAGTCGATGCCCCAGGCCAGCGGAATGTCCTCTGCGTTGGACTTGTCGAGGTAGCCTGCACACTGCAGCAGCCCTTCGGTAGAGAAATTGGGGCCTCCCTCTCCGGCAAAGCCGATGACGGTGGGGGCGCAGCCTTCGTCGGTCTTGCCGCTGCAGTTGTTGTCGACAAAGTCCGCGCATAGCTCGGTCACGCCGGGGTTGACCTTGACGTCGCTGTCTTTGCAGTCGCCGCCGCCGCCGGGGCAGACCTTGGGCTTGAAGCCGGGGGCGACTTTGCGGTCCACGCTGCAGTAGTTGTCGCCGTCGGCGTCGCAGTCTTCGTCTACCTGGATGTTGCAGTTGTTGTCTTTGTCATCGCACAGTTCTTCGGCGCCGGGCCACACCCCGGGGTCCTTGTCGTCGCAGTCGCCCAGGCCTTTGTTGCAGGTGGTCACGGCGCCCAGCGACAGCATGTTCTTGTTGCAGTAGCCGTCGTTGTCATCGTCGCAGCCTTCGTCGGCGCTGCCATTGCAGTCGTTGTCCTGGTTGTCGCACTTTTCGGCCAGGCTGTAGCTGCTGTTCCACAGTGCGTAGCCCTCTGCGTTGCAGGCCAGCCACTTGCCGCCGGCGCACAGGTCCAGCGGCTTCTTGCTGCCCTGGCAGGTGCCGGTCTGCTTCTCGCACAGCTGGGGATCGTCCAGCAGCAGGTCGCCGTCGCTGGCATCGGTCTTGGCGTCGCAGTCGTTGTCCAGGCCGTCGCAGACCTCTTTGGCGCCGGGGTAGACCTTCAGGGCGGCGTCGTCACAGTCGCCAGCGCCCTTGGGGCAGGCGGTGGGCTTGCCAGCGGTGGCCATGGCGCTGTCGCAGTAGCCGTCTTTGTCGTCGTCGCAGCCTTCATCGGTGCTGCCGTTGCAGTCATTGTCCAGGTTGTCGCAGATTTCTTGCTGGGGCTTGCCGGCGGCCACGCTGCACACGGCCTGGCTGCCATCGGCCGAGCAGGTGTAGGTGCCAGACGCCTTGCAGATGCCCTTGCCGTCGCTGCAGGAGATGCCGAGCTCGGGAAAGGTCTCGTCGGCCCCGGCTACGCAGTTGTCGTCGTAGCCGTTGCAGGTCTCGAGGGCACCTTTGAAGCGCTTGGCATTTTGGTCATCGCAGTCGCCGCTGCCCTTGGGGCAAACGGTCGGGGTGCCCTGGTAGGCCATGCTGTCGTCGCACTGGCCATCCTTGTCGTCGTCACAGCCTTCGTCGGTCACGCCATTGCAGCCTTGGTCCTTGCCGTCGCACGATTCTGCCAGCCCGGGGCCAATGCTGCTGTCGGCATCGCTGCAGTCGCCACCGCCCTTGCTGCAGGTCAGCGGAAAGCCAATGGTGGCCATGGCGGCGTCGCAATAGCCGTCGCCGTCGTCGTTGCAGCCGTCATCGCCTTGGCCGTTGCAGTCGTTGTCCTTGTCGTCGCAGACCTCGCCTTTGGCGTAGTAAGGGTTGGCTTTTTGGTAGTCGGTCGCCGTGCAGGCCTGCCACTGGCCGCCCTGGCAAAGGGCAGCGCCTTTCAGCGCGCCAGCGCAGACGCCCTTTTGCTGCTCGCACTTTTGGGGGTCGTGCAGCGGCAGCAGCGGATCGTCGCTGTCGGTCAGGCCGTTGCAGTTGTCGTCGGCGCTATTGCACGACTCTTTGGCGGTGGGGTTGCGCCCGGCGTCTTTGTCGTCGCAGTCGCCCGCCCCCTTGGCACAGGCCTTGGTGCCGGGTCCGTAGCCCATGGCAGCGTCGCAGAAGCCGTCTTTGTCGTCGTCGCAGCCTTCGTCGGTCTTGCCGTTGCAGTCGTCGTCTTTGCCGTTGCAGGCCTCCTCGCTTGGCTCTGGGCCAATGCAAGTGGTCTTGCCGCCGATGCAAAGCGGGGTGCCGGGGCAGGCCAGGGCGCCCACCGTTACCTGGCAGCTGCCGTCGGTGACCGGCTCGTCGGTCACGCCGTCGCAGTCGTCGTCGGCGCTGTTGCACTGCTCGGTCGCAGCGGTCTTGGCGTCGCAGTCGCTCAGCTTGCCCTTGCTGCAGTGGCGCCTGCCCATGCAGACGCCGGCGATGTTGGCGTTGCTGCACTGGGTCTCTGCCTTGTCCAGCTCAAAGCGCGGGGTGCAGTTGCTGTCCAGCTGTTCTGCGACGCACAGCTTCTTCTCTTTGCCGCTGGCCAGCTTCTGCGTCTTGCAGCCAAAGCCACTGGGGCACACGCCGGTGGCCGCGCAGTCGCTGGCGCAAAATGAACCCTCGGTCCCCTGGGCCAGGCACACGTCGCCCAGGCCGGCTACGGTCTGGCCCACCGTCAACACGCAATCGAGGTCAGCCAGGCACGGACGGCCCAGGTTGGGCGAGCTGGGCAAGCAGCCGTAGACGGTGTCAGGCGCGCCGGCCAACTGCGCGCAGCTCCAGCCTTCTGGGCACTCGGCGCTGTACTGGCAAGAGGTGGTGCACAAGCGGTCGGCGCGGCTGGGCACGCAATAGCCAAACGAGCAAGCGGCGTTCTCTGTGCAGGACCACCCGCAGCCGCCGGGCTGGGGGCTGGCCAGGTTGCACTTCTTGGCAGAAACCAGGTCCAGGCCGCCGGCGTCGGTGCCGCCAGAGAAGTCCGCAGGGACGTCAAAGACGAGGCCAGTGTCGCTGCCGGAGGTGGCCGCGGTGTCCAGTGGCTCGCTTGGCTGATCGGCGCCGGTCAGGTCGGCGATGGCTCCACTATCTGTTGACTTTGCGGCGGGTTCTTCACCGCCACAGCCGGCGCCAAGGCAGCCTATCAGCGCCCACAGCCCAGCGACTGCCGCAATCTTGCCCCACTGTATGACCATAGAACCACCTCGCCGTTGGCGTGTTGCCCGCTTTGCTGCCAACGTCTGCACTGCCTCTGGTCAGCCTACCCGGACCCCGTCGCCCCGTCAACAGCAACAAATTGCGCCAATTCAATGCTATATGGCTACCCGCCTGCCTTATGGCCAGCGCGAAAGTTGCCCTGGGCGGCCGGCTCCGCTAGGGTGCGCTGCGAGCGCGACCGCCAAGCGGCGTCCAGGCAAGCGGGCCAATCGGGGGGCCGGGCTGCAGCTGGGGCCGGCAGTTGTGCCGTGGGTGGGGCATCATGGTGAATTCTAGAGGCGGGCTGCGGGCCCGCGGCGTTCAGGCGTGTCGCGCGATGGGTTGGCAGGCTGGGCTACTGGCTTTGGTCTTGCTATCCGCCGCAGGGTGCGAAGAAGAAGCCGACCCCAAGGCCGCGGCCACCCAGGCCGACGCCGCCAATGGCGCCGACAGCGCCGGCCCAGACAGCAGCGCTGCAGACTCGCTTGGGCCAGATACCAGCGCGGCTGACACTGGCGGAGTCGATACTGGCGGAGGCGACACTGCCGGGGCCGACGGCGCCGGGGCCGATGGGGCGCAGCCAGACGCCGCCGCAGGCGACGGGGCCGCCGGCCAAGACGCCAGCGGTGACGCGGCGCTGCCGTGCACGCCAACCCCAGAAGTCTGCAACGGCAGCGATGACGACTGCGACGGAGCCACCGACGAGGCCGCCGGCCCGGCCACCAACCTGTGCGACGACGCCAACGCTTGTACCACCGATTCTTGCCAAGGCAGCGCAGGCTGCAAACACGCGGCCCTCAGCGACGGCAGCACCTGCAACGCGCCCGGCACCGCGGTGTGCACCGCCGGCAGCTGCGCCTGCAAGCCCGGCCTTGGCGGCACAGTGGCCGAGTGTTCAGACATCGACGAGTGCGCCCTGGCCAACGGCGGCTGCAGCAGCAACGCCAGCTGCACCAACCAGGTCGGCGCCCCGCCCAGCTGCGCCTGCCTGCCGGGCTTTGCGGGCGATGGCAAAAGCTGCAGCGACATCGACGAGTGCGCGGTAGGCATGGCCAATTGCTCGACCCAGGCTGCTTGCAGCAACACCCTGGGATCGTTCAGCTGTCTATGCAAAGATGGCTACCTGGGAGACGGCAAGACCTGCACCGACGTAAACGAGTGCGCCACGGCCAACGGCGGCTGCAGCAGCGTGGCCAGCTGTGCCAACCAGCCCGGCGGTCCGGCCTTGTGCTCCTGCCCCAGCGGCTACAAGGGCGACGGCAAGACCTGCACCGACATCGACGAATGTGCCACGGCCAACGGCGGTTGCCACGCCAGCGCGGTCTGCGCCAACCAGCTGGGCGCCGACCCCACCTGCACCTGCGGCGCCGGCCTGGAAGGCAATGGCAAAAACTGTGTCGATATCGACGAGTGCGCCACGGCCAACGGCGGCTGCAGCGCCAATGCCCTGTGCAGCAACCAGGTCGGCGCGCCCGCCAATTGCCAGTGCAAGGCTGGCTTCAGCGGTGACGGCAAGACCTGCAGCGACATAGACGAATGTGCTGCTGGCACGGCCGGTTGCGCCACCCAGGCCACCTGCTCTAACTTGCCCGGCAGCGCGGTGTGCGTATGCAAAGACGGCTTTGGCGGCGACGGCAAGACCTGCAAAGCCACAGTTTCCTGTGCAGAGAGCAACGGCGGCTGTGCGGCAGAGGCCACCTGCACCCAGCCCAGCGGCGGCCTGCCAGAATGTGCTTGCAAGGCGGGCTTCTCTGGCAACGGCAAGCTCTGCCTGGACATCGACGAGTGCAGCGCCGGGACGGCCGGCTGCGCAGCCGACGCCATCTGCAGCAATTCCTCTGGATCGGCCAGCTGTTCTTGCAAGCCGGGCTTTAGCGGCGACGGCAATACCTGCACCGACATCGACGAGTGCGCCACCGGCAAGGCGGGCTGCAGCAGCGACGCAACCTGCAGCAATTCGGCGGGTTCTTTTGCCTGTGCGTGCAAGCCCGGCTTTGCCGGCGATGGCAAGACCTGCACCGACATCAACGAGTGCACCACCGGCAAAGCGGGCTGCAGCAGCGAGGCGACCTGCAGCAACTCCGCCGGTTCCTTCACCTGCACCTGCAATTCGGGCTATACGGGCAACGGCAAGTCCTGCACCGACGTGGACGAATGTGCCACCAACAACGGCGGTTGCGCCAAAGACGCCGCGTGCCTCAACCAGCCGGGCGCCAGCGCCAAGTGCGAGTGCAAGGCCGGCTTCAGCGGCGACGGCAAGGCCTGCACCGACATCGACGAGTGCGCCGCGGGCAGCGCCGGTTGCAGCGCCTTGGCCGCTTGCAGCAACTCCGCAGGATCGTTTACCTGCACCTGCAAGTCGGGCTACCAGGGAGACGGCAAGACCTGCAGCGACATCGACGAGTGCGCCGGCGGCAGCAGCGGCTGTGCCATCAACGCGGCCTGCTCCAACAGCCCGGGAGCGTTCAGCTGCACCTGCAAGTCCGGCTTCAGCGGCGACGGCAAGACCTGCAGCGATATTGACGAATGCTCAGCCGGCTCAGCTGGTTGTGCTACCCAGGCGACCTGCAGCAACGTGCCCGGCAGCTTTCAGTGCGCCTGCAAAGGTGGCTACAGCGGCGATGGCAAGACCTGCAGCGACATCGACGAATGCGCAGCCGGAACCGCTGGTTGTTCCAGCAAGGCGACCTGCGCCAATAGCTCTGGCGGCTTCAGCTGCACCTGCAAAGAGGGCTATAGCGGCGACGGCAAGGCCTGCAAGCTGCTGCTGACCGAGTTTGAGCCCATCTACACCAAGGTGTTTGTCGGCAACGGCTGTAGCGGCTGCCACGGCATGTTCGGCAGCGCAGAGGGCGCCTACAACTGGTTGACCACGGCCCAGATTTGCGGAGGCAGCGCCGTGGTCGCCGGCTCGACGGGCAGCTCGCGGATCCTCAACAAGGCCGTAGCGTCGTTTCCCTTTGGCAGCTGTGGCGGCGGCAAGATGCCCGCGGGATCTGGCGGATTGACAGGCGACTCGGCGACGGCCCTGCAGAACTGGATTGGCGGCGGGGCCAAGCCCTAAAACCGCAACGGGATCGCCGTGATCAGGGGGCCATCTGCACCCGGATGCCCGACCACTCGCCGCCATCGCTGTCAGACTCTTCGCTGCCGTAGGTGCCAGAGAACTTGCTGCCATCGGCCGCCATGACCAGGATGCCGCGGCCCTTGGCGCTGGCCTTTTGCTCAATCCACTTGAGTATCAGCTGGTTGCCCTTGGGCTGACCGACGATGAGGCCTACGCGCTCCTGCCCGTCTGACTCGTAGCGGAAGGCGCCGCGGACCACGCCCTGCTGCAGCTGCAGGTCCAGCTGGCCCCAGTTGGTGCGCCAGCGGCCGGTCCAAAGGGCAGAGGTGTCGGTGTCAGAGGGCGGCACCGGGTCCACATGCAGCCCGGTGACGTCCGTCACTTGCGGAGCCGCGCAGCCGCTGAGGGTCAAAGCGGCGCAGCCGGCAGCTGCGGCGACCCAAAAGCTGAGCCTTTTGAGTACAGTGTTGGCACGTGCGGTCATCCGGGTCTCCTTGCACTCGTGCGTCACGCCGGCGGATCGCCGCGCAGGCGCCAAGCCGCCGCCGCGACCCCCAGCGCACCGACCATCAGCAACCCCGCCAGCGCCCCGGGGACCTGCCCCGCGGTGTTGGCGGCCACCATGTCGCGGCCGGGCAAAGTCTGGGCCAGAATCGCCAGGTAGTGAGAGGGCGACAGCCTGCCCGCCGCCTCGGCGTAGGGGGCCAGCACCAGGTCGATGCCAACCAGCCAGCCCAGCCCGACCGCCGTGCCCGCGGCAAACCAGCTGCCAAAGCCCAGAAAGACACCGGTGTAGGCAAACGCGCCGGCCCACGCCGCCGTCACTGCCCGCGCCACGTAGGCCAGGTCCGGGCTGAACGGCGTGCCCAGCAGGGCCGCCAAGGTGCCCAGCGCCATGCCAGTGCCCAGCACGCCGACCACCGCCGTCACCGCCAGGCACCGGCCGATGGGCACGGCCAGGGTGGCCCGCGGTCGCAGCAGCACCAGCGGCAGCACGCCGCCTTCGGCATCCTCGCGGATGGCAGCCACGCCCAGGCCAAGGGCACACAACGCCAGGGCGCGCAGCGTAAAGTACTGAAAGAACCGACCAATGACGCTGGTGTCGTCCAGCGCCAGCCTGGCCAGGCCTGCCGACGCCACAATCGGCAGTGCCATCAGCAGCAGGTAGGGCCACAGGCGCCGCAGGGTCAGCAGCCTGCGCAAGTGTACAGACGCGTGGAGCATGACCGCGCGCAGCAGCGACATCGGCCGCGGCCACGTGACCTCGGTGTAGCTCCAGCTGCCCTGGGGCGCGCCATCGGCGTCGGCGTGGGTGGGGCGGCCTTGCCTCATGGGTCCTCCAGAGCTCATCGGACCTCTTGGGCCAGGGCGGCAAACAGGCTGACCAGGTCGTCGCCCTGGGTGGTCACCTCGCGGACCTCCAGCCCGGTGGCCAGCACCGCCTGGGGCAGGGCGCGGCACAGCGCGTCGACATCAGAGGCCTGCAGCATCAGCGCATCCGGCTCGATGGTGATGCGGGTGATGGGGGCCCGCGCCAGCAATTCTCTAGCCATCAAGCGCGGGTCTTGGCAGTGGACCTTCAGCACGGCTGACTGGTTGTGCAGCAGGTCGCGGATGTCCTGCTGCTGCCCCGCGGCCACCAGCCGGCCCTTGAACAGCAACACCAGCCAAGAGGCCAGCGCTTCTACCTCTTCCAGGATGTGGGAAGACACGATGACGCAAGAGCCCGCCAGGGCCGCTTCGTGCAGCAGCGCCGCCACTTCGCGTCGCCACACCGGGTCCAGAGCGTTGAGTGGCTCGTCCAACAGCAGCAGCGAAGCGGGCAGGGCAAAGGCCTGGGCCAGCTTGACGCGCTGGCGCTGACCGCGCGAGAGTTTTTCCAGCGATTCATCGCGCTTGGCGTGAAGGCCCAGGCGGTCAAGCATCTGGCCGGCGCGCTGCTCTGCCATCAGGCGCGTGCAGCCAGAAAGCTGCAGCATCCCGGTGATCCACTGCAGGGGCGACTCGCGGCGCGGCAGCTGGTCGCCGTCGGTAGACAGGGCAATGCGGTTGTCCAGACTTGGGTGGCGGCGCGGCAGATCGCCCATCCAGGTCACTTTGCCGCTGGTGGGCGCACTCAAGCCCGCAGCAAGATTGAGCAAGGTGGTTTTGCCGGCGCCATTGGGCCCCAGCAGGCCCACTACGCCGGGCTGCAGCTGCAGCGTGACATCCAGCAGCGCGATGCGCGAGCCAAACTGCCTGGTGACCCGCTCAAAGGCGACCACTGGCGCGCCGTTGGCCGGGCGAATCTGCAGCCCTGAATTGGCCTGGCCGGCCCGTTGCTGGTCTGAAAATGGCTGGCTTGACAATGGGTTGTGGGAGGGTCCCCCCTCCGCGCGGGCTCCAGAGCTGTTCATCAGGCCCGCCCTTTGCCCAGGGGCGGATTGGCCAGGAACCGCTGCAGCACCCACCAAGACAGCCCGCTCAGCAGCAACCACACCAACATGCCACCGGCGGCGGTCTGCAGGGCTGCGGCGGGGGGCTGCCCCGGTTCCATGGGCCACGCCGGCAAGGTCCACAGGCCGCGCAGCGCCTGATGCAGGTCCAGAGCCCGGGCCACCGTGTCGCGGCCCCAGGCGGCCTGCAGGACCCAAGACGCGGCAATGCTGCCCAACACGCCACCGCCAAAAGCCAGCGGCGCAGCAGAGGGATTGCGCACCAGCACCCCCGCCGCCAGGGCGCTGAGCGCCGTGGCCATCGACATCAAGGCCGAGCCGACCACAGCCGCCACAGCCAGCGCCGGCCACCACAGGTTGCCCAGCCACCCTTGCCAGGGCGACCCGCCGGGCGTCAGACCGAACTGCGACGCCAACACCGCTATCAGCAACAGCGAAGGCAGCGCCATCAGCGCCCAGTTGCTAAGGAAGACCGCGGCGAGCCGGGCAAACAGGTAGTGAGCCGGCAGCACTGGTCGCGAAAAGTACAGCAGCAAGGCGCCCTGGTGGGCATCGCGGGCGATCTGCGGGGCCACATGGCTGGCCACACGCTGCAGCAAAAAAGCACAGTTGAACGCGTAGACCCAGCCCAGCAGCTCCAGGGCGGTGGTCGCCTGCTGGTCTTTGGGCAGGGCGAAGATCTCAAGCTGGGTGCGCGCTATCACAATGGCCGCACACACCAGCGGCGGCAGCGCAAACATCGCCACCGTCAGCTTGGCGCGGGTGGTCTGGTACAGCTCGGCGACAAAGACCCGGACCAGGCTCTGCAGCCGCGCTGCCACGGGCACAGTGGTGCCGGCAAACCGCGCGTAGCCGCCGGGCTCAAAAACCACCTTGGCGGCGGCCGGTTGGCTGGGAGGCTGGACCATGGCTTCCCTCACGCGGCCCCCTGCTGCTTGGCCGCACCGGGGCGCTGGGCCGAGTCCAGCCGGCGCAGCGGATCGTCAATCCGCAGGTGGCGGACAAAGGCTGTGGCCATGTCTTCTTCCAGCGGCCCAAAGCGCCGGACGCCAACGCCGACCTCCGCGCACAGGCGCCAGATCTCCGCCACGGCGGTTTCCGGAGCCGTGATAAGCACATCGCGGCCATCTACCTCAGCGTGCATCCCCAAGGCTTGGCAGGCCGTCTGCAGCAGCGCCGCCTCGCCCACCACGCGGACCCGCCAGCGCGAGCCGGCGTCGGCGCGAAAGCCGTGCAGCGACCCGGCGTAGCCGACCTGGCCCTTGGACAACAGCACCACGTGGTCGCAAACCGCCTCAATATCGGGCAGCACGTGGGTCGACAGCAGGACCGCCACGCCCTGCCTGGCGATTTCGCGGATGAGCTCCAGCATCTGGCCGCGGCCCTCTGGGTCCAGACCGGCCGTGGGCTCGTCAAGAATCAGCAGCTCGGGACCGTGGACCACCGCCATGGCCAAGCGCAGCCGCTGGCGCATGCCCAGAGAGAAGCCGCCCGCCATCCGGTAGCGCGCGTCGGCCAGTCCGCACAGGTCCAGGGCCTGATGGGCCCGGCTGCGGGCGTCGACGGCCGACAAGCCGCTCAGCTGGGCAGCGTGCACCACCTGGGCGTAGCCGTGCATGTTGGGAAAAAGACTATCATCTTCTGGCATGTAGCCGATGCGGGCCAGCACCTCTAGCGAGCTCTCTGGCATGGGCCGCCCCAGCACTTCTACGCTGCCCTGGTCCGGCGTTTCCAGGCCCAGCATCAGGCGGAATAGCGTGGACTTGCCCGCGCCATTGGGACCCAGCAGGCCCACGGCACCGCGCGGCAGCTCCAGGTCGATGTGGTTGAGGGCCTGCACGTCGGCAAAACGCTTGGAAACGCCAGAAAGGCGCGCCGCTACACCCGCCGAACCAGCCGGCGATGCCTGCGAGAATCCGGGAGGTGGCGGGGGAGGCTGCATCGGTCGCAGCGTGCCACTTTTTGCGGTGCGGGGCAACGGCAGCACCCTTGGCTTCGGCCTCAGCCGCCCGACGCCCGGGGCTTGACCCAAGCGGCTTGTGGGCGCTGGCCCGTCGGCCAATTCCCCAGGGATGGTGCGGATAAGACAATGACCTGGTACCTGCCAGTCCCGCGGTCGCGGGCCCGGTGCAATAGGGATGAGGGCCCGCCAGGGGGGCGTCCGACGCCCCTTTTTGCCAGGGGCCGGGCGCCCACAGAGGGGCGTCCTGGGCCGCGCGCAAAAAGCCCCAGCCCGGTCGCCGCAGGCGAATTGCCCAACCCATGGGTGAGGTCGAGACACAAGCGCGCGTGCGGCAGAGGCGGAAACAGGGTCATGGGTACACAGGTCGACAAGTGTGCTTGAGTGATCACGGCCCATGTGCACACAATTCGACAGGTGCGCTGGCGCGACCAACGCCCTTGGTCTCAGAACATCCAGCCCACTCTCAGCGCTCCGCAAACCCCCGGCCCGCCAAAATCTCGCCCGCACAGCGCTCGACCCGCCGCTCGCGCGTGTCCGCCTGCTTGGCGCCGCCAATGTGCAGAATGTGGCTGCGCTGCCGGCCCGGGGTCAGCGCGGCAAAGGCCAGGGCCAGCTGCGGATCGGTGGCCAGGCGCTGCTCCAGCTCTGCGGGCATCGGCTCGCGCTCGGTTGGCGCAGCGAGCTTGACCCCGGCGCGCTCCAGGGCCAGCGCCTGGTCAATAAACTGGCTTGCTTGGGTGCGCCTTTCGCTGACCTCTTGGCTGGAGCGAAAGCGCAGGAAACGACCGTAGTGCGAGTTGGGGCCGGGGCTCTCTAGCTTTCCCTCTGGATCCTGCAGCCCCGCGCCTTTGAAGAACTGCAGCGCGCATGACTCCTTAAAGGAGACAATCATCGCCACGTTCTTGCCGGCCCAGGTGTAGCAGGGCGAGCCCCACTTCATCTCCTCGGTCAGGCCGGCGGCCAGCAGTAGCTCGCGCATGACCTGCAACCCCCCGGTCCAGCGGTGGACCTTGCAATCCGGGGTGCGGTAGAGGTCGCAGCGACCGCAGCCATCCTGCAGATAGGAGTCGACACTGGTTGTATTCATGGATTGCGCTTCTTTGCGGGACTGAAGGACTGAAGGACTGAAGGGCTGAAGGGTTGTCAGGATCCAGGGCCGTGGCTGCCAGCCTGTCAGCGCAATCGCCAAGCCGCCATTGCCAGCATCAGCCAACCGGCCATAAAGCTGAGCCCGCCCAGCGGTGTGACCATGCCCAGCTTGCGCCAGCCGGTGGCGACCATCAAGTACAAGCTCCCAGAGAACACGGCGACACCCACCAGAAATGCCCAGCCGGCCCAGGTGGCCCAGCGCGTTCCGCCGGCCGAGCCCTGGCTGCTGACCCAACGCTCTACCGGCACCACCGTCAACAGAGCCAGCGCGTGGTAGAACTGGTAGCGCACCGCCGTCTCAAAGATCGCCAGAGCCTGTGGCGTCAAGCGCTCCTTTAGGGCGTGGGCCCCAAAAGCGCCCAGCGCAACGGCCAGCGCACCCAAGACAGCGGCGATAGAGATCCACGGCATGGCGTTCTTCCCAGGTGCAGCACGGGACTGCGCTCCACGCCCGGCAGGGTGGCGGCAGGGCCGGCCCGCGTCAAGGGCCCATGGCGCTGGCCGATGCGTGGCAAGCTTGTGACGCGGCAAGCCGAAACTGCCTTGCGGCCCGCTGGCACCTGACCTTACCCTTGCTCATCCCCGGCTGCACTGGCGCTGCACCCGGGCTTTCAGCTGCGGCTCAGCGCGGGGGCGGCGCTTTCAGCGGGTCCAAGGACGGGAGGTCGGGTCGTGTCGCTGCATCCAGTGCCGTTTGAACACCTGCTGCGGCGCGTGCTGACAGAGGCTGCGCGGTGCCGCCAGGATCCCAACGCGGCGGTGCTAGAAGTGCCGGCGCGCAAGTTTCACCGCAGCTCAGACTCGCGGGACCTGCGGGTCTGGCACCACGGCCAGGCGGCGGCCAATCCCCTGGGGCCTGCGGCGGGTCCGCACACCCAGCTGGCGCAGAACCTGGTGGCGGGCTGGCTGGCCGGCTGCCGGATCTTTGAGCTGAAAACCGTTCAGATTCGCGACGACCTGGTGATACCGCGGCCCTGCATCGACATGGCGACGGTTGGCTACAATGTCGAGTGGTCCCAAGAGCTGCGGCTGGCGGACTCGGCGCTGGAGTACGTCAAGGGCGCGTACCTGATTGAGCTGCTTCGCCAATCGGGGCTGGTGGACCTGGGGGCCGACAGCGGCGACGTCCTTTACGACCTGAGCGTGGGCTATGACCTGGCCGGCGTGCAGTCGCCGCCGATCCGCCAATTCCTGGCCACCCTGCGCGACACGCGGCCACTGGTTGACCAGCTGCGCCAGCAAATCCCCGGTGAGTTTGCGTATCTGCGCGATGTGACGCTGCCGCAGCGGCTCAGCCAGTCGCTGACGCTGTCGACCTTTCACGGCTGCCCGCCGGGCGAGATCGAGGCGATTGCCGCCTACCTCATGCAGCAAGAGGGCCTGAACGTCACCATCAAGCTCAACCCGACGCTGCTCGGCAAGCAGCGCTTGGGCGAAATCCTGAATGACAAGCTGGGCTACGGCGAGATCCGCGTCCCCGATGCGGCCTTTGACAAAGACGCGACGTGGCAACAGGCAGAAGGCATTGTAGAGCGCCTGAGCGCCGTAGCCGAGCGCTGCGGCCGCAGCTTTGGCGTCAAGTTTACCAACACCCTGGTCGTAGAGAACCACCGCGATTTCTTTCCGGCTTCTGAGCGAGAGATGTACCTGTCGGGCGCGCCGCTGCACGTGCTGGCCCTGCAGCTGGTGGCGGATTTTCGCATGCGCTTTGGCGACCGCTTTGCCGTCTCGTTTTCCGCGGGGATCGACCAGAAGAACTTTGCCGACGCGGCAGCCCTGGGCCTGGTGCCCGTCACGGTGTGCAGCGACCTGCTGCAGCCAGGCGGCTACGGGCGGGCCAGCGGCTACCTGACGGAGCTCTACCGGCGGATGGGCCAGGTGGGCGCGACCACGCTGGGCGATTTCTGCCTGAGCGCCTATGGTTTTGCCGAGACGGCCCTGGACCTGTCTGGCTTGAATCCGCCGCCAGAGCTGCGCCAACGCTGGCTGGCCAAGCTGGCCGAAGGCGCCGACCTGGCCATGGAGATTGGCGACGACGCTGTGTACGCCGCGTGGGTCAGCGCCGTGCTGCCGCTCAACACCAACTTCTACGCCGGCCAGGTGCTGGAAGACCCGCGCTATGCCGCCGCCAAGAACCTCAAGAGCCCCAAGAAGATCGGCAGCCACCTCGACACGTTTGACTGCATCAGCTGCGACAAGTGTGTGCCCGTGTGCCCCAACACCGCGCTGTTCACCTACCCCACCCCAGAGAGCGCCAGCGGCCAACTGCTCCAAGAGCATCAGATCGCCGTCTTTGCCCCCGCCTGCAATGACTGCGGCAACTGCGACGTGTTCTGCCCCGAAGAGGGCGGGCCTTATGCCAAGAAGCCGCGGATTCACAGCGACCTGAGCCGGTTTGAGGCAGAGAGCCCCCGCGAAGGTGTGTGGCTGTCGGCCGGCGGCTTGCTGGGCCGCGGGCGTTTTGCCGGCGCCGCAGCCTCGCTGGACATCACCAGCCACGGGGTAGTCCTGCGCGCCTCTGGCCCAGACGGCAGTGAGGTGGACAGCGTGCTGCCCATGGCCGATGGCGCCGAGCTGCGCCTTGCCGCGGGCGCCCTGGGCAACACCGCCGCCGCTGCTGCCTGCCGCTCTTTGCTGTGGATCGCCTTGGGCGTGGCCCAGCCCCAGCGCATCAACTACCTGAACACGCGCGCCATCGCGGCCGCCCGCTGAGGCAGGCAACTTAGCCGCCCATCCCACAAGCCCCTACTACCACAAAGGAATTGCCCATGACCGTACCCAGCCCCTCCGACGCCAGTCCCGCCATTGTGATTGCCATGGGCGGCAACTCGCTGCTCGATCCGGCTCTGCCGCCGACCATCGACAATCAGTTTGCCGTAACCCAGCGCGCAGTGGAGCCGATTGCCGAGCTGATGGCGGCCGGCTACCGCTTTGTGCTGACCCACGGCAATGGACCGCAAGTCGGCTGGATGCTGCTGCGCTCTGAGCTGAGCCGCAGTCAGCTTCATGAAGTGCCTTTGGATTCTCTGGTTGCCAGCTCGCAGGGCGGCATTGGCTACATGCTGCAGCGCCTGCTCAAAGACGAGCTGACCAAGCGCGGCGTCCACGCGCCCCTGGCCACGGTAATGACCGAGGTCGAGGTGGACCCGGCGGATCCGGCCTTTGCCAAGCCCACCAAGCCAGTCGGCATGTTCTACAGCGCCGAAGAGGCGGAGAAGCGCCGGCGAGAGAATGGCTGGGCTGTGGCAGAGGACGCCAAGCGCGGCTGGCGACGGGTTGTACCTTCGCCGCTGCCCAAAGCGATTGTAGAGCTGGATGTGATTCGCATGCTGATCAGCGCAGGCGCCACCGTGATTTCCTGCGGCGGCGGCGGCGTGCCGGTGATGCGCAACCAGGCCGGGCTGCTTAGCGGGCTGGAGGCGGTGATCGACAAAGACCGGACCAGCGCCTTGTTGGCCGTCGACCTGGGCGCTGAGCGGCTGATCATCACCACCGGGACGGACAAGGTCTACCGCGACTACATGAAAGGCACGCCTACGCCCATCGACGTGGCCACGGCCAGCGAGCTGCGCGCTCTGCTGGCAGAGGGGCAATTCCCCGCGGGCAGCATGGGCCCCAAGATCGACGCAGCGCTGTATTTCCTGGACCACGGCGGTCAGTCCGTGACCATCTGCCGCCCCGAAGACCTGGTGGCCGCCATCGACGGCCGCGCCGGCACCCTGATTGTCAAGTGAGCTCATTTTCAAGGGAGCTCAGACTCAATTGAGCTCAGCGTCAATGGATCTTAAGAGTCTTGTGTTGACCGTCCGCACCGGACCGTCAAGGAGAACCACCCGTGAGCACCATCCAACTGCCCCCTCTGGACGCCCAAGTCCTCAATGGCTTGACCGGCCGCAGCCTGCTCATCACCCAGGACTGGAGCGACCCCGAAATCGAAGCGTTGCTCAATGTCGCCGCGGCGTTTGAGACGCTGGACCGCGCCGGGGTCAAGACTGACCTGCTGCCGGCCGAGCTGGCCTACGCCATGTTCTTTGACAACTCGACCCGCACCAAGTCGGCGTGGGCCGGTGCCGCCGCGCGCCTGGGCATGCAGCCGGTGATTGTTGACGGTAGCTCGACCCAGATCGCCCACGGCGAGACGGCCAGCGAGACCGGCGCCATGCTGGGCATGAACAGCCACGCGCTGGGCGTGCGCCACGACCTCATCCTGGGCCAGGGCCAGAAGATGATGCGAGAGGTCAAGTCCGGCATTGACGAGTACTTGCAGGCCAGCGGCCAGACCCGCAGCGTGCCCATCGTCAACCTGCAGTGCGACGTGGACCACCCAACCCAGTCGCTGGCGGACCTGCAGTGGATGCGCCAGCGCTTTGGCGGCAACCTGCGCGGCAAGCGGATCGCCGTGTCGTGGGCCTACTCGCCCAGCTACGCCAAGCCGCTGTCGGTGCCGCAGGGCCTCATCATGCTGCTGACCCGGTACGGCGCCGACGTGGTGCTGGCCCACCCAGAGGGCTACAACCTGCTGCCTGAGACCATGGAATACGCCAAGGAAAACGCCAAGCGCTCCGGCGGTACCTTCCAGCTTGAAGGATCGATGGACGAGGCCTTTGTTGGCGCGGACATTGTCTACCCCAAGAGCTGGGGGCCCATGGACCTGATGTTTGAGCGCGTGGCGGCGGCCGGAGACAAGGGCGCGCTGGGCCAGATCGAAGGCAAGATGCTGGCGCGCAACGCAGAACACAAAGACTGGATCTGCGACGAGCGGCGCATGCGCCTGACCCGCCACGGCGAAGCCCTGTACATGCACTGCCTGCCCGCCGACATCGGCGCCGAAGTCTCGCCCGGCGTGATGGAGAAAGCGCGGATCGACGTGGCCATGGAAGCCCAGAAGAAAGTCTACGTGATCATGGCCATGCTCGGCATCGCCAAGGTCCCAGGCCTGGCCGGCAAGCTGGCGGGCCTAGCAGGAGGCAAGTGATGAGTGGTGACCAACTGGACCTGAAGATCCGCGAGCTGGCGGCGCGCGACCTGCCCCTGGCGGCGGCGATCCTGCGCGAAGCGGTGCGCGTGCCAGAGGATTTTGTCGACCTGGCCCCAGACCAGGGCGGCGACCCGCTGTGCGGCCTGTCCAACCACGAGGGGCCGCGCCTCAAGGGCCTGATGAAGGCCATCATTGATCACAAGGCCGTGGCCAGGCCAGAAGACGTCGGCATTGACGCCTTTGGCAACCTGGTGTGGACGGTGCAAGACCCCAGCGACGGCATCCCGGCCGCGCAGAAAAAGGTCATCTATCTAGACGGTCACAGCGACACGGTGCGGGCGTTGCGTCCCAACTGGCATGCCAAGACCGGCGGCGGCCTGGACCCGTACAAAGGCATCACCGACGCGGCCAAGATCGACCGCTCGTTCTTGCGCAAGGAGCTCGGCTGGTTGCCGCCAGATGCCGAGTGGCAGCACCTGCTGTTTGGCCGCGGCTCGGCCGACCAGCTGGCGGGCGTGGTCTCTCAGGTGCTGGCGACGCGGATCCTGTTAGAGCTGGCGCCGCTGGGTGCCCTCAAGGGCGTCATCATCCGCAGCTATGCCACAGTGGCCGAAGAAGACAACGACGGCTGCGGGCCCAAGTACATCGTAGACAAGGTGCTGCCCGGCGCGCCCGCCGAGCTCATCCCAGACGTGGTGGTGCTGACCGAAGGCACCGGCGATGCAGTCAAAGGCGCCCTGGGCATCTACCGCGGGCAGCGCGGGCGGATGCAGATCGAGGTCAACGTCCACGGCAAGTCCTGCCACGGCTCGATGCCTTGGATGGGCTTGAATCCGCTGGAGTATGCCGGGGCGATCCTCCACGAGGCCGCCAAGGCCTATGAGGCGCGAGACGGCTTTCTGGACGACCCGTTCTTGGGCCACGGCACCCGCACTGCCTCCTGGGCCAACCTGAGCACGCCCAGCGACTGCGCCGTGCCAGAGCGCTTTGTGTTCCGCTTTGACCGCCGTCTGACCGTGGGCGAGACCCCAGAGCAGGCCGTGGCCGACATCGAGCGCCTGCAGGCCGTGGCCGACGCCCGCGCCGCCGGCTTGAGCGTGGACATCAGCGTGCCGGACTACAGTGACCCGACCTGGGTGGGCTACCAGGCCACCAACCCGCAGATCTATCCGGGCTGGGCCACCCCAGAAGACCACCCGGCGCTGCAGGCGGTGATAGAGAGCTACAAGCGGGTGGTGACGCCAGAAATCGAAGACGGCGAGCGCCAGGGCGGCCGGTTGCGCAAGCAGCCGCGGGTAGACCGCTGGATCTTCTCGACCGATGGCGTTGGCTTTCCGGTCCGCGTGGAAGACCAGCGCATCCCGGTGACGCCGGCCAAGCGCTGGGTGACCTCAGGCGCCGTCAAGCATCCGCCGATGTTTGGCTTTGGCGCAGGCATAGAGCAGAACACCCACAAGATCGGCGAGTGCGTCGACCTGCGCGAGCTGCAGCACGCGATTGCGGTGCTGGCGCGCTTTCCGTCGATTTTTGCGGCGATGTGATCGGTGCTCTCGAACTAGCTTAAGGGAAACACAATGGAATCGCTGCTGCGCACTGTCACCTTTACCTTGAATGGCCGCCTGGTCGAGGTGGCAGTGCGTCAGGGCGAGACCTTGCTGCAAACCCTGAGGAATCGCCTGGGGATCAAGTCGGTCAAAGACGGCTGCGCCCCCCAGGGCCAGTGCGGCTGCTGCCTGGCGGTCATCGATGGCACGGGCAAGACCACTTGCTCGATGACGACCGACAAGGTCCAGGGCCGCACCGTCACCACCTTGGAAGGCGTCTCTGACCAAGAGCGCGACCTGCTGGCCCGCTGCTTTACCGCCGCGGCTGGGGTGCAGTGCGGCTTTTGCATCCCCGGGTTTGCCTTGAGGGCCACCGCCTTTGTGCAGAAATATCCCGATCCCAACCGCGAGGAGATGGCGCGGGCGTTTGACGGCCACCTGTGCCGCTGCACCGGGTACACCAAGATCTTTCAGGCCGTGGAGCTGTACGCCAAGGTCCGCCGTGGCGATGCACCTGCCCCAGAGGTCTGCGAAGACGGGCGGATCGGCCAGCCGCTGGGCAACGTCGCCGCGCTGAAGGCGACGCTGGGCGACCGACCGTTTGTCGCCGACCTCGAGGTCGAAGGGATGCTGCACGGCGCGGTGGTGCTGTCGGAGCACCCGCGGGCCAAGGTGCTGCACATCGACATCTCCAAGGCGCAGGCCCTGCCGGGCGTGGTCCAGGTCGCCACCTACAAAGACATTCCCGGAGAGCGCTGGACCGGGCTCATCTACGCCGACTGGCCGGTGTTTGTCGCCGAGGGCGAAGAAGTCCGCTACATCGGCGACATGCTGGCCGCGGTGGCCGCGGTCGACGAGCACACGGCGCGCGAGGCGGCGGCGCTGGTCCAGGTCACCTATGAGCCGCTGCCGGCGATGCTCGACCCCTTTGAAGCGCTGCTGGAGGGGGCTCAGCAGGTCAACCCCAAGCACGCCAATGAGCTGTCCAAGACCGTGCTGACCCGCGGCGACGCCCAGCAGGCCCTGCAGCAAAGTGCCCACGTGGTGCGCGGCCGCTGGCAGACCCAGCGCATCGAGCACCTGTTCTTGGAGCCAGAGAGCTGCCTGGCCAAGCCGCTGGCCAACGGGCGCATGCACATCTACAGCCAAGGTCAGGGGATCTTTGATGATCAGCGCTGGATCGCCCGCATGTTGGCGCTGCCGCCAGAGCAGATCCACGTGGAGCTGGTGCCCTCGGGCGGCGCCTTTGGCGGCAAAGAGGACATGAGCGTGCAGGCCCAGACTGCGCTGCTGTGCCACCTGACCGGCAAAGCAGTGCGGATCACCCTGAGCCGCGAGCAGTCGGTGCGGGTCCATCCCAAGCGCCACCCGGTCACCATGGACTACGAGGTGGGCTGCGATGCCGAAGGCCGTCTCACCGCGGTGCGCGCCAATATGGTCGGCGACTCAGGCTCTTATGCGTCGGTCGGTGGCAAGGTGCTAGAGCGCGCGGCCGGCCACGCCTGTGGGCCCTATCGGGTGCCGGTGGTCGACATCGTGGCCCGCGCCGCCTACACCAACAACCCGCCCTGCGGGGCGATGCGCGGCTTTGGCGTGTGCCAGACCGCCTTTGCCATTGAGGCGTGCGTCGATCTGCTGGCAGAAAAGGTCGGCCTGGACCGCTGGCAGATGCGCTGGCTCAACGCCGTGGACATCGGCGACATGTACTCGACCGGCCAGATTCTGGAGAAATCGATCGGCCTGAAGAAAACACTGTTGAAAGTCAAGCCTATCTACGATGCCGCCATCGCCCGCGGTCAGGCTGTGGGCATTGCCTGTGGGCTCAAGAACAGCGGCCTTGGCAACGGCGCCGTAGAATTCGGCCGGGCGCGGCTGGTGGTCGAAGCCGATCAGACCATCAGCGTTTACAACTGCTTCTCTGAGATGGGCCAGGGCCTGCTGACCATCACGGTGCAGTGCGCGGTCGAAGTGACGGGGCTGGCCGCCGCTGTGTTCCGCCCCAAGGTCGACACCACCTATGCCATTGGCAGCGGCCAGACCACCGGCTCGCGCGGCACCCTGCTGGCCGGGCGGGCCGTCAAAGACGCGGCGCTCAAGCTCAAGGCCGACCTGGACCTGGGCAAAAGCGTGGCTGACCTGGTGGGCACCGTCTACGAAGGCGAGATCCGCATTGACGACACCACGGCGCCCGGAGCCAAGGCCGCCAAGGTCAAGACCCACACCTCCTTTGGCTTTGCCACCCAGCTGGTGCTGCTGGATGATCAGGGGCGGGTAGAGAAAGTGGTGGCTGCGCACGATGTTGGCAGGGCGCTGAATCCGGCGGCGTGCACCGGGCAGATCGAAGGCGCGGTGGCCATGGGCCTGGGCTACGCCCTGACCGAGGCGCTGGACACCGTGGATGGCTGGCCGGTGACCTACAAGCTCAAGGAGATCGGCGCACTGCGGACGCGCGACGTGCCAGAGATAGAGGTGCACCTCATTGAGGAGTACGAGCCCGAGGGGCCGTTTGGCGGCAAGGGCGTGGGCGAAATTGGCCTTGTGCCCACGGCGGCGGCGGTGGCGGGCGCGCTGCGGGCCCACGACGGGGTTCTGCGCACCCAGCTGCCGATGCGCGACTCGCCGGCGGCCAGGGCGATGTCGGTGGGCAAGATCCCGGCGGCAAAGGTGAAATTGGCGGCGCCGCGGAGCCAGCCATGAGCGGCAACGCGTGGATCCTGGGGCCGGACCGGCTGGGCCACAGCGTGCTGGTGCAAGACGGCGTGGTCACCTGGCAGGGGCAGGGCGCGGTACCCGGCTCGCCCAAGCTAGAGCAATTGGCCTGCCCAAACTCGGCGATCCGCTATGGCCACGTCAATGCCCACACCCACCTGTACAGCGGGCTGGTGCCCTATGGTATTCCGCCGCTGGCCCAGCAACCAGATGAGTTTGTGGGGATTCTACAGCAGTTGTGGTGGAAGCTCGACCGCGCTCTGGACGCCGAGCTGCTGTCCATCGCCGCTGAGGTGGCGGTGGCCGACGCGCTGATGTGCGGCACCACTTTGCTGGTCGATCACCACGAATCGCCCAACTTTATTGCAGGTTCTTTGGATGTGATCGCCGATGCCTGCCAGAAGCTGGGGGTGCGGGCCTGCTTGAGCTACGGCGCTACAGAGAGAAATGGCGGTCGAGACGAGGCTGAAGCCGGCCTCGCAGAGAGCCAGCGCTTCTACAAAGAGCGCGGCCACACCTTGCTGCTTAGCACCGCCTTTGGCCTGCACGCCGGCTTTACCGCGTCTAACCTGACGATTTCGCGGGCAGGGCGCCTGGCCCGCCAAGTGGGGCGGCCCGTGCACGTGCACGTGGCTGAAGCCCTAAGCGATGCCCAGGATGCGCGCGAGCGCGGCTTTGCCGGAGCCCTGGACCGCCTGTGCCGGCTGGGCGCGGTGCCCCAGCGCAGCGTGCTGGCCCACGCCATCCACCTGCGCCCCGAAGAGCGGGCCAGAATCGCCGCTCATGGCGCCTGCGCAGTGCAGAACCCGCGGTCCAATCTGGGCAATCGGGTGGGATACCCGCTGGCGCTGCAGCGGCTGAGCCATGTGGCCCTGGGCAGTGACGGCTATGTCGCCAACATGGAAGAAGAAGTCCGCTGCGCCCAGCAGCAGGGCGCGCTGCACGGCGAGCCGCCCCAGCTGGCCCTAGAGCGGCTCGAGCGGGGTCACCAGCTGGGCTACGACCTGATGAACCTGCCAGACAGTCCGCCGCTGTGGCTGCGCAAGCCCGCGGATCTGGCGGCCATGACAGACAACGGCGCCCTGCACGTGTTGGTCGATGGGCGCTTGGTAGTGCGCGACGGCAAGTTGCTGGGCGCCGACCTGGACACCCTGCGCCAGCGCGCCAGCCAAGCCGCTGCGCGCCTGCACCTCAAGATGGCGCAGCTCTAGGCGCTTGGGCCTGTGCGACCTCTGAACGATCCCTACCTCGATTGACCTTTTGCCCCTTGGAGCTTCTATGTCACACCGCGACCTGCCCACCTCGATTGTCGACCAGGCGACCCGCAACCGCACGGTCCAGCGCTTCCGCGAGCAGGGCGTCACGCTGCCCACCTTTGCGATGCTGGCTGATCCCACGCGCATCCCCGCCGCCATCACCGCCAAGCTAGACAGCGTTGACCCCGACGCTGCCCACCCCCTCAACCTCTACCGCGTGCACTGGTTCAATGGCGCGGATCGCAAGAGCAGGGTCGGCGTGCCAGGCCACCTGGTGCTGCCGCCAGAGCTGACGGGCGTTCAGGCGCCGATTCTGGTGGTTTTGGGCCAGCGCTTTCCGATGATCACAGCCCACAAAGTGCTGGCCGCCTATGGGTGCCTGGTGCCGCGGCTGGTATCTGGCGCGTTTGACCCGACCCGCCACCGCGCCGTGTGGCCGTCTACCGGCAACTACTGCCGCGGCGGTGTGGCGATTTCGCGCATCCTGGGCTGCCGCGGCGTGGCGGTGCTGCCTGAAGACATGAGCGCTGAGCGCTTCTCTTGGCTGGAGCGCTGGGTCACCCACCAAGAAGACATCATCAAGACCCCAGGGTGTGAGTCCAACGTCAAGGAAATCTACGACAAGTGCCACGAGCTGTCTTTGGACGACGACAACTTCATCCTCAACCAATTCAGCGAGTTTGCCAATCACCTGGTGCACTGGCGCGTCACCGGTCCGGCGCTGGGCAAGGTATTTGAGCACTGGGCCAAGACCCAGAACGGCTGTCAGCTGGCGGCGTTTGTCTCGGCCACTGGCTCGGCGGGCACGATTGCGGCCGGCGACTACCTCAAGGACCACTACGGCTCGCGCACGGTGGCCGTAGAAGCTGCCGAGTGCCCGACGATGCTCAAGAACGGCTTTGGCGGTCACAACATCCAGGGCATTGGAGACAAGCACATCCCGCTCATTCACAACGTGATGGACACCGATTTTGCGGTCGCGGTCTCTGACGAGGCCACCGACTCGCTGAGCATGTTGTTCAACACCCCCAAGGGCAAGGCCTACCTGATCGAGCGCAAGGGGCTCAAGCCAGAGCTGGTCGAGCAGCTGTCTAGCCTGGGCTTCTCTGGCATCTGCAACGTGCTGGCGGCGATCAAGGTGGCCAAGTACCTGGAACTGGGCCCGGATCAAGCCATCGTGACGGTGGGCACCGACGGCGCGGCGATGTACCAAAGCGAAAACGCCAAGATCCTAGAGACTCGCTTTGGCGGGCGGTTTGACGAGGTCTCGGCTGGAGAGGCCTTTGGCCAGTTCATTGCCGGCGCGGCGACCGACAACCTGCAAGAGCTGACCAAAGAAGACCGCGACCGCATCTTCAATCTGGGGTACTTTACCTGGGTTGAGCAGCAGGGCGAGACGCTAGAGGCGTTTGAGGCCCGGCGCAAGCGCGCGTTCTGGCTGGGCCTGCGCGAGGCCGTGCCGGTCTGGGACCAGATGATCGAGCAACTCAACGCCGAAGTGCTGGGAGCAATTCCGGGGGTGAAATGAGTCAGACGCTAGTTTCGCGCTTGGTTTGCGGCGGTTGTGGCTTGCCCTTGCCAGACGACACCCCGCTGACCCTGCGCTGTCCGCACTCTGGTGACGGCGGCGACCACGTGCTGCTGCGCGAGCTGCAAGAGGACTCGCTGAGCCGCGGTCTTGCCGGTGACCAGTCTTGCTCTAACCCCTTTGTCCGCTGGCGCCAGCGCCTGCACGCCTGGCACCTGGCTGAGCAAAACGGCTGGACCGACGAGCAATTTGTCGAGCTGGTAGAGAGGCTGGATGTGGCGGTTCGCCAATTCGATGGCGGCCGCGGCTTTGTGATCACTCCGCTGAGCCCATCGGCAGACCTGGCCGAGTGCCTGGGCATGAGCGAGCCGGTGTGGGTCAAGGATGAGACGGGCAACGTCTCTGGATCTCACAAGGCTCGCCACCTTTTTGGGGTGCTGCTGCTGCTGGAGGTGGCGGGCGGCGCTTGGGCGCAGCGGCCACTGGCCATCGCCAGCTGTGGCAATGCCGCCCTGGCTGCGGCGGTGCTGGCCAAGGCAGCGGGGCGAGTGCTGGACGTGTACATCCCCGGCGACGCCAACCCACGGGTGGTAGAGCGGTTGTCCAGCCTGGGCGCGCACATCCACGTGTGCGAGCGCCAAGCCGGAGAAGCGGGCGACCCCTGCTTTCTGCGCTTCTTGGAGGGCGTGCAGGAAGGCAGCATTGCCTTTGCCTGCCAGGGGCCAGAGAACGGCTTTGCGATTGAAGGCGGAGAGACGCTGGGCTGGGAGCTGGCCGCCGAGCTGGCACAGCACCAGCAGGGGCTGGACCGGCTCTTTGTGCAGGTGGGCGGCGGCGCTCTGGGCAGCGCCGTGGCCAGAGGGGTGGGCCAAGCTGTCAGCGGCCAGTGGCTGCCTTGGCAGCCCAAGCTGCACCCGGTGCAGGCCCTGGGGGCCTATCCGCTGGCCCGAGCCTACGAGCGAATTGCCCGGGGCATGGACCGGGCGCTGGGCGTGACCGAGCCGGACCAAGACGAGGCCGATGGCTCCAAGCCCGCCGTGGACCACCGCGCGGCCCGCGCCGCCCGCTTGGCGCGCAGCTGGCAGGATCCCGCCGTGCAGGGGGTGTTTGCCCGCGCCGTCCGCGACCGCCAAAGCGTGATGTGGCCGTGGGAGGATGCCCCGCACAGCATTGCCCATGGGATCTTGGACGACGAGACCTATGACTGGGTGGTACTGCTGCGCCACACCTTCGCCAGCGGCGGCTACCCCGTTGTGGTGACCGAGGCTCAGCTGGAGCAGGCCAACAGCTTGGCCCACGCCACCACAGGCATTCCCGTGTGCCCCACGGGTTCCGCTGGATTGGCCGGCTTGCTGGCGCTGCGCCACGTCGATGCCGTCGCAGCCGACGAAGCCACAGCGGTTCTGTTTACCGGCATTACCCGCTGACCTGCGCCGGTCGGGGCCAGCTGGCCACCGCAGTTGGACCAGACAGCTCGACCGTGCCCTCACGCGCGCGGCGGCGCCGTGTCGGCGACGCTGGGCCGCAGCTCCATCCAATTCAGCCAGCCGTGAGTCTGCGGGCCCGCCTCTTGCAGCAGCTCGCTGCCGCGCAGGCCGATGTAGCCCAGCGCCGCCACCACGGCCAAGTCAGCTAGCGTCAGTGTCGAGCCTACAAGGAATTGCCCTGGCTTCACAGATGCTTCTAGCAGGGCCACCCCCGCGCTGATCTTGGCGCGCTGGCGCTCTATCCAGGCTGGGTCGCGCCGCTCTGGTGGGCGCTGGCCCTCCATGAACAGCAGCACCATCGCATCGGCCAAGCCGTCGGCCACGCTCTGCCAGCGCAGCACTTCCATGCGCTGGTACGGGTCGCTGGGGATCAGCTGTGGTTGGGGCGCGCAGGCCTCCAAGTAGTCGACAATCACCCGCGAGTCGTGGACGGCCTCGCCGTTGTCCAGCAGCAGCGTTGGCACCTTGGCCAGGGGATTGAGCGACGGCACCCGGCTGCCAGCGGCGTGGGGCGGCTCGACACTGATGGGCAGCTGCAGCTGCTTTTCTAGGGCGACCATCCGGCACTTGCGGGCGTACGGGCTGGTCAAGGTCAGCAGCAGCTGGGTGGGGCGTGGCAGCACGGTAAGTCCTTTGGGGAGCACAGGCATGGCCCCCACCGCCGGATCCGACACCGTTGGTGCGCCTCTGTCAAGCGCGCCGCGCACCCTGGACTCGCCGCCTTGGGCGCAGCTTTTTGTCAGCCCTGCACCGTCATGCCGCGCCCCCTTCTCCCGCGAGCGGGAGAAGGGGAGAAACCTGTGAACCATCTTGCAGGATTCTGACGCTGCGTCGATCCAAGGGACCTACGGCGCTTTGGGCACCAAGACTGCGTCTACCACATGGACCACGCCGTTGCTGGCCGGCACCGAGGCCAGGATGTTGGCGCCGTCGATGGTGACCTTGCCGTCCTTGACGTTGACGGTGAGCTTGCCGCCATCGGCCATGTTGAGCACTTCGCCGTCCTTGAACTCGCTGGCCTGGCGCACCGGCACCATGGTGTGATGCTTGAGGATCCCCTGCAGCGCCTCTTTCTTCTCTGGCTTGAGCAGGCCCTCGACGGTGCCGGCGGGCAGCTTGGCAAAGGCGTCATTGGTCGGGGCAAACACCGTGTACGCGCCGCCGGGGCTGGCCAGAACCACCACCAGCTCAGCCGCCTTGACGGCTGCAAGCAGGGTGGTGTGGTCCTTGGAGCCGGCGGCGATGCCGGCGACGGTAGCCGCAAAGTCGGGGCGGCTCTCTGGACCTGGGGCCGCGGCAGCCGGGGCTGCTGCTTCGGCCGGCGCCGCAGCCTCGGCCGTCGCCGGGGGCGCCGCTGCGGCTGCAGCTGGAGCAGCCTCTTGCTTGTTGCAGGCCAGAATTCCCAACGCCATCATGGCAACTGTTTCAGTCCAAATCACTTTCATGCTTGCCTCGCCGCGCCCCCTGGGGTGCGCCATCTGCCCTTGTCTGCGCTGCACAGGCCAACTGGCCGGTGCAATCTCCCCTCATCGTCTGTGGGCGGTGGTGGCAGCTAGGCCACCGCGTCGCGCCTTTGGACACTGCGGCCAGCCAGCAGCACCGCCGCGCTGCCCACCAGGGTCGGCCAGCCCAAGCCCATGCCGTAGGTCCATTGAGGTCCAAGCTGGTTGGCGATCCAAAATCCCACGGGTCCAAGCAGAGATAGCTCGGGATCTACCGCCGACAGTACAGCCAGTCGCGCCGCCTCTACGGGATTGAGCGCTGCCAGGCCAAACACCACCGGCGTGGGCAGCCGCCACTGCAGCAGCACGCCAATCAGGGCAAAGTCGTGCAGGGCCGCCGACAGCAGCCAGACCAGCAGCGCCAACACCACCGCCCGCTCCAGGCTCTTGGCCAGCGCCGAAATCAGCAAGCCCAGCCCCAAGTAGGCCCACAGCAGCGTCACCGAGACCAGCAGCGCGTGCACCGTCATCGGCACCAGCGCCTGGTCCAGGGGATCAAGGAGCCGGCCCGCCAGCGCCGCCGCCGCCAGCATCACCAGCAGCGGCGCCAGGAGCACGCCGGCGCGGGCGATGACCAACCCGGCAAACCAGTCGCCTCGCCGCAGGGGAGCCACCAGTAGTAGCTCCAAATGTCCAGAAGTCCTAGCCTTGGTCACGGCTTGGCAGCTGGCCACCAGCGCCACCAGCGGCACAGCCAGCACGGCGGCATTGGCCATGTGCAGTACCACCCGCGACAGGCCGGTAAAGCCCAGCACAGAGGATTCGCGCAGACCCAGCCACACAAATGCGCCAAAGACCAAGGCATAGATAACAGTAGTGAACTGCAGCCAGCGCGACCGCAGCGAGTCGGCGCCTTCCAGCCGTGCCACCACCAGGATGCGCTTCCAGCGCGGCAGCGCCGGTGGCGGCTGTTGGTCGTGGTCCCGCACCAGCGGGTGCTCTGCGGGCAGGACGGCGGCGCTCAACACATCGGTGGTCATGGGTTCCTCTTGCGGGGTGGCAGCCGGCAGAGCCATCTAGGGCCCCTGAAGTTTTTTGGTCACAGCCCCAACGACTTCTGGCCACGCCACAGAAGGCTGGGCCGGGTCGGCCGTGGCGGGCTTGGCCAGGGCCACAAAACCAAAGTCCATGGGGGTGTGCTTGGCGCGCGCGTAGGTCGCCGTCTCCGCGGCCAACCAGCCGGTGCCCTTGGGGTCCTGGTCGTGCTGGCGGGCCCAGCGCAGCTTGGCTTGGCCGGGGTGAGCGGCGTCCCAGGCAATCAGGCAGCCAATGTCGTCAAAGAAAACCCGATCTTCTTGAACGGTGAGCAACTGAGCCCCGTGGGTGCGCTCACTCAGCAGCATGGCGCAGTGGCCGCACGGCTGCTTGCCCCACACGGGCTCTTGGGCCTGCGGCGCGCTCTCTTGGCAGCCCACGAGCAGTAGCGGCAGCAGCAGCACAGCCAAGACCCGCAAGAGCGGGCGCAGCGCAGCAATTCCAGGCGTGACGCGGTTCATCGGCCCCTCCTATGGCGCCTGCAGGGGGGCCGGCGCCGCGCTGTCGGCCCAGCGCTCGTCGTCCGCGACCTGCAGGTCCTCAAGCTCGGTGCGGAACTGCAACACCCCATGCACCACCTGCAGCTTCTCTGCCTGGGTGCAGTGCCGGCGCCAAACGCGTCCGCCCACGGCCTGAAAGCCCAGCTCCCTCAGCTGCCCGTCCAGCAGGGCCGGGTCGGCCAGCGGGCCCGTCTTGACCTGCACCCGCGTCTGCGCCCGGTCGCTGAGCACGCTGGCCAGCCTGGCGTCGCTGGCCAAGCGCCCCTCCTGCAGCTCAACTACGCGATCCACCAGCTGTCGGACCTCTTCGCTGCGGTGAGAGCACAGCACCAGCAGCGAGTCCGCGGGGCGCTTTTCGACCAAAGCGAAGAAGGCCTGCCGCGCCCCCTGGTCCAAGTTGGCCGTGGGCTCGTCGCACACCAGAATCTGGCTGTTGGCCGAAAGCGCCAGCGCCGCCAGGATCTTCTGCTTGGTTCCGCCCGACAGGTCGCGCAAGCGCACGCCGGCAATGCGCTGGTAGTCAATGCCAAGTTGTTCAGCAAGATCAGAAACGTGCTGTGGGGTCCCCCCGCGCAGGGCGGTGCTGGCGCGCACGAGCTCGCGCACGGGAGCATCCAGCGGCGGCGCCAATTGCGGGATGTAGGCGACCCGCTGCAGCGCCAGGTCCGGGCGCTTGCGGACATCGACGCCGCCTATCGTCACCAGGCCTTGCATGTCCAGCAGGCCAAGCATGGCGCGCATCAGCGTGGTCTTGCCCGAGCCGTTGGAGCCGACAAAGGCCACCCGCTCGCCAGCGCGGAGCTGAAGCGACACGTTCTGCAGCGCCTGCACTGCGCCAAAGTGCTTGTTGACCCGCTGAATGTCGATGATTGCGCTCATCCCCTTGCCTCCCCCGTTGCTGGCATCGGCCAGTGGGCCGCTGCGCTGCCGCTGGTACCCAGGGCCGTTCATTCGATCCGGATTGCACCCGGTTCTTGTTCACAGGTCTTGGCTACTACTACTGGGTCCTCTTCCGTACGGACTAATGCAGCCGATGGTGGCTAGCCACCCGCGGCGTGCGGTCGATTAGCAAGCGCTGCGACGGCAGCACCGGCACCGCCTGGGCCATGGCGTCCAGGCTGGCCAAGGCGGCAGTCCCCCTCAGCAATTGCAGGGGAGGATGCGCATCGGTCATGGCGGCAGACAGGCGGCGGATCTCATGGGCCACGTCGCCAACCCCATCGTCGTTGAGGTCGTAGCCCGCGTAGTCTGACCAGAAATTGCCACCTACCTCTAGCGTGGTCGCATCGCCACCGCCGTCGACCTGGGCCACCTCGGCGTTCTGGACAATGTCATTGCCGCGCAGGACCACGCCGTGCGGCTGAGCGTGAAAGCGCAGCGCCACCTGGTTCAGAGCCAGCACATTGCCCATGAGCTTGACCGGTTGGTCGGGGGTGCGAGGGCTGGTATCCAGGTAGGTGCCTACGGTATTGGCGACGAGCCAGTTCTTCTGGACGGTGATGTCGTCGCTGTCTTTAAAGCCCAACCCGACACCGGCGGCGCCGCGCGCGCCAGCCAAGACGTTGCCTTCAATGTGCAGCCGCGCGCTGTACATGACAAAGATGCCCACCACGTTGTCCAGTACGGCCGAGTTGCGCAGCACCGCATCGTGGGCGTACATGAAGTGACTGCCGTAGCGGCTGCCGCGCACCACGTTGTATTCCAAAGAGACATGCCGAGAGTACCACACCACCACGTCGCGCACGTTCTCTACCAGGCAGTGGCGCACGCTGGAACCGTGGGATTCCCACAGCTTGATGCCATCGCCGCGCAGCTCTGCATCTCCGGCGCTGCCTTGGACATGCAAACGCTCTACCTGGCAGTCGTGGCACTCGTTGAGCACGGCGCCAAACAGCACCTTCTCCATGTCCAGCCGCTCCAGGCGGTGACCCTTGCCGGTGGCCTTGACTGCCGAGTCTTCGGTGGTGTGGCGATTGCCGACGCCGCGCAGGGTCATGTTGGCCAAAATGGTATGGCTGCCATGAACTTCTAGCAGGGTCCCCCTCCCGCTGCCCTGCAGGACGGTGCGAGGGCCGGCACCGCGCAGCTCAACGGTGCGGTCGATCTTCCAGTCGCCGTGCCAGGTCCGCTCGCCCAGCCAGATCCGCGCCGGCCCATCGGGCTGGGCCAGCCACTGGCGCAGCTGGGCTTCGTCGCGCGGCTCGGCAAAACCCGTGGGTTTCTGTGCGCTCAGGGGTCCGGCATCGACGCGCCCGCCGGCCAGCAAGCCCGGAATCGGCAGGCGGGTCAGGTCTTTGACCAAGAGCTCGGCCGGCGGCAGCGGGGTACACGCCGCCCACCAAGCAAGCGCGGTCATCAGAGCGCTGAAGCGGGTTGTGGGCGTCATGGTCTACCCCTGGGCCTTGTCGGCGCCGGCTGCGCGAACCACCGGCACGCTGACCACCAAGTGGCTGGCGCAACTGCCTGCACAGAGGCTCGCCGCCGGACAGGTGCGGCAGATGCGGTACCGCCACACCATCGCCCCCAGCATCGTCGCCAGGGCCGCCAGCGCCAACCAGAAGCCGGTCAGCGGCATCGCATAGGTGCTGAACTGGCCGATCTTGCCCCAGCCAAAGAAGGCAGGGGTAAAGGCTGGGATGTTCAGCGGTGCGTGCTTGTCTAGGCTGTGACCAAAGTGGTACAGCCAGGCCATGCTGTCGGCCACAAAGCCCAACGGAAAGCCAATTCCCGGCAGCAACACCAGCCAGTTCCAGCGCTTGCCCACCACCAGAGTCAGCAGCACCGACAGGATGACCACCAGGCCCACCCCATAGACGGCCAGCTGCCGCTCCAGCGCTGCGGCCTCATCCAGCCCCTTCATGCCGATGTAGTGGTTCAGCATGTTGATTTCTTTGTAGTCCCCGCCCAGGCCGGTCAGAGAGATGTCCAGCACCAGCCCCTTGGGGTACTGCGGGGCAAACAGGTAGAACTGCCACCAAGGCTGGAAGTAGGCCTCCACCCACAGAGCCACCGCGCCCAGGCTCAAGGCCAGGACCATTCGGCGCTGCCAGTTCATGTGCTTTGTTGAGGACTGGTTCGCGGTTGGCGGGCGAGGCGACGAGTAGATGCGCCCGGCAGCTGCGACGGAAGGGGGCTGCTCAACAGGGGGTGGGGAGCTCATGGCATGCCTTTGCGGCGAAGCCGGCAGTCCTGCTACGGGCTACTTGGTCTTCAGAAACGCCAGGATGTGCGGCAACTCTGTGTCTACTGCTACATTCTGGTTGGCCATCGGGGTCATGTAGGCGGCGAGGAGCTTCTTGGCCTCGGCGTCGTTCTTGACCATCTCTTCGGGCTTTACAATCATCCGCGCCATCCACGGCAGGCTGCGGCGCTGGTTGACGCCGGCCAGGCCGGGGCCGACCAGCTTGGTCGCGTCGAGGTTGTGGCAGGCTTTGCAGCCCTTGGAGGCAAACAGCTCTTCGCCCTTCTTGGCATCGCCGGCCGCTACCGTCTCGGCCAGGTTGGCCGGCAGTACGATGGAGGCGGGGCCATCGGCGGGATCGGCGGTGCCGCCCCCCGACTTGCCACAAGCAACTGCGACCACAGCCGCCGCGCACCCAAGAGAGAAACGAGAGAGGTCCAGAAGCTTCATGGTCTACCTGTGTTGCGGCGCGCGCGCAGTGGGAAAGGGGAAAAGAGCCAAGAGGGCAAGGGTGGTGCCGGTCGACGCCACCCTTGCCCTCTGGAGGTGCTACTTCTTCGCGGTCGGAAGCCTGTCGGTGCTCGGGCCTCCTGGGGCCGCAGCCGGAGCAGCAGGTGCTGGAGCCGGCCGAGGCGCTGCCGGGGCAGGAGCGGCACCCGGAGCTGCCGGAGCCGCCGCCGGAGCGGCTGTGGGAGCCGCCGCGCCGTCCTTGGGCTTGACCAGCAGGTAGCCGGCCATCTCCAGGTGCAGGGCCGAGCAGAACTCGGTGCAGTACATTGGGAACACGCCAGCCGAGTCGGCGACAAAAGTCACGTTCTCGTGCTTGCCCGGCTCCAGGCTCAAGTTGATGTTGTGCATGTTCAACGCAAAGCCGTGGGTCTGGTCTTCGGCTTGCTCCAGCGAGGTGATGTGCAGGTGCACGGTCTCGCCTTCGGTCACTTCAATCTGGTCGGGGGTAAAGTGGCTGCGGATGGCGGTCATGTAGACGTGGACGCCATCTTCGCGGCGCTCAATGCGCTCTTTGCCCGACTCGGTGGCGTTGGGGTCTTTCTGGTTGGTGTAGATGTTGGTGCCGGGCTTGTAGACCTTGATGGGCTTGAGCTTGTCGGCCTTGATCATCTGCGAGTAGTGGGGCTCGCCGATGCCGATGGGGGCGTCGACCAGCACGCGCATCTTGTCGCCGCTGTTGTCGATTAGCTGAAAGTTCTGCGGATACAGCGGGCCGACGTCGTTGAAGCGGTCGATGGCCATCTTGTTCATCGCCACTACGTATTTGCCGTCGGGGCTGACCGTGTCGCCCTCCGCCGCCATGATGTGGCCGATGTTGTAGTGGACCGGCAGCTTCTCTACGGTCTTGAGCGTCTTGCGGTCCCACTTGGCGACCACCGACTCCAAGAACACGCTGGTGTAGGCAAAGCCCTTGTCGTCAAACACGGTGTGCAGCGGCCCCAGGCCAATCTCAACCTGGCCATCGATCGAGTCCTTGAAGTTGAGGATCGGGATGCCGTACGCGTCCTTGCCGTCGAACTTCTTCTGGTCGATGAGCGCCTTGATCTTGGCAAAAGAGAACACCGTGCCGTGGGTGTCCAGCTTGCCGCCGACCACAATCTGCTTGCCATCCGGGGTCACATCGCAGCCGTGGGGCGACTTGGGCTCGCCGACCAGCGCCAGCACGCCCTCTTCGGCGGCCACATTCATGCGGATGACCTTGACGCCCTCGATCACCTCAAACTTGCCGGCCTTGATCAGCTCTTCGGCCTTCTTCCAGTTCATGATGTGCAGGTAGTCCATGTCGTTTTGCGACGCGCCTGCTTCGATCGGCGGCTTCTTGTCCAGCGTGCCGCCCGTGGCCATCTCGGTGTTGAACGAGTTGACAAAGGCCCAGCCGTCGGACTCCAGCTTGCCGGCGTCGGCCAGGTCCTGGGTGTAGGGCGGCAGCTCAATGGCCCAGGAATTGGCCACGTCGATGCGGCCCTTGGTCTTGTCAAACTTCCAGTACATCGCCAGACCGCGGTACTTGTCTTTGTACTCGCTCAGCGGAGCGTACTTGCGGCCAAAGGGCACCGGGTACTGGCTGGTCTCGATGATGTAGTTGGTGTTGGGGTCTACAAACGCACCACCGTGGTCGCTGCCGACCAGCGGGTTGGCGACGATCTGCTTGGTGTTGAAGTCCTCAAGATCCACCACCGCCACGCGGCCATTGGACTTGTCATTGACAAACAAGAACTTGCCGTCGTAGTCGCCGGCCGTCTCGCTGAGGTTGGGGTGGTGCACATCGGCCCAGGTCAGGTTGTGGCCGTTTTGCTTGCCCTGCTCAAGGATCTTGTTCGACTCGCCGCCGTAGCCGTAGCCCTGCCACGGCTCAGGCGTGAACACGCCAATGACCTTGAGCAGGCGCATCGACGGCACGCCCATCACCAGCACCTGGCCGCCGTGGCCACCGGAGGCAAAAATCATGTAGTCGTCGCGCTTGCCGGTGGGCACATAGGTCTTGAGAGCGCCTTCGACGTCGGCTTCGCTAAGGCCGCGAGACTTCATTAGTTCTTTGATGGAGGCTGAAGCGCCCAGATTGGCGCTGGGGGCAGCTGCGGCCCCGCCGGCGCTGGTGTCGCCTGGCTTGGGGGGCGGCTGGCAGGCCACTACCCCGGCGGCGCAGGCCAGGGTCAGCGCCGTGCGAATCGTGCGTCCTGCAAAAGAAAAACCAGGCGCCGTGCGGGCTGGTCTTGGCAGAGTCAAGAGCTTGTTCGAGTCCATGGATCCTCCATCGGCGGTGTCACAGCGGGGCTGCGGCAACCTCACCCTCTGAGACCTCGGCAAGGGCGGATGCGCCGCTCGGAGCCCAGGTCTGGGTCAAGGGCAAGCAGCAGTCCGCGACCTTGCGGTCCCGCCTGACCCGACAGCGCCCATTCTAGGGCCCCGAGCTCGCAGCTGTCCAGCTTTCACTGGATCTATGGGTCAATTGAATCCCAGCCAGATGCTGAAGCCGATGCGCTGAGTAGACATTTATAATAATAAGCATATGGCTAGCCGGCCTGGCGAAAAATGACCCAGGTCACGCCGGGGATAGGTCCATGTCAATCTTTATTGGAATCTATTGAATACGCGGCTGACGGCTGGTGCTGGATCCGGTCTTAGCCGCGATGGCCTCCCTGATCGCCTGGAGCGCCAATCGGGGGGCTGAACTGCCACTGCGCTGAATGTGAAGGAGGATGAGCTATCCGCGGCCCGCAGAGGCCAAGGAAGGGCGACAAAGCGTCGCACCCCGCGCGGCAGCGGCGTGCGCGCGCGGTCCTGACACTGGCTTGCCGGCACTGGCTCTAGGGCTGCTGCCAGGAATTGCTTTGGTCAAAGTGCTGTTCCGCCGTCACCAGCGCATCGCGCAGCCACGCCAGCCGGGCCGGCGGCACCGCCAGCGGCTGCTCTCTGGCGAGCTGGCTCAGCTGGCGCTCGACCTCGTCCAGGCTGTCGCACAGGTCGCCCAGAGCCTCTGAACCCAGGGCGTTGGCGGGATCGCCGGTCCAGTGGCCTAGGAAGACCTGCACCAGCTCCTGGGCCCGCGTCCACAGGGCGCTGACGCGCTCTGCAGGCGGCAGGGCGTCTTGCCAATTGCGCAGCTCGGCCAGCTCGTCCTGCCAGCGCACCAGCAGGCGGGCAGCCTTCTCAATGGCCAGCTCGTGCTGGTCGGGCAGGTTGGCGTGGCGGGCGGTCATCAACCCCTCCAGCACCCCGTCCAGGCTGGTGATGTAGCGGTGCAACAGGCCGGGGCGGCGGGTGGCGCGCGGCTGGCCTTGCACTTCGGTCTTCCAGCCATTCTCCAGGTTGGCCAACAGCAGCTGCCAGTTGTCAGATTGGTCCGCCAGCGAGCCGGCCCGCCGCGACTCCAGCAGCTCCTCTCGCTCGGCCGTCAGAAACTCCACATAGCCACCCACGGCGCCAATCTCCTCGGCCACGCTGCGCAGGTGAATGGCCTGAGCCAGCGGTCGCAGCGCCTGGAAGATCTCTTGGGTTTCCAAAAGGATGTCGGTCAAGCGCTCGATGTCGCGGGTGCGCCGCGACTGCCCTGAGAAGTGCCGCGCGAAGCGGTGCAGCACCAGCCGGGCGCGCGCGGTTTGCTGGCTGGCCTGGCGATCCTGCAAGCTGGCCGATGCCTGGATCTGCGCCACGGCGCCTCTCTCAGACTGGTACTCCTGCAGCCGCCGGGCCAGCAGGTCCAGCAGGCTCTGCCAGCGCCCTTCGCTCTGAAACGCCTGTGCGGTGGCCTGCCGCTGCAGCGCCTCCATGTACGCCAGCAGGTCGTCCAGCTGCGCCAGGTCGCGGGTCATGCGTACATGCCCAGAGAAATGCAGGATAAACTCCTGATGCAAGCGATTCATCTCGCGGGCGAGGCCAGCGATGGGGGGAGGCGATTCGATGGCATCCTCGCGCAAGCACACCACCGCGCCGGTCCCGGGCGGCAGCGGCAGATGGGGACCGTCAGGGGCCTACGCAGCTCTTGGCCACTGCGCAGTCCTGGTAGGCGCTGAACAACTTGCCGCTGCCCGCCGGCAGGGACTTGCCGCAGTCGGCAAAGCAGGCCTTGGTGGTGCACTTGCCCGCGCAGAGGCTGGCCTGCAGGCAATTGAGGTCGGTGGCACAGCCCAGGCCTTCGGAGCCGCACTTGGAGGCAAGGCAGGCGGCGGCGGTGCCAGTGCTGGCGGCGCAATCTTGAAAGCAGTTGGCGGCCGTCTCAGCCGGGGCGTCGCACTTGCCATTGCCGCAGGTGGCCGGCTTGCAGTCCTGAGCACAAGTCAGAGCAGACTCTAGGGGATCTTCGCAGTTGCCGTCGCCGCACTTGGGGGCAGGGCAGTCGGCCTTGCAGGTCAGAAAGCTCTCCCATGGCTTGCCGCAGCTGCCATCGCCGCAGCTGGGCTTGGGGCAGTCCTTCTCGCAGGTCCAAGGATTCTCTACGGGTGCGGTGCATGCGCCATCGCCGCACTGGCCGCCGCTGCCGCCCACGCCAAAGCAGCCCTGTTGCTGGCCGCACAGCACGGTGGCCCCAAGGATTTGCTGGGTAGCAGGGTCCAGCTTGGCGCCGCATTGGCCGATGCACGCAAAGTCACTACCGCAGCCCTGCAGGCAGCCAAGCGCCTCGGTGCAGGGCTCGCTCTGCAGGCATTGCACAACTTCGGTGCTGCACTTGCCCATGATGCAGCCAATCAGGTCGCTGGTGCCAACGCCGCAGTCCTTGGCGCAGCTGAAGGCATTTTCTTGGGCGCCCAAGCACTTGCCGTCTCCGCAGTTGGCGCCACCTGCGCAGTCTTTGGGGCAGCTGATGGCGGTCTCGGCGGGCACGTTGCAGGTGCCGTCGCCGCAGCTTGGGCCCGCGTCGGCTTTGGCGGTGTCGCTGGCGTCCACGGCCCCGCCATCACCTCCACCGCTGTCGCTTTGCGCATTTCCGGCACCGTCACTATCACTACCGTCGCCCATCAGGCTGTCGGCGTCGCTGGCTGCGGCTGCGTCGGCAGGTACCGCGCTGTCTGCGCCATCCAGAGTCAGGCTGTCGCCGCTGGCCGCGGTGTCGGCCGCTGTGACCGTACTGGCCGGTTTGTCTTGCTCTGCGCAACCCAAGAGCGCCGCAAGGGCCATCAGGGCCGCGCGGGCCAAGTAGGTCTTCATGGTCATGCCTCTTATCGGCGCTGGGCTGGCTACTTGAAGGGGCCGCCGCTTTCGCAGTAGCCGGCTGAGCACGTCGGCGTGCAGTAGATCTTGATCGGGAAGGTCTGGCACAGGTACTTCACGCCGCACAGTGTACCATCGGCGACGGGAGAATAGGTGCAACCGGTCAGCGTGTTGCAGCTGTCTTTGGTGCAGGCGTTGTTGTCGTTGCAGATCAAGGCCTTGGTCACGCAGAGGCCGCCCGAGCAGACCTCACTGGTGGTGCAAGGGTTTTTGTCCAGGCAGGTCGAGGTGTTGTTGGCGAACCCGCAATTGCCGGTCAGGCCATCGCAGCTGTCATTGGTACAGACGTTGCCGTCGGTGCAGAGCTTGGCCGTGCCGTAGCAGCCGCCCGACTTGCAGGTGTCCGGCACGGTGCAGGGGTTGCCGTCATTGCAGGGCTCTGCGTTGACGGTGTAGACGCACAGACCGGTGGCGGGGTTGCAGCTGTCGTCGGTGCACAGGTTGCCGTCACTGCACTTGATGAAGGCGCCCGCTTGGCACTTGCTGGCCGAGCAGACGTCATTGACGGTGCACGCGCTGCCGTCGCTGCACGCTGCGCTGTTGGGCGTGTAGATGCAGTTGCCGGTGGCGACGTCGCAGCTGTCATTGGTGCAGCCATTGCTGTCATTGCAGACTTTGGAAGTGCCGGCCACGCACAAGCCGTTTTGGCAGGTGTCGCTGGCAGTGCAGGCGTTGGCGTCGCTGCATGGGCCGGGCGTGTTGGGAAATGCGCACTTGCCAGAGATGGGGTCGCAGGTGTCCAGGGTGCAGGCGTTGCCGTCGCTGCACACGGTAGCCTTGCCGGTGCACACGCCGGTGCTTTGGCAGGTGTCGCTGCTGGTGCACAAGGTGCCATCGCTGCAGGCGGCGCCGGTGTTGGCGGTGTAGGCGCACTTGCCGGTGGTGGGGTCGCACTTGTCTAGCGTGCACGGGTTGGCGTCGTCGCAGACCACCGCGGTGCCAGCGCAGGCTCCGGTGCTGGTGCACACGTCGGTGGTCGAGCACAGGTTGGCGTCGTCGCAGGCCTTGCCGGTCTGGGCGGTGTTGACGCACTGGTACGCGCCGCCGACCAGGTTGCAGGCGTCGGTGGTGCAGACCTTCTTGTCGTCGCAATCGGTGGCGGCGGTCGCCGGCTTGCAGCTGCAGGTCCAGGTGCCAGAGGTGCAGGTGCCGGCTTTGCAGACATCGCTGGTGGTGCAGGCCTGGGCGTCGTCGCAGGCGGTGCCGTCGGTCACGGGCTTTTTGACGCAAGATCCCGAAGCGGTGTCGCAAGAGGACGTGTTGCAGGCGTCGCCCTTGCACACCACGGCGCTGCCGCCCGCGCACTTGCCGCTCTGGCAGGTATCCGCGGTCGTGCAGGGATTGCCGTCGCTGCAGGTGGCGCCATTGCCCACGGCGGTGAGCACGCACGCCCCAGTCTTGGCGTCGCAGGCCGCGGTATTGCAGGCGTCGCCGCTGCAGGTCTTGGGCGAGGCGCCCTTGCAGGTGCCCGCGCCGTCACAGCCATCCACGGTGGTGCAGCCATTGCCGTCGTCGCACACGGCGCCGCTGCTGGCGTTGTAGGCGCTGCAGCCCTTGGCCACTTCGTCGCACTTAGAGGGCTTGCAGGCCGTTCCGGTGCACGTCAGGGGCGCGCCCGCAGCGCAGCCGCCCTTGCCGTCGCACTTGTCGCCGGCGGTGCAGGCCAGGCCGTCTTCGCAGGCCGTCGTCGACGCCTTGGGCTGGCTCTTGCACTGCTTGGCCGCCTCGTCGCACACGCCGTCGCTGCAATTGCCGCTTAGGGTGCTGCAGTCGACGGCCGCGCCGCCGGTGCACGCGCCAGTGCTGTTGCAGGTGTCTTTGCTGGTGCAGTACTTGCCGTCGTCGCAGGTGGTGCCGGCAGCTACCGGGGTCTTGATGCAGCTGGCCTTGTCCGTCGCGGTGGCCTTGCACGAGCCTTTGTTGCAGGCGTCGGAGCTGGCGCTGCAGTCCAAAAGCTTGCCAATGCTGCACTTTCCGGCCTGGCACTGGTCGCCCTGGGTGCAGCCGTTGCCGTCGGCGTCGCAGCTGCTGCCGTCGGTCTTGGCCACCTTCTGGCACTTGCCGCTGCCGGGGTCGCAGGCGGCGTTGTTGCAGGCGTCGGCCTGGCTTGAGCAGTCAATGGGCTTGTTGCCGGCCTTGCAGGCGCCCAGTTGGCAGACGCCGCTGCCGGGCATTTGGCACTTGTCGCCGCTGTCGCAGGCGCTGCCGTCGCTGGCGCTGCTGATCACGCACTTGTTCTGCACGCACTTGTCGGTGGTGCAAGGGTTGTTGTCGTTGCACGCCAGGTCTTCCTTGCAGGCGCACTCATTGGTGCCCACGCACTTGCCGCCCTTGCACGCATCTTTGGTGCAGGCGTCGCCGTCGTCGCACTTGGCGGAGTCGTCGGCGGGAAACTGGCAGCCGAGCTTGGCGTCGCAGCCGGCGGTGGTGCAGGGGTTGCCGTCGTCGCACAGGGCCGAGTCGGCCTTGTGGGCGCAGCTGCCGGTCTTGCTGTCGCAGCTGTCGATGGTGCAGGCCACGGCGTCGTCGCAGTTGACCTTGGTGCCCAAGCACGAGCCACCGCTGCAGCTGTCTGCGGTGGTGCAGGCGCTGCCGTCGTCGCAGCTGCCGGAGCCGGGGGTGCTTTGGCAGCCCAAGACCGGGTCACAGGCGTCGGCGGTGCAGGGGTTGGCGTCGTCGCAGTTGGCCGGCGCCGAGCCAGTGCAGACGCCTTTTTGGCAGCTGCTGGCGGTGGTGCAGGCGTTGCCGTCGTTGCAATTGCTGTTGTCCGCGGCAGGCTTGGCGGCGCACTGCCCGGTCTTGGGGTCGCAGCTGACCGGCGCGCAGCTGTCGCCGCTGGGGCACTGCACAAGCAGGGCTGGATCGGCCACGCAGAGGCTGTCTTTGCAGGTCAGCGCGCCCAGGCACAGGTTGGTCTGCGAGGCGGCGCAGTCGGCATCGGCAGTGCAGGCGCACGTCGACTTGCCCACGCAACCACCTGCGCTGTCGCACTTTTCTCCAGCGGTGCAGGCGTTGCCGTCGTCACAGGGGCCGCCGGCGGCCGCAGCGGAGGCAGTGCAGCCCTTGGCCAGGTCGCAGCCGTCGTCGGTGCAGGGGTTGCCGTCGCTGCAGCCTTTGGCGTCGGGTTTGTGGCTGCAGCCAGCCCCGGCGACGCAGCTGTCCAGGGTGCACTCGATCAGGTCGTCACAGCTTGAAGAATTGCCTTTGCATACACCGGCCTTGCAGGCGTCGCCGCTGGTGCAGGCGTCGCCGTCGTCGCAGGTCGCCTGCAGGTCAGTGGTGGGCTCGTGGACGATCTGCACGCCCTGGTCGCACCAGTCTTTGGTGCACGGATTGCCGTCTTCGTAGTCGGCGGCGCTGGCGGCCACGCACTCTCCGGCGCTGCACTTCTTGCCGCAGATGCCAAAACCGCAGGTGGTGCCGTCAGAAACCGGGGTCAGCGAGCACTCGCCGGCCTGGTCGCAGCGCGGGGTGGCGCAGTCGCTGGCAGAAGCGGTCATGCTTTTGCAGACGGTGCCGGGCGCCTGGGCCTGAAGCTGACAGAAGCCTTTGTTGCAGCGGGGCAATTTGCAGGGCGTCTTGCCGGGCACGCTGATGCAGTCAAAGTCGGTGACGCACTCTTCGCCCTGCGCGCTGTCTTCCGTTGCCGAGGCGTCTTTGGCGACATCGGCCGCGGTGGCGTCAGTGCCGGTGGAAGCGCCGTCTGCGGGCAGGTCGCCCGTCGCCAGATCCACCGCGCCACCAGCATAGTCCTGCACGGCGACCTCGCCGCACCCCAGGGCCCACAGGGCCAGGGCACCGACGAGCAGGGTGCGAGCAAACGTATAGGGATGCGCCATGTTAGAAGTCTCCAGGGTTCGCGTGTGGCGGTCTGCACAGTTCTTGATGCGGCGCCAAGCCAAGCCCGCGGAGGGCCCTTGCGCTGCCAGCTGGGTCACCGAGCTCGCCCATGCGGGGTCGCAGCGACGCCCCGACGACAAACCGCTCGATTTGTCCATGTCGGGCCCCTAGGGTAGCGGTTTTGCCGGTCCGTTGACAAATTCACACGGCCGCCGCGCATCGGTCGGCTGGCAGCACTTGCAAATCTATTGCATCTAGCTCTACACTGTGCCAACGCGGGATAGCTCAATCCCGCCCCGTGGCTAGCAATGTCTTGGTTCGGCAGCACAATTGACTCACGCCGCAGGGTCGCGGCTGCTTGCCTCTGGCTGGGGGCCGCGGCCCTGGCTTGCCCGGCTGCCGTGGCCGCACAGCCTGCCGTTGGGCCTGCGGGCGAGTCAGACCTGGAAGCTGACCTGGCTGCCGCCGCCACCCCTGCAGAGCTGACAGCTGCAGAGCTGGAGGCCCTGGGCGCCGCCGCAGCCGCCGACTCCAGCGCCGCCGCTGCCTCCAAGCAGGCCGCTGCAGTAGGGGCGGCCCCTTCGTCAGCGCCGCAAATTTCGCTGATTTTTGATGGAGCTGCCGCGGCCTACACCGACGCCAAGCCGTTGCAGACAGGCGGCCATGACCCCAAGCGCAATGGCTTCAACCTGCAGCAGTTGGAGTTGCACATGGAGTCGTCGGTCGACCCCTACCTGCACTTTCAGGCCAACATCGTGTTTGCCCAATTTGGCGTAGAGGTAGAAGAAGCCTATGCAGAGACCATGGCGCTGCCCTGGGGCCTGCAGCTCAAGGCCGGCCAGATGCTGACGGCGTTTGGTCGCATCAATGCCACCCACCCCCACAGCTGGAGCTTTGTCGATCAGCCGCTGATGATTGGCAAATTCTTTGGCAGCGAAGGCAGCCGCGGCTTGGGAGTCCAGGCGGCTTGGCTGACGCCGCTGCCCTGGTTCACCGAAGTCAAGCTGGCTACGACCGACGCTGCCGGCCAGTGCTGCGCGCGCTCTTGGCTTGGCGGCACGGACCTGCCGGTGCGGCGGCCGGGCGACCTGTTGTACACCCTTACCGCCAAGAGTTTTGTGCCCATCGATGACGACTGGTCGGTGACCATTGGCCTGTCGGGCCAGACAGGGCCCAACGCCAGCGGCAATGACAACCGCTCTGAGGTGGTGGGCGCCGACCTGTACCTGCGCTATCGGCCGGCCTCTGACCCTCTGCGCCGCTCTCTGTCTCTGCAGGTGGAACACAGCGCTCGCTCGCGCCAGCAGCCGGGCACCCACCTGGTCGATCAAGCGGGCTATGCGCACCTGGTTGGCGTGTTTGCGCTGCGCTGGGAAGCCGGCTGGCGAACCGATTGGGGCACCGGCGTCTCTGGCGACCCTCTGGACGCCAGCTGGACCGGTCAGCGAACCCGCCACGCTGCGCAACTAAGCTTCTACCCTTCGCATTTTTCGCGGGTCCGCCTGCAGTTGTCGGCCGATGTGCCCAGCTGGAGGCAGGAGCCGATCTACGGCGCAGTGCTGGCGCTGGAAACCCTGATCGGCGACCACGGCGCCCACAACTTCTAGGAATTCTCCATGCGCACACTGCTTCTCTCTAAGTGTTTGGTCGTCAGATGCTGGGCGGCGGCAAGGCTGCCAGCTTGGCTGATGGGGTTGGTCGCGCTGAGCCTGCTTGGGGCTGCCCCGGCGCAGGCCCTGCAGGTGGTGGCAACGCTGCCGACCCTGGCTGCGCTGGCCCGCGAAGTGGCGGGGCCGCACGCCAAGGTAGAGACCCTGCTCGGTCCCCGCCAGGATCCCCACTACGCCGACGCCCGCCCCAACCTGGTGCTGTCTCTGAACCGCGCGGATCTGCTGCTGGTCAATGGCCTGGAGCTGGAGGTGGGCTGGCTGCCCGGCCTGGTGCGGCAGTCGCGCAATCCGCGCATCCAGACCGGCACCCAGGGCTATTTTGACGCTTCGACCGCCGTGCAGCGCCTGCAGGTGGTGGGCAAAGTCGACCGCGCCATGGGCGACATCCACCCCGGCGGCAACCCGCATTTTGCCTGGGATCCGCGGGCCGGGGCGGCGATTGCCGAAGGGGTCGCCCGCAGCATGGCCGGCCTCGATCCGGCCCACGCCGCCGACTACCAGCGCAATGGCGCAGCCCTGGCCGCGCGCCTGCGGGCCATCGCGGCAGAAGAGGCAAAGCGTTTCATGGCGTTGCCTGAGTCGAGCCGGCGGATTGTGGCCTACCACGACTCGCTGGTCTACCTGCTGGACTGGCTGGCCCTCAAGCAGGTCGGCACCGTAGAGCCGCGGCCAGGAATCCCGCCCGATCCGGCACAGCTGGCTAAAATTGTTGGGATTGTCCGCGCGACCCAGGCCAAGGTGTTGGCCCAAGAAGAGTACTACCCCCGCTCTACCTCCGATCAAGTCGCCAAAATCACCGGAGCGCGGTTGCTGATTCTGCCGGCTGGCCCCAAGTACTTAGAAGGGCAGCGCTATGAGGACTTTGTCCGCGGCTTGGCCCAGGACCTCTACGGAGCCGTCAGTGGCAAGTAGCCCCCATCACCGGCCAGAACCCAAGATCGCGAATTCGATGCGGGTTTCCCCCGCTTCTGCTTCACTGGCTGGGCCTGCTGCTTGGCGGGCTTCTGCCCAACCCCAGGGTCGGCTGCTGCAACCCGGCGCCCGCTCAAGGGTGGCGGTCCTGCTGATCTGCGCTGGGCTGGCCGCGCTGCTGACGTGCAGCGGCTGCGCCTGGGACGCTGGACAGCCCTGGGGCCTTTGGCATCCGGCGCTGCGGCTGCGCGCCAGCGTGGCCAAGGACCGGCAGCTGCCCGGCGGGCGCTTTCGCACGGCGTCCGAATACCTTTGGCAGATCGAGACTTTGCAGGTTGAGCTGGCAGCCACCCAACTGCAGCTGGCCAGCGATGCCGCTCAGCTTTCCTTCGACCCGGCCAAACCGCCGGCCGGCTACTCGCTGTGCCACGGCGGCCACTGCCACGCCGCCGACGGGCGTTTGGTCGACTACGCGGATATTCAGGCAGAATTGCTTGGCGACGCCGCGGGTCCCGCCCTGGTGACCCTGCCGCTGGAATTCACCGCTGCCATGGCCGCCGAGTACGGGCCGCCGCTGGCCGCCGGGCCGCTCGAGCTGCCCCTTGGCGAGCTGGCCACCCTGCGTCTGGCTTGGCGCGCTGTGCACCTGCGGGCTCGCGTGTGGGATGGGTCACCCTCAGGCAACCGCTTGCCGACAAAAGGGATTATCATGACAGTCACCCTGCCGGCAGCCAGCATTGCCGCCCAGCTGGCTGGCAGCGTAGGGCCGCATCAGCCGCTGCACCTTTCCACCCGCGCCGACCTGGACGTGCCGGTGACCTTCTTGGATGGCCTGGACGTGGCTGCGCTGGCCAGCGGCGCGCCAACCGCCAGCGGCGAGCCGCAGATCCAGCTGACCGCCGACTCGCCGGCGGCGCTGGCGCTGGGCGGGTCCTGGCTGCACCACGGCACGCTGACCGTCAGCGTGGCCCGCGAGGATTAGCCCTTCAACCCCTTGACAACCCCGGCCCGACAGTCCCCTAGGGAATGTCTGAACATTGAAATGAAAGGAGAACCCGTGAACCACCTGCGCTCGCTGACCATGGCCACCTGCACCTTTGCCGCCATCGGCCTTGTTGCCTGTACAGAAGAGGCCGCCCCTGCAGCCGCGGAAGACCCGGCAGCCGAGGCCTGCGAACACTTGGCCGAGGGCCCGGCCCAAGCCGTGGCGGCCAAGACCACAGACGCTGCTGCGGAATTGCCCGACGTCTCCACGAGCCACACCCGCTTTGACGTGACGCTGCCAGCCGATGTCAGCGGCACCTACGCGGGCTACGTCAAGTTCCTGGCCCCCGCCGCCGGCAGCTACCTGCTGGTGGCCAACGCCGCCGTCCCGATTCAAGTTATTGACTCAGCGGGAAAAGCTGTCGCACCTACTGCGCAGGTGGCCGTCGGCGCGTGCGCTGCGGTCAAGACCCAGCTCGAGCTGCCGCTTGGCGTGGCGACCTACCGCGTCAAGGTGGGCCCGCACACCCAGCCGCTGGTGGGGCTGCTGTTCGAGGCCAAGTAGGTCCCAGCCGACCGCCCGCAGATCCCGCTAGCGGCCCTTGCGCTGCAGAGCGGGGCGCCAACCCTGCCGCCGCGCAGTGGTCGCGCCGCCCCGGACCACAAATCGGTCGATTTGTTTCTCATTGGGCCGTAGACTCCGCGCGGAGGCGCCATGAGCCCTGAGCCAGTGCTAGTTCAACCTGCTGAGCGCGGTGCCGATGGCGCTGACGAATTGCTGTTGTCTTGCCGAGGGTTGGTGGTGGGTCACGCTGGCCGACCGATCCTGCCGCCCATCGACCTGGAGGTGCGCACCGGGCAGGCGTGGGCGGTCGTCGGGCCCAATGGCAGCGGCAAGACCACGCTGCTGCGGACCGTGCTGGGGCTGCTGCCGCTGATCGATGGCGAGCTGCGCCGTCCGCGCCGCGGCATAGGCTATGTACCGCAGCGCAGCGCCATGGATGCGGAAGTCCCAGCGCGGGTGATTGACCTCGTGCGGTCTGGAGCCGAGCGCGGCTGGTCCTTTGTCAACCCCCTGTGGATGGTCGGCGCTCGCAGCCGCGTTCAGCGGGCCCTGGCGGACACGGCGACCGATGCCCTGTGCCGCGAGCCCTGGCAGCACCTGTCTGAAGGGCAGAAGCAGCGCGTCCTGATGGCCCAGGCCCTGGCTGGTGATCCGCAGCTGCTGGTCTTGGACGAGCCGACCAGCGCCATGGACCTCCACGCCGAGCTCTCTGTCTTTCAGTTGCTGGGCCAGCTGCGGCGCTCGCGGTCGCTGGCGGTGTTGATGGTTGGCCACAACTTGGCGCTGCTGGCGCGCCATGCGACCCACGCGCTGCTGGTCGACAAGGACCAAGGCGTTGCCGTGGCCGGAACGGTCGCCGAGGTCATCGCTTCGCCGGCTTGGGCCGTGCGCTATGGCATGCCGGGTCCGCGCGGAGGTGCCGATGCCGCCTGAGGCAGAAGCGCTGCCCACCCTGCAGCAATTCTTTGAAAGCTGGGAGCTCTTTCGCGATCCCGTGGTCGCCGCGGCCATGGTCGGGGCGCTGCTGGGCTGGTTGGGCGTCTATGTGGTGGTGCGGCGGATGGTGTTCCTGTCGGCAGCGCTGGCGCAGGCGGCGGGCTTGGGCGTCGCTGCCGCGTGGTATGCGCAAATTCACCTGGGAGCCCCAGCTTCTCTGGTCAATCCGACGACGGGCGCTGTGGTCTCAACCGGCTTGGCCGCTGCTGGGCTCCTGGGCGTCGGCGCCGGGGCTCTGGGCCGCCGCGACGGCGTGCTGGGCTGGGTCTACTTGCTGGGCGCCGCCGGCACGCTGGCCTTGGGCACAAAGATCGTTCAGGAAGTTCAAGATATCCAGTCGATCCTGTTTGGCACGGCGGTGGCAGTGTCCCATGAGGACTTGCTGCTCATCGCCTGGCTGACCGGCGGCCTTGGGCTCTTGCACGTGGTGGGGCTGCGCGGCTTTGTCCAAGTGGCCGTCGACGAAGACGGTGCCCGGGTCCGCGGGCTGCCGACTCGCTTGTTGGGGGTGGCGCTGGTGGCCTCGCTGGCCATGGCCGTCTCTCTGTCTACCCGCGTACTTGGCGCGCTGCCGGTGTTCGCCTTTACGGTCTTGCCGGCCATGGCTGGGCTGCGGCTGGCGCCCAACGTGGCGGGCGCGGCGGCTGTAGCGGCCCTGCTGGGCGCCGTGGCAGGGGTGGTCGGCTATGGGGTGGCCTTTCTGTATCAGCTGCCAGTCGGGGCGTCGCAGGCCCTGGTGGCGGGCGGCGGCCTGGTGCTGGCCCACGCGCTGGCCTGGGTCCTGGACCGTCTGCACCACTGGCAGGCCCACCGCCACGGCCACATCCACAGCCCGGGGTGCGGCCACCTGGCGGTGCGCCACGGCGACCACGTCGACTACCTCAATGATGGGCTCTTGGACCACCGCCACGGCGATGAGCAACAGATCCACAAGCTGCAGGGGCAAGTAGACGGCCACGTGCACGCTTCGCCCGGCCATCCGCACCACCATCGCCACGGCGCCAACTGCGGCCATCCTGCGGTGGCCCATGACGACCACGTCGACTACCTGGTGGCGGGCCGCCTGCACCATCCCCACGGCGACCACTGCGACGACCACGGCGCCCTGGAACTGGTCGAAGAGCACCTGTAGCCCTTGCCTCCCCCGGGGCCTCTCACCGCAGATCGAAACGCCACCGCCGCGCGTCCGTGCAAGCTGCACCGCTCGCCGCCGGAGGTTCCCATGTCATCCCCTTTGTTCAAGCTCGCCGTGCTGTTGTTGGTCGCCCTGGGCTGTGCGCGCCAGACTCCGGCGTCCAGCCCAAGCCACGCTGGGGGGCTGACCGTCGGCGTGGCGGGGGCGCCGTCACAGAAGCTGCCAACCCCCTTTGAATTGCCAGTCCTTCCGCCGGGGCAGCCCAACCCCACCAAGGTCGATGCCACGCCGCCGCTGCAGCTGACCTCTTCTGACGGCGCCGGCCTGGAGCTGCGCAGCCTGGAAGTGCGCGCTGTGATCGATGGGCCGCTGGTGCTGACCGAGCTGCACGCCACCTTCCACAACCCTGAAAACCGCTTGAGAGAAGGGCGTTTTCAGCTGGTGCTACCCGATGGGGCCGCCCTGTCTCGCTTTGCGATGCTGCAACCTTCAGGCTGGATGGAAGGCGAGGTGGTCGAGAAGGCCAGGGCTGAGCGCGTCTATGAAGACTTTTTGCACCGCCGCCAGGACCCTGCGCTGCTGCAGCAGGATGCCGGCAATACCTTCAGCGCAAGGGTTTTTCCGATACCCGCGGGTGCAGACAAGTCCTTCATCCTGACGTGGAGCGAAGAGCTGGCCGACCCGCGGACGCCCTGGCGGCTGCCCCTGCGCGGGCTGCCCAAGCTGGCCGAGTTCAAGGCGCGGGTCTACCTGCACAGCAGGCAAAAACCTGGCTGTACAGCGGGTTCCTTGGGGGCCACCCTGGGTCAGGTCCAGGTCGTGCAGGTCGACAAGAAGGACTGGCAGCCCGACGACGACCTGCGCGTCGATGTCCAAGCCGCCGGTCCCCAGCCTGCGGCGCTGCGCGCGGGGCAGATGGTCGCTGCGCGGGTGCAAATTCCCCAGGCTGCGGAGGCAACAACCCGACCTTTTGGCAAGGTCGTGCTGCTGGTCGACACCTCGGCGTCGATGGCGCTGGCCTGGCAAACACTGCTGTCTGCGGTGGACCACACCCTAGCCGAGCTGGAGCAGGGCGGCGCCACCGAAGTCGCCATTCTGGCCTTTGACCAGCAGGTGTCTGATATTTGCCAAGGCACAATCATGGCTTGCAGAAGGGTCCCCCTCGCGAAGTTGCAGGAGCGCGGGCCCTTGGGTGCTTCCGATCTGGCCATGGCGCTGGGGGCAGCGGGGCAGGCGGCGGCCAGGCTGGGCGCTGGGCCGGTGCGGGTGCTGCTGCTGTCTGACGGGATGGCCACGGCCGGCCAGGTCGAGGGGCCGCAGCTGGCAGAAGTCGTCAAGAAGCTGGCGGGGCTAGGGGTCCAGCGGCTGGATGCGCTGACGGTCACGGTGGCGCGCGACCGCGAGCTGCTCAAAGCCCTGACCACGGCTGGGCTGGCCCGCGATGGAATGGTCATCGATGCGGCGCAGCCGGCGGCCCTGGCTGAGCTGGCGGCAGAGACCCTGGGCGCGGTGGCTGTGCAGGTCCCCGGCGCCAGCTGGGTGTGGCCCAAAGAGCTGCGCGGGATGCGTCCCGGGCAACCTGCTTTGATTTTTGCTGAGTTGACAGAGGGTCACCCCCTGTCAGTGCAGCTGTCAGGGGCGGTCAGCGCCACGGTGGACCTGCAGGCCAAGGCGGGGGTGGAGCCACTGCTAGAGAGGGCCTGGGTAGGGGCGCGGATCCGCCTGTTGCTCCAGCGCTCTGCTGAAGGCGATCCCGACCTGGCGGCGGCCTTCAACCAGCAGGCAACGGCATTGTCCATCAAGCACCGGGTGCTGTGCCCGACCACAGCGCTGCTGGTGCTGGAGACCGAGCGCGACTATCAGCGCTACGCCATCGACCGCAGCGCACTGGCGCAGATTCTGACCGTGACGGCTGAGGGGGCGGCGGTCTTGCAGCCGCGGCAGCCGGCGGCGCCGGGCGAGGGCTGGCCCGACCAGCCGCCGCCCCAGGACTCACAGCTTTGGGGTAGAAAGGGATTGGGCCAGCGCGACGACACCGCGCCCCAGCAGGCGCGGGCAGAGGCCATGGCCCAGCCGCTGCAGCTGAAGGACTCGCTGGACGAAGGCGGCGAGCTGGTGGAAGGCCACGGCGCTGGCGGCATGGGTTTTCGCGGCACCGGCAGCGGCGGCGGCGGCGGCCAAGGCTTTGGTCGCTTGCACGGCATCGGCGCGCTTGAACGCGCTGCCGGCGCCCGCTCCAGGGAGCTGGCCGGTCCCGGGGCCGACAAGGCATCTGGCGCAGAGACCAAGCCGAAGGCCCGGACCGGGTCAGACGGCGCCGCGGCGCTGTGGATAGACGTGACCAAGGTCTCTGGACCGGGCCACGGCGCGCCCTATCAGCACTGGCTGGAGAGCAAGCGGCCCCTGCTGTTGGCGTGCTTTGCCGGCCAAGAACCGATGCGGACCCAAGGGCTGCTGACGGTATCGGCCCAGGGCCAGGTGCAGCAAATCGAGCTTCGCAGTGCCAAGCCATCGGTCGGCGCGTGCCTGGAGCGGGTGCTGCGAAGGTCCGTTGCGGTGCCGACCCAAGCAGCGCCCGTCATCCTGGCCGTGGTCATCGAGCTGCGGCAGGCCCAGCCCCCACCGGGGCCGCTGGAGATCGCCGCGCCCCAGCCGCCGCCGCCCACCATGGCAGATAGCCGCGAGATGTTGGAGTTTATCGCCAAGGTCGGCGCGCGGGCTGCGGTGACGGGTGAGCTGGCGCAGATCCGCGCCCTGCTGACCACCCACAACAACACCCAAGCCCTGAAGGCCGCCCTTGCCTGGCGCGCCAAGGCTCCAGCAGAGGTGCTGCCGCTGGTTGCCCTGGGCGAGGCGCTGCTGGCCAACCAGGATCCCGCAGGGGCCGCGCGGGCCTATGGGTCATTGGCCGACCTCTACCCGCAGCGCGCCGACCTGCGCCGCTTTGCCGGCAACCTGCTGGAGACCACCGGACCGGCTGGTTTGGCCCTGGCCATCGATACCTACGCCAAGGCCGTCGCCCAGCGACCTGACCATCCCAGCGGCGCCGTGATGCTGGCCCTGGCCCAGGCCCGCGCCGGCGACTTGGACGCAGCCCATGCGACGCTGGCCAAGGTCGAGCCCGGTCGATGGCGCGCTGGCAACTTTGGTGGCGTGCAGCGCGGATTCGCCAGCCTGCTAGCACTGTTGTCTGCAGCGCGTGAGGCCAAAGCAGCGGCAGCCGCGGCGCCGGCCGGGTCCCTACCGGCAGCCGTGACCCTGCCGGTCGGTCAGGCGCCAACACTGGCCATCGTGACGTGGGAAACCGACGCCAATGACGTAGACAGCCACTTCTTTGACGCGCGCGGCCGCCACGGCTCTTACAGCAGCCCCGTCATCCCCGGCGCCGAGCTGTACCACGACATCACCACCGGCTACGGCCCGGAATTTGTGGCGGTGCGGCCAGACACCTCGTGGCCTCTGCGCTTTTTTGCCCACTACTACCGCATGGGGCCCATGGGCTGGGGCATGGGCCGGTTGGCGCTGGTCCACTGGGATGGCAAGGCGCTGAGCTTTGACAGCCGGCCGTTTGTGCTGATGGTCGACTCGGCTCATGTAGAGCTTGGGCAGCTTGGCAAGTAGCTATCGATGGTTTGGACTGCGCTCTGCGGTCAAACGCGTCAGTAGTTTTGAGGGGTTAGCCGCAGGTGCCGGCATGTCGCCGGGCCCCTAGGCCTTGGCAGGCGGCTCAAAGTGAGCCTTCACCCGCGGTCGCTGCAGCAGCCACGCTGACCACCAAAAGAACAGCGTCACAAACCCCAGGATGGCCGCCATCCGCAGGTAGGGCCGGCCCAAGGCTATGCGCTCTTCGGCGACTTGCCAGGCTTTCAGCAGCCACATCGGCGAGCTGACCAGCAATACGCCGGCCAGTAACTTGGGCACCCAGGTTTGGCGAGCCAGCAGCAGCAGCGGCAAAAAGGCGATGCACGCCGCACCGAACCAGCCGGCAAAACTGCCTGCACCGCGCAGGATGTGGGCGCCAAGCGTCACGCAGCTCAGGATTGCCGGCAGCAGCCGCAGCCACACCATGGGGGCTCCAAGGACCTGGCTCACCAGTCAAGGCGGCCGGGCGAGGGCGCGGGGGCCTCTTGGGCTATCCCTCGCCAGAGAACAGGGCGGACCACAAATCGATAGCTGGCTGCCGGCAATCGGCGTAGCGGTCTTCTGGGATCTTGGCCAACAGCTTGGTCAGCACAGCCACCGTGGCGGCAGAGAGGCTGGGCACCAACAGCCGCGGGTCGGGCACCGGCTCCAAGACGTGGGCGGCAAACACATTGCCTTGGCGGAAGGGCACTTCGCCGGCCACCAAGCGGTAGAGCAGCACGCCAAGGGCATAGATGTCGGTGGCGTCGGTGATGGCGCCGCCGGTCAGCTGTTCTGGCGCCATGTAGTGCGGCGTGCCAAGCAGCAGCGAATACTCGCCAAAACCTTGGTCGGCCGCCCGCGCCAGGCCAAAATCAAACAGCTTGACCGTGCCGTCACTGGCGACCAGCACATTGTCTGGCTTGACGTCGCGGTGCAGGATCCCCTGGGCGTGGGCGTGATCCAAAGCCTCGCACAGCTGGCTGAACACCGAGTACAAAAAGCCAGTATCTGCAAGCGGTTTGCCGGGCAGCAAGTACTGGGCAAGGGGCACGCCGTCAACGAATTCCATGGCGTACCACAGCACACCATCAGCCTCGCCGACATCGTAGATGTGCACGATATTGGGATGGTTTAGGCTGGCGGCCAGCTTGACTTCGCGCTGGAAGTAGCGCCGCGCCACATCGGTGCCCAGGGCCGACTGGATGAGCAGCTTGAGCACGACGTGGCGCTCCAGCAGGGTGTCGCGGGCTCGGTAGACCACCCCGAGGCCGCCTTGGCCCAGGATCTGCAAGTGGCTGTAGCGGTGGGCCAAGCTCTTGGGTACGCTGGCGGGCCAGTCGCTGAGCACGGGCTGCAGCTGACCGTGCAGCAGGGCCGGCGCAGTCGCTGCCGGCGCCGGGGTGGGGGCGACCACTGCGGGCGGCGGTCCGGGCTGGGGCTGCAAGGCTTGCCTTACCTCGGCGCGGTGGCTCGCGGCGTCGTGACCATACATGAAGGTGCTTTCGTTGAGGACCGCCGGGGCGGGCTGGCTTGTGCGCTGCGGTGCCGGCTGGCTCGCGCGCTGCGGTGCAGGCTGGGGCGGCGGGGCGGCGAGCGGTGCCGCGGCCGTCAGCGCCGAAATCAAGAGCTCGGGGTTGGTAGCGTCGGTCCAGTCGGCGGCCTCCGCGGGCCACTCGATGGCCGGTTCTTCGCTGGTCAGGGCATTCCAGGAGGCGCTGACCTGCGACTGTGGCGCGCCGGCACCGGGATGGGTGGGCTGGCGACCTGACCCCGCGGGCGATGGAGGGCTTGGATGGGCAGTGGCAGGGCTGGAGGCCAGGCGCTCGGGCAAATCATCAAAGAATATACCCGATTCGACCGCTCGGACAGCGCGCGGGGCGCTTGGCCGCAGGTCGCCCGCGTCGGCCGCAGACCGCGCCTGTGACCGCAGCGGGCCGCCGAGAAACGGCGCAGCCAGGCCATCTTGCACGGGTTGGCGGATCGTGTCGGCGGGCTGGCCGGCGGCAGGAAGATCGCTGGGATTGGGTTGGCCGGGCTGGCGGCGGGCTGGGCTGGGCCGGGCGGGATGCGGCTCAGCCACGGGCATTGGCGCGGTGGCGCGGCCGTCTTCCTCTGGTGAAGGCGGAGCCGCCTTGGCATTCCAAAGGGCCAGGTCGGGGGGCAACTCGACAACGGTGGGAGTCGGGCGCCGGCCAGAGCTGATTGACGGAAACGCTGCCGAAGTCGAAGTATGCGGGACCGACACGGCCGGCGGCGCCTTGCCCCAGCCCAGCACCGCCGGCGAGGCGGGCTCAAGAGCCGGTGGCGGCGACTCGGCTTTGGAGGCTACAGCTGGCCGGCGGGGCTCAGTTGGCGCCGCGGCAGCCGCGGCTGGCGCGGCCCTTGGTTGGGGCAGCGGTACCGCTGGCTCTGGACCCAGGGCAATGGGCGCGCCTGCAGCCGAGCGAGGCACCAGCACGGCAGTGCCAGGGGCCGGGCCGGTCGCGGTGCGTGCTGCCGAGACAGCGGTCAGCGGGGCGGGCGCGGCAGGGGCTGTCGCGACCGTTGCTGGTGCGACTGGAGCTGGGTCGACAGGGTTAGGTGCGGCAGAGGGCGCCGCTGCAGACTCAGCCACCGCCTTGGCTGCGAACAGCCCGGACTGCTTGGTATCCTGGTTCCAGTGCAGCCAGGCGCGGCCCTCGGCATCGACTGGCAGCGGTGGCAATTCGGCCCAGCGCAAGTGCTCGGCGGCAAAGGCCCGCAAGGCAGCGTCACCGGCTGCGCAGCACAGAGACCGCAGCTGCGCGCCAAATCCAGGCGGCGTCAGACCACCGCGCGGGCTGGTCCACGCCACCTCTGCCACACACTCAATCGCCGGTCCGTCGTGGCCTTGAGGCCGCAGGATGACCGTCAACTGACTCTGCGGAGGTAGCGGCTTCTTGCACGAAAAGAAGGCGCCGCCGCGGCTGAGGCTGGTGCAGACCACCTCAAACGGCGCAGAGCCGGCCGGGCGAGCCTCACCTGTTACCAAGCACGGATAGCGCATCTGCTTGCGGCGATCTTCGAACATCCACCGATTCCTCAGCTCGGCCTGCCAGACTACCCGCTGCCTGCGTGGGCGTGCGCCGATCCCAAAACCGCCATTGTGCGCTCGGTTACTGCCGCGCACAAGCGCTGCCTGGCGGCCCCGCACGGCTATCGCGAGACCGGGAGCTTCGCCAGCGCTGCCAAAGCCGCCGCTGCGGCGCCGCCTTGACCGCAGGGCCAGCCGCAGCCACCATCGGCCCATGAACTCCGTCTCCCTCAGCAAGATCCGCGGTCATCGCCTCCAGCTGGACATCCTGGGGCGTCTCATCGCCAGTGGCCGCCACGGTCACGCCTATTTGTTTGAGGGGCCAGAAGGGGTTGGCAAGCTGACGGTCGCCAAAGCTCTGGTGGCGCGTCTGGCGTGCTGGGGGGCTGGCTCCAGTGATCTCGACCCGTGCGGGCACTGCCGCTCTTGCTCGGCGCTGGAGCACGAGGACCACCCCGACCTGAAAGTGCTGCTGAAAGACGGCGTCTCCATCAAGATCGACCAGGTGCGCGAGGCGATCCAGCGTCTGCGCTACGATCCCGTGGTCGGGCGGGTCAAGGCAGTGCTGATCGACGCAGCCGACACCCTGCGAGAAGAAGCCGCCAATGCGCTGCTCAAGACCCTAGAGGAGCCGCCCCCTGCCACCATTTTTGTGCTGGTCACCGCCAAGCCGCAGGTCTTGCTAGAGACCATCCGATCGCGGTGCCAGTCGCTGCGGTTTGCCGACTTGCCAGAGGTGGACCTTGCGGAATTGCTGGTAGAACAAGGGCAAGCCCGGCCCATGGCCATGACCGCGGCGGCGCTGGCCCAGGGTTCGCTGACCCAGGCGCGCCACCTGTGCGATCCGGGCCGCCTGGCCGTGGCCGACCTGGTCGCCAGTTTTGCGCTGCGGCTGGGCCAGGATGCACCGGCGACTGCGGCGCCCTTTACCGATCAGTTGCTCGCCCAGTTTGCCAGCGCCAGCGGCGAGGAGAAGGTCCGGCGCGATCTGGCCCGCGAAGACCTGGTGCTGGCCCTGGACGCGCTGCGGGCCGTGCTGCGCGATGTGCTGATGGTGCAGTGCGGTCAGGATGTGCAGCGGCTGCCGCACGCGCGCCACGCAGTGGCAGTGCAGGCCATGGCCGACCGCGTAGACCCAGAGAAGCTCGCCAAGGGCATAGAGCTCTGCCAGCGGTTAGAGGGGCGCCTGCAGCTCAACCCCAACACCAAGCTGGCGTGGATCGCGCTGCTGGTCGAGCTCGGCACGCTGCTGCGCTGACCGCCCCAGAGAGGGGTGTGCAGAGAACCTGTAAGCGCGACGGCCGATTGCACGGAATAGTTGCGGCGCTTGCAAAGGGTCGGCACACTCAAGGTGGTATGCCCTGTGGTCCGCATCCGCGGCTCGGCAGGCACGGCCACCCCCGCCTTCTCCTCCACACCAGCGAGTAGCCCATGTCTATGCCAGCACTTTTAGGGCCTCGACGCCATTTGGCCAGCCAGAGGGACGATTTGCCGTTGCCCGTGCGCCCGCGGCGGCTGGCTTGGGTCGCCGTCTTGGCCGCTTTGCTGTCCTTGACGGCAGGCTGCGGCGAAGATGAGACCGTCGCCGGCGCAGCCGCTGCGGCCGATGGAACGGCGGTTTCCGACAGCGAATTGGCTGGGTCAGACGGCGCCAGTGGCGACGCCGCCGTGGCAGACGCGCCGGCCGACGCCGTTGCCGATGTCCAGGCCGACGGAGCTGCGGAAGTGGCCCAAGATGTGCCCGCCGCAGACCTGCCCCCGCCCGACACCGGGCCGGCCTGCAAGCCCGACCACTGCCTGATTGGCAGCGACTGTCTGGCCAACCTGGCCAAGCACCCGGTCAATCCTTGCCTGCGCTGTGTGGCCGCGCTGGACACTACCAACTGGAGCCCGTGGGACGGCGGTGTCGACGGCCAGGGCAGCTGCGATGACGGCGATCCGTGCTCGGTGGCCGACAGCTGTAGCGGCGGCAAGTGCAGTGGCGCCGGCAAGGTCTGCGATGACGCCAACCCCTGCACCGATGACAAGTGCGACCTCGCCGGTGGCTGCACCGCCACTGCCAACAGCGACCCTTGCGATGACGGCAGCGTCTGCACCCAGGGGGATTTGTGCAAGGGCAGCGCGTGCTTGCCCGGAAGCCAGACCCTGACTTGCGACGACGGCAACCTTTGCACCACCGATGCCTGCGACCCCAAGCAAGGCTGCACGCTGGCCAACAACGCGACCCCTTGCGACGACGGCGACGCTTGCACCCAGGGCGACCTGTGCAAGGGCGGCAGCTGCGCCTCTGGGGCCGCCGTTTCGTGCGATGACGGCACGGTCTGCACCATCGACAGCTGCGACCCCAAGAAGGGCTGTGGCCACAAGTCGGTGGCCGACCTCTGCACGGACGACAACCCCTGCACCGACGAGGGCTGCGACGCCAAAAAGGGCTGCGTCTTTCCGTTCAACACCAAGCCCTGCGACGACGTCAACAAGTGCACCCAAGCTGATACCTGCAGCAATGGCGCGTGCTTGGGCCAGGCCGTGCCGCTGGATGACGCCAACACCTGCACCGACGACAGCTGCAACCCCCAAACCGGCGTGGCCCACACGGCCAACACGTTGCCCTGCGACGACGACAACAAGTGCACCCTGGAAGACACCTGCGGCGGCAGCGCCTGCCAGCCCGGCAACAAGCCGCTGGCCTGCGACGACGGCAACCTCTGCACCGATGACGGCTGCGACCCCAAGAAAGGCTGCACCCTGGCCAACAACACCACGCCCTGCAATGACGACGACGCCTGCACCGAGAAGGACACCTGCAGCTCGGCCGCCTGCGTGGGCAGCAAGGTCAACTGCGACGACGGCAATGCCTGCACCGCCGACGCCTGCGACAAGAAGTCCGGCTGCAAGAGCACGCTGATTGTCTCTAACGCCTGCCGCCCGGTCATCGAAGTCGAGTACCCGCCGCGGGCCGCCACGATTCAGCAGGCGGGGGCCGGCATTACCGTCAAGGGCAAGGTCAAGTCAGGCGCGGGGCCGATTACCTCTTTCGTCTTGAATGACAAGCCGGTGTCGGTGGCCAAAGACGGCTCTTTCGCCGTGCCCTACACCTCGCAGGTCGGCGGCAACACCCTGGTCTTTGACGCGGCCGACAGCTTTGGCAGCAAGAAGCGCCGGGTGCAGGCCTTCTTGTGGTCCAGCGTCTACTACAAGCCGGACATCGCCAAGGCCGGCACTGGCATGGTCGACCCGGGCCTGGCCTTCTGGTTGGCGCAGTCGGTCATTGACGATGGCAACCACAAGGTGCCGCCGCCGCCCAACGACCTCGCCACGCTGTTCGAACTGGCGATTCAGAACCTCAAGCTAGCCGACCTCATCAAGAACCCGGTGTATTCGGCCAACGGCTCAACGGTCAACTTGACCAACCTCAAGTACGAGCCGGCCAAAGTCACTCTGAAGGCCCGGCCCGGCGGCTTGGCGATGACGGCCAAAATCAACAACGTCAGCGGAGACTTGTCTGGTACGGCCAAGGTCTGCGTGCTGTTCTGCTTCAACCTCAACGTCGATGGCAAGCTGACCATGAGCAGCATCGACATCGCCACCGACGTCAACCTGAGCGTGGCCCCGGACCACAAGCTGCAGACCAAGATGGTCAACACCAAGGTGACGCTCAACAATGTCGATGCGACCTTGAGCAATACGGTGCTGAACTTCCTGATTGGCTTTGTGGTAGACGCCGTCCTCAACTCGTTCAAGCCGCAGCTAGAAAAGGCGTTCGCCGAGCAGGTGGTGGCCAACCTTGAGCCGCAGCTTTCGGGCGCGCTGGGGGCGCTGGCTCTCAACGCCAGCTTTGACATCGCCAAGCTCGACGGCTCGGGCAAGAAGATCACCTTGAATTTACAGTCCGATTTCTCCAGCGTGGGCTCAGGCACCGACGGCTTGGCCTTCTTGGAGCGCGCCCGCATCACCACCGTCAAGGCGACGCCCTATGACAATCTGGGCATCCCGGGTCGCATTGGCTGTGGCAAATCCGCGCAGCAACTGGAGATCCTCAAGGCTAAGCCGCTAGAGTTGGTCATAACGGACGATACCTTCAACCAGATTCTGTGGGGGACTTGGCAGGGAGGCCTGTTTGAGTTCCCGGTGCCGGCGTCGATGCTGGGCAATGTCGACCTGGCGCAGTACGGCGTTTCGGACCTGACGCTGAAGGTCTCTGGCATGCTGGCGCCGACCATGAGCGACTGTGCGACTGGCGAGCTAACCGCTCACATCGGCGACTTTAGGATCGATGCCAAGCTCAAGCTGTTCGGCCAGCAGATGGATGTCGTGCTGTACGCGTCCTTCTTGGCCGGGGTGACGGTCAAGGCCGTCGGCAGTGAGATCGGCATTTCGCTCGATACGATCAAGTCCAAGGCCCTGCAGGTCGACGTGCAGCAAGACAATATGGTGAGCAGCGAGGGGGTGCTTGAGAAGCTGGTGTCGGATGCGCTGCTCGATAACCTGGTGGCACAGCTCGGCGGCACTGCGCTTGGCACCTTCCCGATTCCTTCCATTGACCTAAGCAAGTCCTTGCCCGGCCTGCCTCCCGGCACCGGCATTGGCATCGCGGTGGAAACGACGACCCGCAAGAACGGCAACACCATCGTCGGAGGAAAGCTCAAGTGATGATCAACTCGCGATGGACAAAGGGATGGACCGCTCTAGTGGTGGCAGGCGTCGTGGCGCTTGGCGGATGTGCGGAAGACGAGCCTGCGACGGTAGGGGCCGGCAGCACGGATGCTTCGGGCAGCGATACCTCCGCAGCTGATGCAGCTCAGGATGCTGCCGTGGCGGAGGACTCCGGGGGCGGGGTCACGGACGGCATGGCTTTCCCGGATGGCGCTTCTGTGGACACCGGCGGCAGCGATGCAACCACTGCGGACAGCGATCCGGTGGATGTGCCGCCAGTGGACACTGGCCCGACAGAGTGCACGGCCGATGAGAAGAAGGCCTGCAGCGATGGCTTGGACTGCACCGAAGACAGCTGCACCATTGCCTGGGGCAAGCCGCTGTGCGCCTGGAAGTTCAAGCCAGGCGCATGCTTGATTGGCGGCCTGTGCCGGCAGAAGGGCGACGCCAAACCTGGCGATGCCTGCGCCCAGTGCCTGCCCGATCAGGCCACCACTACCTGGTCGGTCGCAGCCGATGGCGCCGCTTGCGATGACGGCGACCTGTGCACCTGGAATGGCAAGTGCGCCGGAAAGAAGTGCAATTCAGAGGTCTTGAAGTGCGATGACCAGAACCCGTGCACGGCCGATGTCTGCGACCCCAAGAAGGGCTGCGGCTATCCGTTCAAAGACGGCCTGGCCTGCGACGACGGCAGCGCCTGCTCGCAGAAAGACCTGTGCGCCCAGGGCAAATGCATTGGCAACTCGCCGCTGAACTGCAACGACGGCAATCCGTGCACCGACGACGCCTGCGACCTGGCCAAAGGCTGCACCCACACCGACAACAGCGCCCTTTGCGTCGATGGCGATGCGTGCACAGTAGAAGACACCTGCAAGAGCGGCAGCTGCAAAAGCGGCGCCGCGCCCAACTGCGATGACGGCAATGCCTGTACCTTGGACATCTGCGACAAGGGGGCAGGGTGCTACCACCTGGCCCTGCAGAGCCCCTGCTGCTTGGGTCAGACGTCGATCTGCGACGATCAGAACCCCTGCACCACCGATGACTGCGACCCCAAGACCACCAAGTGCGGCCACAGCGACAACACGGCGGTCTGCGACGACGGCAGCGCCTGCACCAGCTCCGACACGTGCAAGAAGGGCAGCTGCGCCGGCACCGCCAAGACCTGCGATGACAAGAACCCCTGCACCGCTGACCAGTGCGACCCCAAGAAAGGCTGCGTGTTTGCGCCGGCCGGCAGCTCGCAGTGCGATGACGGCAATCCGTGCACCAACAACGACGTGTGCGGCGCCGGCGTCTGCAAAGGCGTAGGGCAGTGCGCATGCACCCCGACTTTTGCCAAGCAGGTCCAGAAGTTGACCTACATCCAGATTGGCGACGGCGGCAAGCCTGGGCAGGGCCTTGACCTGGACGCCAACCCCAAGACCTGCGCGCCGGCGGACAGCTGCTCTGGCGGTATCGACAACAGCTTGGGCTCGGTCGCCAGCATTGCCAACAAGCCGCTGCTGCAAGCTGTGGATAATGGCAGCCTCAACTTCTTGTTTGAACTCAAAGACTTTAAGCAAGGCCCCGTCAACCTGGCGCTGTACACCGGCAAGCTGGACCCCAAGAACGCCAGCTGCGACCCGCAGAAAGCCAGCTGCCTGTGGCAAGTCGACCCCAAGATGCTGGACCCGCAGAAGTGCCTTGCGCTGGTGCAGATGCCGGGGCAGCTGGCCGGCACGCTGCTCAAGGCCGGCGGCCCCAACAGCAACTTCCCGTTCACCCTGCCGATTCAAGGATTGCCGCTGGTGGTGACCATCTACGGCGCCCGGATTGAGGCCACGGTACAGCTGCAGGGCGACCAGGTCACCGCGTTTGACGGCATTCTGGCGGGTGCGGTGCCCAAGGCGTCGCTGATGGCGGCGATTGACGCGCTGCCAGATGAGGGTCTGCCGGCCGGGCTAGACAAGGCCACCATCAAGGGCCTGCTGGAAGTGCTGGTGGAGTCAGACATGGACACCAACGGCGACGGCGTCAAAGACTCAGCGTCCATCGCGTTGAAGATCAAGGGAATTTCCGCATCCATCAGCGGGCTGTACTAGGGGCCTGGCGACCGGCCTTCTGGTCATTGTTTCCCTGGAGGCAACAGATCTGTGGCGGTCTGCTCTATTGTTTCTAAATGGTGCAGCCCTATCCTTTGTGGCCGCGCTGATGCGGTTGCACATCCTCAGGAGTGATTTATGCGAAAAGTTTCCTCGGTGTTCACGCTCGCGTCTCTTGTCTCTGCCGTCGCAATCTCTTTGACTTCCGGCCTGGCCCTGGCCGCCGCCCCAGCTGCCAAGCCCGCAGCTCTGACCGGGGCGATTGGCTTTGTCGGCAGCAAGGTCACCGGCAGCCACACCGGCGATTTCAAGAAGTGGACGGGCAGCGTGGCCCTGGCCGGCGGCAAGGCAGAGGGTGGCAAGCTCGAATTCACCGTGCAGACGGCCTCTGTGGTGGCCGACGAGGCCAGCCGCAATGACTGGACGCCCAAGCTGGAAGAGCACCTCAAGAGCGCGGACTTCTTTGACGTCGCCAAGTTTCCCACGGCCAGCTTTACCTCGACCGAGATCAAGGCCGGCGGCAGCGGCGGGACCCACACCGTCAAGGGCAACCTGACCCTGCGCGGCGTGACCAAGGTCGTCACCTTTCCCGCCACACTGGCGATCAAGGGCAAGGAAATCAGCGGCAAGACCGAGTTCAGCATCAACCGCAAGGACTTTGGCTTGGTCTACGCCGGCAAGGCCGACGACCTGATCCGCGACGGTGTCGTGCTCAAGATCGACGTCAAGGCGACCGCAGAGTAGAGGCGGCGGCAGAGCAGGGCGCGCTGGGTGGGCGGTGGCGGCTGGGTGGTGGCTTGGCTGGCGCAGAGACGGAACCTGCGCCGGGCGACCCGGCCGCCAATTCCCTAGCGGCCATGAGGATCAGACATTGCCTACGGGATTGTCCGAGAATTGTCCGTTGCCAAGCTCGGCGGTGGAACTGTCGGCGCCACGCCCGCCTTAGAACGGCAACCCAACCGCGGTGCACAGAAAGCGCTGCAACCCGGCGCCGCGCTGCATCGCCTGGGCAAACAACTCCACAAAATCCGGCTGCAACGCCTGCGCCTCGGTGAAGTGGGCAATCACCATGAAATCCTTGCGCTTCAGATCGACAATCAGCGGATGGTCGGCGGCAAATCCCTGCGGTGGCTTCTTGAGGGTCGAGCCGCCAAGCTCCAGCCCTTGCACTGCGGCTTGCCACTCGGCCGGCGCTGCGGCGATGCGGGTGCGCACGGCCAGCAGCACGTCGGCCGGCGGCTGCCACATGCCAAAACCGCCAAAAACCCCTTCCATCTCGACAAATCCCTCTGGCGCCAGGTTGAAGTAGAAGCCCGGGGCGTGCACCGACTCGCGCAGCGGCCCGCCGACCATCGCGTGGCGGAACTGCGCGGCCAGGTGGGTCTTGTAGGGCGATTTGTCGTGCGAGAAGCGGACGTCGCGGTGCAGCCGAAACACCGAAGCCTCGCTGGCGGTATAGTGGCGCGACACCTGGGCCAGATGGGGCCCCACCTCTTGAACAAACTGCAGCAGCGGCGCTTTGGCGTGGCGCTCATAGCGGGCGCGGTGCTCCTCAAACCAGTCCTTGCGGTTGTTGGCGCGCAGATCCCGCAAAAAGTCAAAAGTTGCAGTAGTAAACATCGGTACCTCGCTGCGGCTGTGGCTGGAACGGGCCGGGTGGCTACGGTGCCAATAGAACGCCAGGGCCGTCAAGGGGCGCCAAGGGTCGATGGCAAATCCCTAGCGTGATCAACGGTCAGACATTGCCTAGGGGAGTGTCGGCCGCCCGCTGGTTGACGGCCCCGCCTGCGGCGCATAGCCTCTGGCTCTGCCCCCGTGGAGGCCCAATGGCGCTTGGATCCTTGAACTGGCTCGCCATCCTTGGCGCGACCTGCAAGGATCGGCGCCTTTTTGCGGCGTTTCGCTCGTCGCCCCGCTTGGCCACCCTGGCTCCGCTGGCAGCACTGTGGCTGAGCTCGGCTGCGCTGGCGGCGGATGGCGATCCCAGCGCGGCGCGGCGGTGGTTTGGTGGGCCAGAAGTCCCCACAGCGCTCGGCGAAGCCGCTTTGACTGAGGCGATGAGCGCGGCGGCATGCGGGCACTGTCATCGGGAAATTGCTGAGCAATGGTGCGGCTCTTAGCACGCCAATGCGTGGACCGATCCGCTTTTCCAGCGCGCCTATCGCCGCGAACCCGAGGCGGCGTGCCGGCACTGCCACACCCCCTTGGCCGGCTCGGCCGTGGAGCCCCAGGGGCGCGCTGCCAGTGACGGCATTGACTGCGCCACTTGCCACGTCCGCGGCGACGACATCTACGGTGCACCTCAACCGACCCAGGATGGCACGCTGCCCCATCCGGTCATGCGGACACGCGATCTCCGCCAGGCCGGCTACTGCGCGGGCTGCCACCAGTTTGGCTTCTTGGGCTTTCCCGAACAGAAAGACCGTGCGCTGTTTGAGACGGCCCAACTGCAACAGGCGACGCTGCGCGAATGGCAGGCCAGCGCGGCAGCGGCCAAGGGGCTGCAGTGTCAGGCGTGCCACATGCCCAATTTCAAGGACGCGCGCGGCAAGCTGCTGGCCAACCATGCGTTTGCCGCCACTACGGTCGAGGCGCTGCAGGCCGCGCTAACCGTGGCGGTGCGACTAGTTCGGCAGCCGCAGAACCTGGGCTGGCGGGTCGAAGTCGGCTCAAAAATGGTCGGCCACCAGCTGCCCACCGGCGACGTCTTCCGGCGCCTGCAGTGGTGTTTGCGCTCGCCCGCGGGCAAGGTCGTGGCGGCGCTGCTGTACGGACGCAGTTGGCAACCGTACCGCGACACAGACCCGCTGCACGGGCCGTACCTGTCGCGCAGGCTGGCCAAGGACACGCGGGTGGCGGGCGACGGCTCGCCTCCCCCAGAGCGGATCGTCAATACAACTGCAAGTACAGGTCGTTGGCAGTGGCAGCTCGACTATGTGCGCTCTGACACGCCAGCCTTGCCAAGCGGCCCTTTGTGCGCAGACGGCATCCGCACGCCGGTGGCCGCTGGCTTTGCCGACGTGAGCCCCTGACCCGGCCGTGCTCTTGACCCTCACTGACCTGGTTCTACCTAGGCCTCAAGGACGCCCATGACCCGACAGCGCTTTCCCAGTTTCCTTGGCTTCATCCAGTGGTTTGCCCTGACTGCGCTGGCGGGCGTCCCTCCATCCTTGGCGGCTGACAAGCCGCCGGCCCCGGTAGCCGGCCTCCTTGTGAACGATGCACCAAGCGCGACAGCCGAGGAGAGCGCGCGCATCGGCAAGCTGGCGCAGCTGACCCGCGAGGTCTTTGAAGAGTGCTACCGTGACACAGAGAACGAGCGGGACCCGCACATAGCGCCCGACTGGTGCCAAGAGCGCTCCAAGAAGGTGCTGCAGGCTGTGGGCAAGGATGGCGCCATGGCGGCGCGCGTGCTGGCCGTAGCGGTCTACGATGCGAGCGAACGGCCTGTGAACAGCCTGGACCCCAAGCTGATGAAACCCAGCAAAGGCGCCGATGTACGCGATGTCCTGGCCGGCGAGCTGCACGCGCTCGCGGACCTCAAGGTAATGGCCTACGAGGGGTTGGCCCGCTTGTCGATCCACCGGGCCGCGCAGATCAGCGCCGATGCCGCCGCCTATGACGACGAGTTCTTCCGCAACGAGCTGTCGATCTGGACCGGCTGGCGGGTGTGCCAGACCAGCGACCGCTACGCTGGGGACTCCAAGGCCTGCAACGACGCTTGGGTCGCCTGGTTCAACGTCCACGGCAAAGAGACGCCAGGTCAGTGGCAAGAGTCCGCCGCCGTCGCGCGCCTCGAAGACCTGCGCAGTGCCGACCTGGCGCGCCGCGACTGGGCCGTCCAACCCTGGCACCGCCTTGGCGACCAGCAGCCCCTGGGGTCCAGCCATTTTGCCGAGGTGGCCTGGGTGCTTCACGACGCGATGGTGCCAGGCAAGCTGACTGTAGAGCAGAGTGACCACTTTGAGCGGATGGCCGAGGCGTACAAGTGCTCGACGCGCTGCGTGTTGTTTCCGCCGCCCTTGGCTGGGCGGACTCTGCCTGCCGCGCCGCTGACCCTGGCCGAAGGCAAGCCGCTGCTGCGCCCGCTGCCGCCGCGACCGCGTGACGCCGCCACCCAATGGCAGCAGCCAGTGGTGCCAGCCGCGCTGCGGGCCAAGCTCAAGAAGCTGAGCAAGATCATTGATAAAGTCGTCGCCAGTTGTTGGAATCCTGTCGGCTACAGCGAGCCCGATGAGCCGGCGCTGTGCGAACCGGGCCGCAACGCCCTGGACAGCGGTGTGGAAGCGGGCGCGATGGCCGCCCATGTGCTGGCCGCCGGCTATTTCGACCGCTGGCCGTGGGATACCTTGAAGGGGTGGCACAGCGCCCAAGAAGACGACGACTATGCCGAATACAGTGCGGTGCCCCTCAAGCTGCTGCGGCAGGCCCGTCGGACACTCCCCTAGGCAATGTCTGATCCGCATGGCGCCTGGGGAATCTGCGGCTGGCAGTTTCGACAGCGGCCTTCGGACATTCCCCTGGGCAATGTCTGATCCGCATGGCGCCTGGGGAATCTGCGGCTGGCAGTGTCGGCAGCGGCCTTCGGACACTCCCCTAGGCAATGTCTGATCCGTGTGGCGCGTGGGGCATTCGCCGCCTAGGGCTGGGGCAGCGGCCTTCGGACACTCCCCTAGGCAATGTCTGATCCGCATGGCGCCTGGGGAATCTGCGGCTGGCAGTTTCGGCAGCGGCCATCGGACATTCCCCTGGGCAATGTCCGGGCAATGTCCGGACGGAGCCGGTGAGCGGTCGAGCTCAGCCGTCGATGCCGGTGGTCAACGCCGGCTCGCCAGCACCTAGGCCCCGCGGCGCCACTGGGGCGGCCTTGCTGGGCTGGGTCAGGGCGGCGACGGCGTGAAAAAGCCCCATGCCGCCCAACATCGCCGCGCCAAAGACCAGCGGCTCGGCATCCAGGGTCGCCATGGCCATCAGCGCTGGCCCTGGGCAGACACCTGACAGGCCCCAGCCAGCGCCAAACAACACCGCACCGCCGATCAGGCGCCGATCGATGTTCGTCTGGATGGGGAGGTGCCACCGGCTGTCCAGCAGCGGCTGCTTGCGCCGCAGCAGCAGCGGAAAAACCACCAGGTCCACCGCGAGCGCAGCACCCATGACGACCGCAAGCGTCGGGTCCCAGGTGCCGGCGACGTCAAGAAAGCCCAGGACCTTCTCTGGCTGGACCATCCCGGCCAGACCCAGACCCCCGGCAAAGATGATCCCGGAAGCAAATGAAATCAGAAGCTTGCCCATGATTACCCCGCCTGCAGGTGGCGCAGCCCAAACACCACTGCGCCGGCTACGCCCATGAACGTCAGCGTGGCCGCCAGCGAGCGCGGAGAGCGCCGGGCCAGGCCGCAGACGCCATGGCCGCTGGTGCAGCCGTTGCCGAGCTGGGTGCCGTAGCCCACCAGCAGCCCAGCCACGGTCAGCTGGCCTAAGGAGGCCCAACCGCTGCGGCCAAAAACCTGAGGTGCCACCGCCAGCAGGGCCACGGAGCCGGCCAGCAGGCCGCCGACGAAGGCCAAGCGCCAGCCGCGGTCTTTGGTGGAGCCGTCCAGCAGTCTGCCGGCAATTCCGCTGATCCCGGCAATGCGGCCATTGGCCGACAGCAGCAGCGCAGAGGCAAGGCCGATCAGGGCGCCGCCAACTGCAGCCGTCCCAGCGACCTGAGAGGTGAAAGTGGGCTCGACGGTCACTGCTAGCTCCTACATCATCTCCATCGAGATGGTAGAGAAAGCGTACAGGTTCAGTTCGAGCGGCGCAAGCAAAATGCACTCGCGGGTTATACAGCGATAGAACAGGAGTGGAGCGGGGCTTGGCTACGGACCGGCGATGGCATCAAACAGGTTGACACCCGCATACTTGCAGTGGGTCGCGTTGATGGCCGGGTCTGTGGACCACAGCGTTGGGTTCCAGGCGCACACGACCCGCGGCAGATCCTGCGACTTCCAGGTCGGGAAGACCACGGACTTGTCCGCCGGAGGGCGCTTGACGGTCGAAAGAGCGGGATAGTCGACATCCACATACTTGCCGGCCCACAGATCATAGTCGGCAATGACGTTGACCTTGACGCCAATCGTAAACTTTTCTGAAGACTTGTGCGGCACGTTCATCTTCATGCCCAGGATGTGGGCCAGCTCAACCACGTGCTCGCCCTGCATGCGGTTGCAGCCGTGCGACACCGGCCCGCGCAGCAGCTTCCACTCGCCGTCTTTAGCGGTGATCGGTCCGTGCAGAGCCAGGCCGCGCGTCGCGTGGTACTTGAGGAATGGGAAGCCACCCCAGGCGGCCTTGTCGGTGGTGGGCACGTAGGCGATGCCAAAGATCGTCTGGTACGCGCCTGGGCCGTTGGACGATGCGGTGGCGCCGGTGGCCACCGGGTACACGATGGTGGCGCGGGTCTTGCCGGCCACGGCTTCGGTCTTGACGTACCAGGGTAATTTTCCGGAGAAAGCGGCCGGCAGATCGCCTGAGACGCGGGCAGTGTGGCCCTTGAGCGACACGGTGATCGCCACGTTCTGCAGGGCTGGCAGCGGGCCGTTGTAGATCCACTTGGGGTTGCCGCCGGCCTTGAGATCGTCTTCCATGGTCTCATAGGTGGCCTGTTCTGCCGATTCGCAGCCGCTGACGGCCGCCAGGGCCATCAGGCACAGGCTCAAGAACGGACGGCGGAGCTGCAAGGTAGACACGCGGGACCTCCAACAAGGGCGCGACAGTGTACGCTATTGGATCGCCAACGTCATCCGCAATTGTCCGTCGCCGCCAGAGGGCTGCCGCTACATCCGGGTGGTCCTAGGGGTCATTCGCTCTTGGCTGCTCGCCAGTGGTCATTCGCTGTTGGTCATCCGCTCGGGCTGGCCGGTCGACTGCAGCACGGCGCGCCACAGTGGGTGGCCTGGATCCAGGCTCTTGCGGCCGCTGGTCACCACCTCAATGGGCACGTGCACCTGGCGACCGCGGACGCGCCCCACCAGCATCCCGGTCTTGCCGGCCATGGCGGCGTGGACGGCGTTTTGGCCCATCTCCTGGCAGTAGACCGAGTCCGAGGCATCGGCTGGCGCACTGCGGATGGTGTAGCCCGGGTCGATGTAGCGCACGGCCACCAGCAGGTCGCGGTCCAGAAAGTACTTCTCAATCCGGCTCCGCAGCAGCCGGCCAATGTCGCCCAGCTTGGCGTTGCCCGATGGATCCGTGCCACTGCCCGCTTGTTCTTCGGCCAGGTACTGCTGGCCAGCGCCTTCTGCCACGACTATCAGCGCGTGCTTGCGTGACATCAACCGCCGGTGCAAGTGGGCCAGCACGCCATTGGGTCCCTCCAGGTCAAACCCGACTTCTGGCACCAGCACAAAGTTGGCTTCGCCCGAAGCCAGGGCCGCCTGCGCGGCAATGAAGCCCGCGTCGCGACCCATCAGCCGGACCAGACCCACGCCATTGAAGGCACCGTGGGCCTCGGCGTGCGCAGCGTCGATCGCCGACCGCGCCAGGCTCACGGCCGTAGAAAACCCAAAGGTCTGGTCGACAAAAAGGATGTCATTATCAATGGTTTTTGGAATACCGATGACGGCTATGTCGCTGCCGGCCTCTCTAAGGGCCGTGGCCACTGCCCGAGCGGCGCGCTGGGTGCCATCGCCACCGACCATGAACAGCACGTTGATCGCCTGCCGCTGAATCGACCGGACGATCTCGGCCACCGGCGGGGTGCCGCGCGATGACCCCAGCAGCGACCCGCCCTCGCGATGAATGCTCTTGACCACCTCCGGGGTCATCCGCCGCGGCGGGCTATCTTCGCTGACAAAGCCGCGCAGACCATAGCGAATCCCCAGGATCTCGTGGACGCCGTAGTGGTGGGTCAGCGTCATCACCAGCGAGCGCACCACGTCGTTGATCCCCGGGCACAGGCCGCCAGCGGTGACAATCGCCGCGCGGACATCGGCTGGGCGGAAGTACAGGCGCTCTCGCGGGCCCGCCAGCTCCAGGGTCGGCGGTTGCTCGCCGCGCGCCAGAAAACCGCGCACAAGCTCCCAGTCTTCGTGAAACAGCAATCGGTCATGATCCCTTGTAAATTCAGCCTGTCCCACGGAGTCCGACTGGGCCAGCTGTAGCGGCGACACGTAGCGCGCCGGGCCCAGGGTGCGGATGTTGAAGTCGGTCAGGTGCAGCGGCTGGTCGGAGATGACTGGCACGAGGAGTCCATGAAGGGCGCCGGATTGCGGCGAACAGGCGGGCAGTTTTCCACCTTGCGCCGCCAGCGGCAAGCGCGGAGCAGGGGCGCGCGTCACCGCTGTGTCCGCTGGTGCCTTGGGCGGCCTGTGCCCAAACGGGCCGGGCATCGGGTGCATTCTTTGGTAGCCAGGACGTTCTGCAAGGCGTACAATCTTGCGCCTTTTGCGGCGGGTCCTCCGCCCCGGCTCCCCAGGAACCCCATGACCACTGAGACCTTGCCCCTGCCGGCTGATGCGCCCGAGACGATCGCCGCGCCGCTGACCTTTGCCGACCTTGGCCTGCCGCAGGAGGTGTGTAACCTTCTCGCATCTCAGGGCATTGTTCACCCGACGCCGATTCAGGCCCGGGCGATTCCGCTGGTGCTACAGGGGCGCGACGTGCTGGGGCAGGCCGACACCGGCACGGGCAAGACGGCGGCCTATGGCTTGCCGCTGCTGCAGCGCATCTCGCTGGCCCAGGCCCGGGTGCAGGTTCTGGTGCTGGTCCCGACCCGAGAGCTGGCCCTGCAGGTGGTGACGGCGCTGCGCAGCTTGGTGGTGGGCCGCGATCCCGGCATTGTGGCGATCTACGGTGGCGATCCGATCGGAAATCAAATTAGGCAGTTGCGCAACCAGCCGGCCGTAGTGGTGGCCACGCCGGGCCGGCTGATGGACCACTTGCAGCGCCGGACCATCGATCTGGAAGCCCTGCGGATGTGCGTGCTGGACGAAGCCGATGAGATGCTGGACATGGGCTTCTTGCCCGACGTCGAAGCGATTCTGGAGCAGACCCCTCGCGACCGTCAGACCATGCTGTTCTCTGCGACCATGGCCCATGAAATTGCTGGGTTGGCCAAAGAGCACCTGCGCAATCCCGAGCTGGTGGCGGTGGTCAGCCAGCGCAAGGGCGCGCCCAATGTAGAGCAGCGCTATGTAGTGGTGCAGCCTCACGGGCGGGCCGAGGCGGTGGCAAGGCTGCTAGACGTTGAGGTTTTTGAGGCGGCGCTGGTGTTTGCCCGCACCAAGGCTGGCTGCGATGAGATGACCGAGGCCCTGCAACAGCGCGGCGTGCCCTGCGAAGCGCTGCACGGCGACCTGGCCCAGCCAGCCAGAGAGAACGTGATCCGCCGCCTGCGCGAAGGTCGCTTGCGC
>CAIXGW010000082.1 GCA_903919145.1 uncultured Myxococcales bacterium
GCAGCACCGCGTCGTGCAGCGTCTCTTGCACGTGCATGGTGTTCAGCGGCTCGGCGGGGTGAAAGGTCGCCTGGCCGTCCTGCTCGGTCCAAACACCGTCTGCCAGTAGCACATGCCAGTGGAGGTTGAGCTTGAGATCACTGGACATTCTCTGTGTCACGCTGATCGCCGCGCCTTGCACCTGGCCGTCAAGCCCTTGGGACCGGGCATCGCGGAGGCCGGCGTTCCTGGCCAGCACGTAGCGGAGATCGAATGGCAGGGTAAATACCCATTGTCTATAAGGAATGTCAGGAAGGATCGCCGTCGGTTGGACGGTGCTCGGGCTGGCACTGGCGGCGTTGCTGTGGCGTCGGCGCAGCCGGCAACCGCGGGCGCTCGATTGACCGTCGGGCGGCAACGGGCTACCCGGCCGTGGCGCACGTTCCGGCGACGCGGCACACCAAGGCTCTAATCCTGCTGATGAATTCTGCGGACCCTAGATCGCCGGCACACCCGCATGGGGCCCTGCCACCGGCGGACCAGCGACGGGCGGTCCGACCGGGGCGTGAGCGGGCGCGGCGGCCGGCTTGGGCGCTGCCTTCGACGCCGCGACACCCTCGGTGGCCTTCTTCAACTCGGCCTCGGCATCCACCACGCCCTTGTTCGCCGTCACTTCTTCGGCCTTCAGACCCGGCAGCTTGGCGTTAAACGCGGCGATCTCCGTCTCGGCCGCGGCCACGGCCGCCGTGGCCGCGGCCACGGCCGCCGTGGCTTCGTCCTCGTTCGCACCCTTCTCGGCTTTCTTCTTGTCAAGGTCGGCTTTCTTCTTGTCAAGGCCCATGTTCTTGCCAATCAGCGTCTTGGGGTGCATGGCCACCGCCGACTTCGCCGCCGCCAGGGTCTTCTTCGCTGCTTTCAAGCCGTCGGCAGCCTTCTTGAGCGCCTCCTCTGCCTTGGCGATGAGGGCCTGCTTTTGCTCATGTTGCGCGACGTCTTCCGGGCGCGCGAACTGGTCCGACGGCGCGCTGTCGTTGGCGAAGGCCGTCTGCATGTTCCAGCCGGCGCGCTTGCCGTCCACGTACGCGGGATCCATGACCATGGTCGCGCTCTTCTGGTCGCCCGTGCGCTTGACCGCCTTGTAGCGTTCGTTCATCTGGTCGGGCGTGACCGCGTCGCCGGAGGTCTGGCTGCCCTTGACCTGCGCGGGGTCGACCTCGACGTTGTAGCCCAGCTCGTCGCCGTAGCCGCCGATCGTGGTGACCATGCGCTGGTCGGCGATCTTGGAGCCTTTGTTGCCCTCGGCATAGCGCGAAACCATGTCGGCCTGGGCGAACGCCTCCGATACGACGTGCAACATCCCGCGATTGGAAGTGAATGCGCCGGATTTGTTGCTCGGGTCCGAGCCCACCGTGTCGTATTTCGGCGTGGCCGTGTCGCCCAAGCCGTGGGTGTTGCCGGTCAGGGCGGCGCTGTCCGCGGGCTTGCTGGCATCGGCGGTCACTTCGTCGGCCCGGCGACCGTGCACGAGGCGGGAGATCTGATCCGTGCCCTTGCCATGGCCGCTGACCGCGTGCGTCAGGGGACGCACCTCGCCGGTTTGGATCGCGCGCTGCTTCTGGTTGTCGATCGTGCCGGCCTCGATGCGCTTGAGGACGTCGCCCGCCATGCCTTCCGCGCGCTCGTCGGCCTCGGCTGACCGCTTGCCGCCGAGCTTGCCCGAAGCCGGGCCGTCGTTGGCGCGGCCGGTGTCGACCAGGGACTTGGCCAGCATGGCCTTGCGAGGATCGTCCGCCGCCAGCTTCCCGGGACCGGGCTTGGCGGCGACGACGGGGGCGCCCTTGGCCGACTTGGGCTGGGGGCCGGCCTGGGGCGCGGGCTTCTGCGAGTCGTCTGGCGGTGCGTCCGGGCTGACCGCCTCGCGCTGGGCGGCGTACTTCTTCTGGGCGAGCTTGGCGCGCAGGCGGTCGCGGGCCACATCCGGGGAGTGCGAATTGCTCGGGCCAGCGCCACGACGGCCGGGGGCGGACTTGCTGGAATGCGTGGGCATTGGAGTGCTCCGGAATCAGAAGGACATCAGCGCAACCGGTCTGCAAACTCTGCAGACGCGGCGAGCACGAGGCGCAAGGTTGTTAGCGGAAGCCGATTTGTCGGTCGCCCGGCAACTGGCGATACCGAAGTTTGCCGAGCTTCCAACGTGGCGGCAAGCGCACGTGGGGCGTTTTGCGCAGGCATGGGGCATGACGGCCCCAGGGATGGCGCATCCGCGCACGAAACGAAGCCTGACGGAGCCCAGGCTGCAGGCTTTTTGAGTGTATACCCACGCGATCCGAATCAAACAACATCAGCAATTTCAGGATTAAAGAGCCTACCCGCCTGCCGCGTCGCGGCCTCCGGCCCGTGGACTCGCACGCTCACCCGAGTCGGTCCGGTTCTGGCGTTGTGCGCCAAGCGCTGGGCCCAGGTTTGGCGGCGGTGCTGGCGCTGCGCCTCGCTCGCGGCGATGTGGGCGGGGCGGGGCGGTTTGGGCGGCGACGGCGGCGCATCGACGTGGACACTGCATTTGGAGGCGAAGGAACCCCAGAGTTGGCGCAAGGTTGCCGGTAGAAGCAGCGGCGCCAGCGGCTGGAACTTGCCCGCCGTACCCACATCCGGAGGGAGCAAGCGCTGGGCAATCACGGGCTTGTCCCAATCTGACGCCTGCCGGTGTTTGCCGAGCCGCGTGCCCAGCGGCAGTGCGTCGGCTCCGGGCACGTTGATGGCACGCGCGTAGCCGGGATTGCTGGACTTTGTGCAGGTGGACCGCTGCGGACAGGCAAAGCAGTGCGAAGACGGCACGGTGAACCGGGCGTATTTGCCGCGGCCTTGAACGATGACGCCGGCAAACGCCGCGGGCTGACCGGCTGGGCAATGCAGGCGAGAGCCATTCCAGAGCCAGCCTGGATGCTTGCGAGCGATGCGCGGCCAGGGAAGCTGGGAAATCGCCTGCGCAATTGAGACCTCAGGTGGGTCTTGAGCAGGCGAGCTAGGCGGCGGCGGTGGCGCTACTGCGGTCGCTCCTGCGGTCGACGTAGGCGAGGGCGGCACCTGCTCGGCGGACTTGCGCTCTGTAACAGCTTCTGATTGCTCAGGTACATAACCCAGGTCGCCAGCCAGCTTGGCCCCCAGCGCCACCTTGAGATTGAAGGCCCACAGCCCCATGAGCGTCGCAAAGGTCTGACCTGCAAGCTCATTGCAGTAGACCCGCAAGACACCGGTCTCGGCATCAAGCTGGGCAAAGCGATTCTCAATGGTGGCGCGGTCGAAGTAGCACTTGACCACTTCTGCGGCGGACCAGCCATCGTAAGACAGTGCAGTGCCAAACATTTCGTAGTGCCAGCCGTCCATCAGGTAGCCGGCGCCGTGCTTGGTCTCGGCAGCAAACCGCGAGACGACCAGGCGGGTGTACATCGGCTCCGCCGCGCCGTCGCGCTCGTCGGCCAGCGTGTCGAGCAGATACTCGCCAAGATCAAGGGCTTCGCGTCGCGGCCCACTGCCGGAATCGCGCACAGGCTGCCAAGGTCCACGCTCAAACAGCTCTGCGGCGTAGTCGGATTGCAGCAGGGTGTAGCGCATCATCCGCATCAGCGGAATCAGGCCGCGTTTGCGCCAGGCCCGGTAGACCGCAATGACGTCACCCGCGCCGTCGACGCGAATCACCGTGGCCTCCGCGGGCACGTGGGCGAGCCTGGCTACCTCATGAGCAGAAAGGGCAATTCGGTCGGCGACGTCGGCGGGATGCGGATTGCCGGCTTCGTACTCAAGATGGCACCACGTGCCGGTGCCGGCGTGACAGAGGACGTGCGCAGCGATCTGCACTTCGCCCCTCTTGCGTCCTTTGTAGCCGGGTACGGCCATGGCGGTGGCCCGGGCGATGGGCTCGGGAAGGTCTGGACCGTAGGGCAAGCCGCGTTTGCGCAAAGCGATTACCGTCGGGTCGTAGTCCAAGATCAGGTGCGGCTGACCACAGGCGTCGCGGTAATAGCTCGCCGGATGACGCAACACAGGCCCCAGCATCGACCCCTCGCCGAGCAGCCAGCGACCAAGGCCGACCAAGTCGCAGCGACCGGCCGAGTTCAAACAGCGCGAAACGCTGGCCTGAGTGGCCCAGGCTTCGCGCCCAGCCAGCGCCGCAAGTGTCGGACGCCAGCCACTGCACAAGCCGGAAAACGCGCGCTGACCCGACCGCGCAGCACCGCCGGCCTTGGTTAAGAACAGGCAAAGCAGGAACATCGCCACGTCGAACGGGTGAAATCCGCCCTGGCGGCTGAAGCGGATGCGCTCGGTGGCTTGGCTCAAGAGCCCCGCCGCGTCCAAGGCGCGCACGGCGAGGGCGTAGGAGCTGGCCCACATGGGCAACTTACGTAGATCGGCAACAGTAGTAATGACTTCGGTCGAAATCTGTGGCATGGTACTTCCCGTCGTCGTCGCGGGCTTGACCCTCCAGTCCAAGCGGCGTCGGGTGGCTAGACCCGACGCGCCGCGGCGGCGACTATTACATGCCGTGAAAATTTGGGGTATTGGGAGCGGGCTTTGAATTCGCGCGGGATTTTGGATCCGGGTCACGTGGGTATAGACGTCTATACACTCAAAAAGCCTGCACCCCCGCGCCCCCAAGGCACCGCCAATTGCATACTCTCTGGGCTGTTACGTCAAATCCTGCCGCTCCGACAGCCGAGCCCCCCGCAAGCGCCGCGCGAAGGCTGAGGGCCCGCTAGGGGGGGCGTCCTACGCCAATTTTTGCCAGCGTGCACTGCATCGTGGCCGTGGGCACGCAAAACATCAAGCGCCAGGCCCTCCAGCTCCAGACCCGATCGAAAGTCCCCAGCCCAAGTCGACTTGGGCCATCACGACCGCGCCTGGTGGGGCGCCCCCAGAACTCAAGACGTAACTCGCCCGTGGAATTGCCGATCCGGGCTAGTTTTTCATGGTTCTGGGTTTGAACAAGTTGGAGGCGACGACGGCGACAAACCCGCCGTCAGCCACTAGGCGAGGCCGCCGCCCGCCGCAGGTTACCGAGTGTAACCGACCCCAGGGTCGCCACAAACGGCTTGGGCAAGCCCTTGAAGCAGTCCAGGACCAGCTCGGCCGTCTCGCGCCAGGGCCTGGGCGAGTCTACCGCCCGCTGGTGTTGGACGACCACATGGCATTTGCGCAGGTGCTGCTGCGTGTTGTAGGCGACCATCCGCAGGACACCCAGCGTCAGCAGCGCCATGTTCTCGGTGCACCACCGCCGGTCGTCTTCGCCAAACTGCATGTCGAAGGTCTCAGTTGCAGTCCCAAAAAACTGGCACAGCGATCGCCCAGTGCAACCGAATCAGGCGCAGCAACTGCAGTGGCGACAGGTTCCCCGTCGTGGCATTCGTCACGAAATAGCGCAGTTCCACGGTCTCTTTGCCGTCGCTATCGCGGGTCGTTTGCTCAACAACGATGGCTTGACGCAGATTGTGCCAGCCGAGCCAGCCGTCCAGCTTGGTTGTCCGCCACAGCCGACGCCGCACCTTGCCGCGTGAGCTACTTTCCCAGTCGCTTTCGGCTTGAGGCGCGAACTTGGCCATGTCGATGCGCAGCTGCCGAGCCACTTCGGCGTGCAATTCTGGCTTGTTCTCCTTGAGCCCGCACAGCAGCCCGAAACCGCTGACGTCCATCGCCAAGTACAGCGCTTTGGACCACAGCCCAGCGTCTAGCGTGAAGTTGCGAACCAGGTCGCCGTACTGCTGGCGCAGCTTGGCAATGAAAGGCGGCAGGTTGGTGATCTCGCCGGTGTGCTTGATCTTTTCGGGGTCGGTGTCGGTGGTCTGCACCGGGCCCATGGGGAACTGGCCCAGCGCCACGCGACCCGGCGACGTGATCAGCACCGCGCGCAGCACGCCGACGCGCCAGTAGACGTCGCTGGCGTCCGCCGTGAAGAACTTTTGGCCCCAGCCACCGCAATGGTGGTCCAGCGTCGAGTACTTGCCGTCGATGGCGGCCCAGGGCTCGCTGAAATCGGGATGCCGAAGTTCACCGCGCCGGTACGCGTCCCGGACACTGGCGACCAACATGGGTTCAAAATCATCTGGGTGGGACAGACCGAGCAAGTGGGACAGAGCGCCATCGCTGATCCCTCGGCCCCTCGAGCCCAGGCCCATGCGCTGCGAGAGTCGTTCGACCTCGCGCAAGGCACTGCGGTTGCTCATCACGCCACAGAGCAAAGCCAGCACGCAATGGGCGAGCGTATGGCGGGTGCCTCGACTGCTCCTGGGGTCGTTGCACAGGGATTGCCAGACTTGCCCCAGCGGGCTAGGCGCGCGGGAAGGTACTTCTGGACACGGCCAAGAACATCGTTCACATTTTCCATGGGCGCTGCACTCCGGTTTCGTGGGCCCGCCGGAAAGTCCGTCGGGGCGTTGCGTAACGCCATGATCGTCCGAAGTGCAGCGCTCTTCAATTTTCTTAGCTTTTAGTTGGTTGTGGGACTTTGGGGCAGGTCTGGGCGCAGCGCGCGACGGCGGTGCACCTGTTTAACCCCGTGTTCTTGAGCCAGGTGACGGACCAGTACCTGCGCCATGCGATCCTGAACGGTCGGCCGCCGACCGCGATGGAGGCGTGGGCTGGGAAACTGACTGACGAGCAAGTCGGCGACGTGATTGCGTTTCTGTGCAGCCTCGCCCAGCCGGCTGCAGTGCCACCGCCGCCGCAGCTGCCGCCGACCGAGGAGTGGACGGCCTCGCCCGTGATCAACCCCAAGGGCGAACAGGTTGATTTTACGCTGAAAGATGATCGGCTTGTGTCGCCTGAGGCGCTGCATCAGGCCCTGAAAGACAAGCGGCGGGTCGTGATCCTGGATGCGCGGGCGCCCTCTGATTTCACGCGGTTGCACATCCCTGGCGCGATGTCGATGCCGTATTATGATTTGCGCAACATCGACAAGGTGCCCAACGACGGCACGTGGGTGATCGCGTACTGCGCCTGCCCGCACCACGCGTCGGGCGAGGTGGTCGATGCCCTGCGCAAGCGCGGGTACAAGCATACGGCGGTGATGAACGAGGGGATTTTTGCCTATCAGCACAAGGACTTCGAGGTCATTCAGGCGCCTGATGCGGTGCCGACGCCCGCGCCGCCGCCGGATGTGCATCCGCCCGGGGGTATCCATGGCGCGCCGATTCCGTCGACGGGGGTGGCGCCCATTGCGCCGGGGTCGATCGCGCCTGCGACTGGAGTTGCGGTGCCGCCGCGGCAGTAGTGCTTGATTTCTGGGGAGAAGCTGATTTTCGGGAGCTGGGTGCCTTGGGAGAACCAGCTAAGACGGGGACGTCCCGTCCCCTTCTCGCGTAGGCGCGGAGGGCTCGGCCCGGAGCGCACCCGGAAACGGTCCCAAACCCTCTCCTTGCTACCACCCCCTCGGTATTCGGGCTCACTTCGCTGGCCCGGCTTTGGCGCAGGGAGCACGAAGCCCTAGGCTTTGTCAACTCCACAAACTTACATAGGATATTGACCTATGACCGCGACGCTGTATTGAAAGTCGACTTGTACGACCGCTCGTGCCGCGCGCAGCGTTTTGCGGGCCCAGCATCCCGAGATTGGGGACCGGAACTATGCGAAAGTGCCGCTGACCACGGAGGAAGTGCGGGCGATCGTGGTGGCCCCGGGTGGTGTGCCAACTGTGATGAACGCGCGGCACGAGACGGCGCAGGCCCACGGGTGGAAGGAAAATCCGCCCGATGTCGAGACCTTTGTGGCGGCGGCGGTCGCGGAGTGCAACCTGCTGCGCCGGCCGATTTTGCTGGTGGGTGGCGCGGCGCTGGTGGGCAATCAGGCAGACGCAATGCTCAAGGCGCTGGGATAAGTCCCCTTCTCGCCAAGGGAAAGGTGCGGATTCTCAGCACCGTGCCACCCGCCGCGCCAGGGGCCTGCCACCCAGCAGCGATTAAGGTTGGACGGCAAACGTGGCGGTAACTTGGCTCTTCGGCCCGGGAAACCAGAATGGTCGCGGGTTGTTGCCCGTCAGCGCCCCTTGCCAGCCCGTGAATACCCAGCCCGGCTCTGGTGACGCGGCGAGCTCGAGGCGCTGCCCCTGCCGGAACGTGCCGGCCACTGGGTCGTAGGTCACCGCGTTGGTGCGGGCCGTCACCTTGCCCTTGCCCACCACGTCAACCGTCACATCAACGAGCTTGTTCACCTCGAGGCCGTGAAAGATGTCGTCGTCGGCGTCGACATTCACCAGCAGCAGGTCGGCGCCCTTGGGCCCGTTGTTGCCGCACGCCCAGTCGGTCACTTCCACGGTCTGGCGTTTCCATAGGCCTGAGCCGGTCTTCGTCACGGTCAAGGCGGTCTTTTGGGGATTGCCGACCGCGTCATACTGGAGCGCGAACTGGCCGCTGCCCTGGTCGAGGTAGTCGATCGCCAGCTGCAGCTTCTGGCCGGGCGTCGGGAGCAACTGGTCGTCCACGTTGAAATACATCGTGTCGCGTCCCGAAGCATGGTCAAAGCGCCGGGCAAAGCGGTCGTAGGGGTGCGACGCCTTGGTCAGGGGCCCGTTGACGCGCCAGAGCGCTTTGCTGGTGGCGTCAGGTTCAATCTGGGCGATGAACCGCTCGTAGTTGCCGGGCACGATTTGCCAACCCGCGTCGTTGAAACCGGACTGACTGTCGCGCTGGGCCACCTGGCCCTTGGTGGCGGCCGACAGGTCGTCCATCTGCGCGCCCTGGGCCTGATAAGCCTTGCAAATCGCGGTGTACCTTGGCTTGTTGTTGATCGTGGCCGCCCCGCCGCCGAACTTGTCTACAGGGAACTTGGCGACATCGGCGGAGTCCAACCCCTCGTGAAAGATACAGAATCCGCCGCCTGCGCTGGCCGGGTGGGTGTCGGCGGCCCATTGGTTGAAGAACTCGAAGATGGGCGCCAAGTTCGCCTGGGTCGTTTGTTCGAGGCACGACTTGGTCACGTCCCAAACGCTGAGGCCGGCGTGCAGCTGTTCGACCGCCGTCCAGTACATGTTCAGGCCCACAGAAAGCTGGAAGAAGGGCTTGCTCCACGTCTGGTCCATCTCATTGCGCGAGAACATGCTGGTCGTGGCGCTACCGATGGCCGCGTCCTTGAACGCTTGTGCGACCTGCTGCGACCCGGTGAGGTGATGGCCGCGCACCATCCCGCCGTACTTGGCGCCAAAGCCGCCGGTCACGGTCTTGTTGACCCACGCCCACTCCACAGGGTAGGCCGTCTGCTCGATGTCCTGAAACAGCAGCGGCATAACCGGGCCCGGACCGTCTTGGAACGCGTGGCGATACACCTCGAACGCCCACAGGCGAAACTGCTGCCACTGCGCATCTGAAATCTGATAGTCCTTGGGCACTTGCGACGGCTCCTCGTAGGGCCCCTCATCTCCCGTCGCGCCCGTGTCGCAGCGCACGAAGGCGATCCGCGCCCGCAAGGACGGCGACAGCTCTTGGCGCAGGTGGTGGGCCAGCGCCTGCACCATCTCGGCGAACAGGCCCTGGTACACGGGGTCGAGGTAGAAAGCGTAGGTGTAGGTGCCGTCGGTCACTTGGGGGATGCCGGCCGCGAACAGGAACGTCGGCATACTGCTGCCCTTGGCCCCGCCAATCGGCGAAATCTGGACGCTGAACGATTGATTTTGGGCCTCTGCAAACGCCAACTGGGCGTCGAGTTCTGCCCACTGGTAGGTTCCCTTCGACGGATTCACGTTCGCCCAAGTCTGCGTGTAGCCTTGGCCGCGGGTGAAGGGATAGTCGGCGAGCTTCTGGAAGCCAGAGCGATCCCAGACGCCATAGGCCTGGCGGGCAAGTCCGGGGGGCGCGTCGCTGTCGATAGGGAGCGCGTCGCTGTCTGGCGAATCACTGTCCGGCGAATCGCTGTCCAAGGCTGTGTCAACTACTGAATCTGCTTGGACTTCTGTGGTTGCGTCGGCGGCCGCGGAATCACTGCCCACGGAATCACTGCCCAAGGCTGTGTCAACTCCTGAATCTGCTTGGACTTCTGTGGTCGCATCGGTGGCCGTAGCCTGCGGCCTTGCAGCCGATGGACTACAGGCCGTGGCCGACAGCAGCAGCACGAAGATCAAGGTACAGCGCAGTGTTGTCGACATCGGGCACCTCGGCTGAGCAACGGAGGTTGAGCAACGGAGGTTGAGCAAGGGCAAGGAGCTTATGCTTTTTCCGGGGTGGCGTCAATGCAAACTAGTGAACCTCAGGCGCGCCCGCAATCTGCCGCGCGTCGTCAAAGAGAGAGAGCAGCGCGTGCCGCTCGGCGTCGGTGCCCACGGCGGCGGCGATGATGGGGCGCACCTGCTCCCAGCTCATACCCGCGGCCGGCAGATGGCGCTGCAGCAGCATCGCGAAGGCTGCGACACCATAGGCAAAACGCAGGTCGGCCGAGGCCGTGGCAAATGGCGTGGCCTTGGCCGCAACTGAACGCTCGACCAGCTGGCTGGTCTGGCCCTGCGGCTCCTTGTAGCGCAGGCGCACGCGGGCCAGCTCGCCCGGGCCCAGGGTCGTCGTCGCGGTCGCCGCGGCGGGCAGCAACTCCGCGCCCACAGGCTCGATCTCGTACAGGGCTGTCACGGTGTGGCCTGCGCCGACGTCGCCCGCGTCCTTGGCGTCATTGGCGAAGTCTGCGTTGGCGAGGCGGCGATTGTCGTAGCCGAGCAGCCGATACGACGCGACGATGTGCGGGTTGAATTCCACTTGGATCTTCAAGTCTTTGGCGACGGTAAACAGCGCACCCTGCACCTGCGTCCCCAGCACGCGGCGGGCCTCTGCCAGCGAATCGATGTGCGCGTAGACGCCGTTGCCGCGGTCGGCGAGCTTCTCCAAGCGCTCGTCGTCCCGGTCGACGACAGTGATCCCAAAGCCGAGCGCCGTCAGGAAGACGCCACTTTTCGCTTCCCGCTCGACCAGTTGCGCGAGGTCCTCGGGGTCGGTCACACCGACGTTCAGGTCGCCGTCGGTCGCCAGGATGACGCGATTGTTGCCCTGCGGCAGCAGGTTGGCGCGGGCCAGTGCGTAGGCTTGCGCGATCCCCGCGCTGCCATGGGTCGAACCACCCGCATCCAAATGATTGATGACATTGAGGATCTCTTGCTTGCGATCGCCGGCCGTGGGCTGCAGGCGAACGCCCGCCTCGCCTGCATACGTCACGATCGCCACGCGATCCTGCGGCTGCAGCTGGTCGACCAGCACGCGGAGCGCGGCCTGCACCAGCGGCAGGCGGTTGGGCGCGCGCATCGAGCCCGAGACATCAACCAAGAAGACGAGGTTCGACGCGGGCCGATTCTGCTGGGCGAGCGAGCGCGCCTGCACGCGAACGCTGAGGATCCGGCGGTGCGGCAGCCACGGCGAGGTCGTCAGCTCTGTGGCGGTCCGCAGCGGCTCGCCGTCGAACCACGCCTCGCCAAAGTGGAAGTAGTTGACCAGCTCTTCGAGCCGCACCGCTCCGGGCGGCGGCAGCGCGAAGTTGTGCAGCGAGTCGCGCACGGTGGCGTAGCTCGCGGTATCGACGTCGGCGCTGAAGGTCGAGATGGGCTGGGTCGCGGCGGCGAGGAAGGTGTTTTGTTTCGGCGCGGCGTATAGACGGTATAGACGCGCGTCTCGAGCGAACCTTCCAGCGGCGATGTTGCTCCATACGGTCAGCGTCTGTTTGCCAGTGAGCTCGAGGTGCGGGTGGTCGTCCATGATCACCTTGTAGGCCCGGTCAAAACGACCGCCCGTCGCGATGCCTACGTCCAGCGACAACCGATCTGCCCGTAGCAGAAGGTCACCTCTGCGGTGGGTCCGACTCAGTGGCACGAGGGCCTCCTGCTCGCGCTCATCCTGCACGCCCTGCACAACGAAACGGACATTGACCACATACAGCCCGGCCAGCCCCAACGAGACGAGCAAGATCGCCGACAGCGCGGCGGCGACAACCCGCGTGCGGCGCTTGAAAACGCTCTGCCCCGCGTGCAGTTGCCTCGGTCGCTGGTCCGTATGGCCACCTAGCCGCCGCTGCACTCGACCCCACAAAATCTGCCGTCGCGGCGCTGCGATCGCTTGCAGAATCTGCGCGCGCACCTCGTCCCCCAGGTCGGGCCCGTCAGACGCGTCGTCGCGCAGCGCCTGCTGGACGCGCGCAGCCGTCGCCGAAAGATCGCGCAACTCCGCTTCGAGGTTGGCGAATCGAGCAGCATCGCCGTCGTCGTGCGCCAGCAAAGCGTCGCGCTCTGCGTCGGTCAGCTCGCCAAGTACGAGCGCAGTCAACCGAGGGTCGTTTTCGTCGTGGATAGGCGGCGTCGGGTTCATGGCAACTCCCCTTGCTGGCTAAGAAAACCGCGCAGCGTGCGCATCGACTGGTGCAGCAGGTAACCGACGTTCGACTCGCTGAGGCCCGTCGCCTGCGCCATGTCGCGGTAGCTCAGCCCGTCAATGAATTTGAGGCCGACCAGCTCTTGTTGGCGCGCAGGCAGCTGCGCGATCGCTTGTTGCAAAGCGGAGTTGCGCTGTTGATGCTCGATCGTGCGATCGGGTCGATCCTCGCTCGCCAGGGCCGCGACCACGCTGTCATCGCTGACCGTGACCCGCCGCGCACGGGCACGATCGATCGCGCGGTGGCGCGCAAAGCAGTACAGCCACGGCACCACATAGGCGTCGACGCTGCCCGGTTCCTGTTGCCAAAGGCCCAGATACGCTTCTTGCGCGACATCGCCTGCAGCGTCGAGCGGCAGGCCCAGCCGCAGCAGATAGGCGACGAGCGGCCGCTCGGTATCGGCCAGCACACGCGCAAACCATTGAGATCGTAGAGACATAGCTACGTCCAGCAACAAAGGGCGCGGCGAGGGCTGCGCGGGTCTTTGCTTGTAGCGTGGCAGCGCGAGATTTCTTAGGCGCGCGATGAAAATAGTTGCAACACGCGGCTGCTACAGCGAATCCGCCGGGTCGGGGTCAACAGGCTGCAGCGCCGCCAGCACCCGCCGCGCCACGTGCCGGACCTGCTCGCCGCTGAGCCCCGCCGCGTCGTGGTCGATCACCAGCGACACCCCCGGGGCCAGCTGCAGGTGGCTGTGCAGGCGCAGGCTGCCCGGCTGAGGGGCCGCGACTTCCATCGCAGGATCAGCAGTTTGTGCTCGCATGCGGTCACGCACGGCCTCGAGCGACAGGCCGTGGTCGGTCAGGCGTCGCACAGTCAGCAGGTCGCTTAGGTGCTGCCAGGTGTAGTACGCCGCGCGCGTCTCGCCGATCGGCCGCTCGACCAGCCCCAGCTGGATGTAGTAGCGGATGGTGCGACGCGCAACACCGCTCAGCGCCTCGAGTTCTTCGAGTGTGTAGCGTTGCTGGGGCTCAGGTTCGTGCATGTTGGGTATCTTCGCAGTTGTACTGTTGCAATGTAAGCATGACGCGTGGTGAGGCGGGTGGTGTTACACCAACTGAACATGGTCGGTCATGAACCGGCGCAGTTCGCGACGGGCACGGTCGCCGATCAGTGGACGCAACCGCGCCTCTACGCCGACGGAAGAATGCATAGGGTCCGCAAACCGGGTACCCGCCCATCAGACCACCCCGCCAGCGCCATGCCGCCCCCGACCAAGACCACCCCAGCCGTCAGCGGCCAGCCTACGCCAGCCGATCACCCCCGTCAACCGCCAAATTTCACGTCAGTTCAAGCTGATCTGCCCGATCCGCGCAAGGCTTCGC
>CAIXGW010000083.1 GCA_903919145.1 uncultured Myxococcales bacterium
ACAACAGGGCAGGGGCAGTCACGGTGGCAGATCGGCGCCAGTCAAACGCAGGCAAGCGGCTCCTTTGCTTTCCCGCCCGTCAGACTGCGGGGGCTGGCAGAAGCGCCGGCGGGGTCGTCTGCAGTTTGCGCTGAAGTGAGTTGACGTGCATCCCCTGGCGACGCGCGGCTTCACAGATGTTGCCGCTGCCCCTGGCCACAGTGTCTTGGCTGTGGTCCCATTGGGTGCAGGCCGTGCTGAGGGCAGGGTGGCGATCAGACATTGCCCTGGGCACTGTCTGACGGGGCGCCGGCCGCGGCGGCTGCCAGACCGTCAAAACGAAAAAACCCTTTCGAGTCAAGGATCAGACATAGCCCTGGGCAATGCCCGAAGGGGCGCCAGCCGCGGCGGCTGCCAGACCATCCAAACGCAAAATCCCTTGAAAGTCAGCGATCAGACATTGCCCTGGGCATTGTCCGAAGGGGCGCCAGCGGCAGCGGCTGCCAGACCGTTCAAACGCAAAAACTGTTGAAAATCAGCGATCAGACATTGCCCTGGGGATTGTCTGACGCCTGCCTCGGCTCGCTGGACGGTGGCGCGCCGCGCCCGTCCTGATCGGCAAACCCCAGCGCTTTGCAGTAGCCCGCGCGCACCTCAGCGGCCAGCGCGTGCACGTCGGCGGAGGTGCGACCGGCGGTCGGCACTTCAGGCAGCATCGACACGCGCACGACCCCCGGCTCGCAGTGAACCCGGTGGCGCGGGTAGAGGTCGGCGCAGCCGTGCCAGACCAGCGGCACCAGCGGCACCTGGGCTTCCACGGCGAGGTGAAAGGGGCCCATCTTGAAGGGGCCCACGGTGCCGGCGGGCGAGCGCGTGCCTTCGGGCGAAATCATCGCGGTGTGCCGGCCCTGGCGCAGCCGCGCGCCTGCCGCCCGCAGCGAGGCGGCCGCGCTCTCGCGGTTCTTGCGGTCAACGAAGACCACGTCCAGCAAGAAGATCACCTGGCCAATCAGCGGCAAATAGCGCAGCTCCTTCTTGACCACGATGATGGCCCCGTTGGGCACCAGCGCCGCGCCGACAAACAGGTCCAGCGTAGAGCAGTGGTTGAAGGTCACGACGCGGCCGCGCCGCTGCGCCAGCTCTTGCTGCACGTCCTGGTCGATCGCCAGGCGCACCCCAGAGATCCACAGCAAGCCCTTGCCCCAACCGCGCATCAGCACGGCCCCGAGCGTCGACTTGAAGCGGCCCAGGGTGACGACCAGCAGCACCACCATCAGTGGGATGTAGGTCGCGCAGAACAGCCACGCCAGGGTCTGCTGGTAGACGGTGCGGGAGGCGCGGGTCAGCAGGGAAGAGAGAAGCATCGGGATACCCCAGCAGGCGAGCGCGCTTGGCAAACTACCCTGGTCCGCCAAGCAAATCGCCGGTAGGGCAGGACCCCCGCGGGGGCTAGCGAGAGCGGTCGTGGTGGCGGTTGCAGGGCAAGCGTGCCTCAAGAGTGAGGCAACTCTGTCACAGGTCGGGGCATTGTGCCAGCCCAGTTGGCAGCCCGCCCGAGCAAGCGTATCCTATTGCGCCTTCGGGCCGGCGCACCGCCTCATCCAGCCGCCCGCTCCTCTTTGTGTACTCCGCCCCAACCCAGCCCAGCAACAAGCACTGCCGCCCGTGGAGGTCCCTGATGAAGCCGAGCAAGTCCATCGTCCTGGTCGCCGGAAAGCGCACTCCCTTCACCGCTTTTTGCGGATCCTTCAAGGATTTGACCGCGACCGATCTGGGCGTGGCGGCGGCCAAGGCGACCCTGGCGTCCATTGGCTGCGACCCGGCCAAGATCGACGCGGTGGTCTTTGGCAACGTCTGCCAGACTTCGCAGGACGCCATCTACCTGGCGCGCCACATCGGCCTGCGCGCGGGTTGCGGGGTGCAGGTGCCAGCGCTGACGCTCAACCGCCTGTGCGGCTCCGGCTTTGAGGCCGTGATCCAGGCCGCGCAGCTGATCGAGCTGGGCGAGGCGGAAGTCGTGCTGGCCGGCGGCACCGAGTCGATGAGCCAGGCTCCCCACGTGGTCCGCGGCGCCCGCAGCGGCCTGCCACTTGGCAAGGGCCCGCTGCTGGAAGACACGCTGTGGTCGTGCCTGACCGATACCCAGACCGGCATGATGATGGCCAACACCGCAGAGAAGCTGGCCCGTACCCACGAGATTGACCGCCAGACCGTCGACAACTACGCCCTGCAGACCCAGCAGCGCTATGCCGCAGCCCTGGCGGCCGGCATCTTTGCCGACGAAATCGCCGCCGTTGAAGTCGCGACCCGCAAGGGGCCCGTGCAGATCAGCAAAGACGAGCACCCCAAGCCCGACACCACACTAGAGATCCTGGCCAAGCTCAAGGCGGCGTTTGAGAAAGACGGCGTGGTGACCGCCGGCAACGCGTCTGGCATTGTCGATGGCGCTGCGGCGCTGCTGGTGACCACCGAAGAGCGCGCCAAGGCAGAGGGCTGGCCGGTGCTGGCCAAGGTCATTGCCTCGGCTTCGGTGGGCTGCGACCCAACGGTCATGGGCATTGGCCCGGTGCCCGCGGTGCAAAAAGCCTTGGCCCAGGCCGGGCTGAGCGTGGCCGACGTCGATTTCTTTGAAGTCAACGAGGCGTTTGGCCCGCAGTACCTGGCTGTGGCCAAGGACCTGGGCCTACCCAATGACAAGACCAATGTCCACGGCGGCGCCATTGCGCTCGGCCACCCCTTGGCGGCCTCAGGAGCGCGCATTCTGCTGCACCTGGCCTTGCATCTGCAGCGCACCGGGGCCAAGTACGCCTGCGGTTCGGCTTGCATCGGCGGCGGCCAAGGCATCGCCGTGGTGCTTCAGTCCATCTGAGCTGCCAGTTCGAGCAAACAAAAGGAAGACTAGTGACGAAGAAACGCAAGACAGAAGCCCAGTCGACCCAGGGTCGAGGTCAGGACCCCTCTCAAGGGCAGCGCCAGGGCCGCAGGCAGAGCCAAGGCGACAGCCGCCCAGAAGCAGAAGACGCGCCGCGCACCGCCAAGCCGCAGACCCTGCAGGTGATGCCGCTGGGCGGTGTGGGCCGCATCGGCATGAACGCGATGTTGGTCGGCTGTGGCGACGACTGGCTGCTGCTCGACTGCGGCGTGATGTTTCCCGAGCCCGATCAGACGGGCGTCGAGCTGGTCCTGCCTTCGCTGTCTGTGCTTGGGGCGTTCAAGTCCAAGATCCGCGCGATTGTGCTGACCCACGGCCACGAGGACCACATTGGCGCGCTGCCCTATGCGCTCAAGGTCTTGGATTGCCCTGTGTATGCCACGCGCTTCACGTCTGGCCTCATCCAGCACAAGCTGCGCGAGCACGCCCTGACCGACAAAGTGGACCTGCACATTGTCCGCCCAGGGATGAGGGTGCAGATCGGCCCGTTTGACATTGGTTTTCTGCGAGTTACCCACTCGATTCCCGACTGCGTGTCGCTGGCGATTCGCTCGCCCGGCGGCAACATGCTGTTTACCGGCGACTTCAAGATTGAAGACGGCATTCGCGACAATGAGCTGTTTGACTACGAAGGGTTCAAGGCCTTTGGCGACGAGGGCGTCGACCTGATGATGTCGGACTCGACCAACGCCGAAGTGCCGGGCTGGACTGGCTCAGAAGCCAGCGTCGGCGCGCACTTGCGCGAGGTCTTTGGCCGCTGTAAGGGGCGGATCCTGGTCGGCCTGTTTGCCTCCAACATCTATCGCGTGCACGAGATCATCGACGCCGCTCGCCACAACGGCAGGTACTGCGCCACGCTGGGCAAGTCGCTGGAGCGCTACATCGAGTGCGCCAACAGCTTTACCAACATCCCCTTTGACGCCGAGGACCTGATCGACGTCAAAGACTTGAGCAAGTACGACGACAACGAGCTGGTCATTCTCTGTACCGGATCCCAGGGCGAGCCGCGGGCGGCCTTGGCGCGCTTGGCGATCGGCGCCCATCCAGAAGTCTCGATCAAGCCTACCGATACCGTGGTGCTGTCTTCGCGGCAAATCCCCGGCAATGAGCGGCGCATCCACCAGATGCTCAACGATTTTGCCCGGCGCGGCGCCCACGTGATCTACCCGCGCACCGATCGCGGCATTCACGTCTCGGGCCATGCCTGCCAAGACGAGCTCAAGAAGATGCTCAGCCTGGTGCGGCCGCGCAACTTCATTCCGGTGCACGGCGAGTACACTTTCTTGCAGACCCATGCCGACATGGCGCGGGCGCTCGACGTGCCCAGCGTGACGCTGATTGAGAACGGCCACCTGACCGAAGTGGGGCCAGACGGCATCCGCAACCTGGCGGTTCGCAACGTAGAGCCGTGGTACGGCGACGGCATGACCTACGGCGACGCCGACATGATCGAGCTCAAGGCCCGCGAGCAGCTGGCCTGGAACGGCGTGGTCGCAGTCGAAATGGACCTGTGGCGCGAGCGGGGCGTGGTCACCGGCAAGGCCCGGGTCCGCCACCACGGCGTCTATCACAGCGAAGGCGAACTGGAAAAAGACGCAGAGAGCATGCTGCAGCGCTGGCTGGGCTCGCTGGATGCCAAGACGCCAGAGGCCTCGATCGAAGGCACGGTGGTGGCGCAGGTGCGGCGGGTGGTCAAGCGCTTTACGCCGCGCAAGCCGGTGGTGTTGGCCTTTGCCCGTTGGCACGACGGCGCGCCCAAGGAAGGTTAGGTCATGGCTCCTCCTCCGCAGAAACCAAGGCGAATGGCCAAGCCCACCGCAGGGGTGCGCACTGGTGGGCAGCCCGGGCCGTCGCAGAAGGCGGCTCCCTCGGCCAAGCAGGCGCCGCAAGGGCGGCCCGCGCAATCGTCCAGGCTGCCGCAGCTGTCCAAGGCCGCTACCAAGGCAGAGGACCTGGCCAAGTACGGCACGGCTGAGAAGCCGATCGCCGTCAAGCCCATCTCGCCCAAGAAGAAAGCGCCGCCGCTGCGGGTGCTGCGGGCCGAGTACATTGCCTCGGTCAAGGGCATTGGCGAGGTGCCGGCTGGCCACCCAGAGATTGCGGTGGTTGGCCGCTCAAACGTGGGCAAGTCTTCGCTGATCAACGCGATGTGCAACCACCAGGGGCTGGCGCGCACCTCCAAGACGCCCGGGCGCACCCAGTCGATCAACCTGTTTGACGCGACCCTGTCTAGCGGGCAGGTGCTGCGGCTGGTCGACCTGCCGGGCTTTGGCCATGCCGAGGTGTCCAAGAAGCTGTTGGGCGAATTTAGCGAGATGATTCAGTTCTTCTTGCTGGCGTCCGAGCACATCAAGCTGGTGCTGATTCTGCAAGACAGCCGCCGCGACCGGGACGACGACGCGATTGGTTTTGCCCAGTGGCTGCGCGACAACCACGTGCCTTTTGACGTGGTAGCGACCAAGGCCGACGAGGTGCCCAAGACCAAGATCGGCAGCGTCATCTACCGGATGCAGCACGAGTTTGGCCTGGCGCGGCCGGCCCTGGCCGTGTCGGTGCGCGATGGCCGTGGCGTGGACGACCTGCTGGTCAAGCTGCGCAACGCTGCCTTCACCAGATCCCCGGCCAAGAAGGCCGCGGGCAAGAAAACCTGAGCGATGCAGCGCTGGATCCGACCGGCAACGCTGCAGGATCTGCCTGCCTTGCTGCGGATCGAGCGCGCCTGCTTTGACGATGCCTGGAATGAGCAGAGCCTGGCTGCCGAGTTGGCCACGGGCGATCACCACCGCGCCTGGCTGTGCCAAGAGCAGTGGCCGGGCCAGCCAGCCGAAGTCGTGGGCAGCCTGCTGGCGTGGCGCCTCTATGAACAGTGCGAGATCAACCGGGTGGCCACGCTGCCGGCCCTGCGCGGTCAGGGGATCGGCCGGCTGCTGATGGCCGTCTGCCTGGAGCAGTGCGCCGCCGAAGGCGCCACCCAAGCCCTGCTAGAAGTCCGCGCTGACAACGACGCAGCGCTGGCCCTTTACCGCGCCTGCCAGTTTGAGCCAACCGGCCGCCGCAAGCGCTACTACCGCGATGGCGGCGATGCCGTGGTGATGACCCGCGCTCTATGAGCCGTGAATCCAGGCCGTGTAGCAGCGGCGTATCCGTCGCAAAAATCAGTGGGTACCGGTACATGTGGCCGTGCAGCGCCAGCCAACCGCCGGGACCGGGCTGGGGCTCTAAGGGCTCGTAAAACAACAACTCGGTCGAGTGGTGTTTTGAGCGGAGCGGTGAGTCGGCGCGCAAAGGCGCGAGCTTGCGACCCACCCAGCAAGCAATGGGCCCAAGTAGAAGATCAGGTGGTTTTTTGAGGGCCCTAAGAGCCAGGTAAGATCGCCGAAAGGGCCAAACCCTTGCCAAGCCAGCCTTGACCTTGCAGCCTAAGTGGGCCCCTCTTGGCGGCGTGCGAGAAGGGCGATGGCGTGGCGGCGGGCGTGGATCTTGGGGCTGTGGGCGGCGCTCAGCTGTGGCGGCGCTGGCGCACGGCCGGCGGCAGTGCCGACCGACCAGCCCGTGGATGCTGCAGCGGCGCGCATCTACGCCGCGGCCCTGCAGGACCGCGGTGCGTGGCTCAAGCTGGTCGAGCTGTGCGATGACATTGGCCATCGGCTGTCTGGCTCGCCGCAGCTGGACCAGGCGATTGCGTGGGCCCAGCGGGCGATGCTTGCCGACCAATTGGCCGCAGTGCGAGCCGAGCCGGTGCGCGTGCCGGTGTGGCGGCGCGGCGAAGAGTCGCTGCAGGTGCTGGAGCCGCGCTTGCTGCCGCTAGAGGTGTTGGGGCTGGGTGGCTCGGTGGCGACGCCGGAGCAGGGCATTGCGGCAGAAGTGGTAGTGGTCAGCGGGCGCGCCGATCTCCAGCAGCGCGGCTCGCAGCTGCGCGGCAAGATCGCCGTGATCAACCAGCCAATGCCCCAGTGGAGTGCCCTGACTGGCACCGGCTATGCGGCTGCCGTCCAGGCGCGGGTGTACGGGGCCCAGTGGGCGGCAGAGCAGGGCGCGGTGGCGGTGCTGGTGCGCTCGGTGACCGCCCACAGCCTGGGGGCGCCCCACACCGGCGGGATGCGCTACGGTGACGCGGCCATCAGGATTCCCGCCGCGGCGATTTCCACAGAGTCTGCAGAGCTGTTGGCCAGGTGGCAGGCGCGCGGCAAAGCGGCCAAAGTGCTGCTCAAGATGCAGGCAGCGACCCTGCCCGACGCGCAGTCTGCCAACGTGGTGGCAGAGATTCGCGGCCGCGAGCGGCCAGAGGAAGTGGTGGTCATTGGCGGACACCTGGACACCTGGGACGTGGGCCAGGGCGCCCATGACGACGGCGCTGGCTGTGCGATGGCGATGCAGGCGGCGGCGGTCATCCAGCGCTTGGGCCTGGTGCCGCGGCGGACGATCCGCGTGGTGCTGTGGACCAACGAAGAGAACGGCCTGGCCGGTGCCCGCGCCTACGCGGCGGCCCATGCCTCAGAGAAGCATGTGGCTGCGCTGGAATCTGACGGTGGGGCCTTTGAGCCGCAGGCGATTGGCCTGGCCCACCCCAATCCGGCCGTTCAGGCGGCCGCTGTTGGCAAGCTGGCGCATCTGCTGGCGCGCATGCCTGGCGGCCTGGTCGTCCAGGCAGGGATCGGCTCGGCCGATGCGTCGCCGCTGGCTGAGAAGGGCGTGGTCGCGCTGTCTCTGCAGGTGCGCCAGGATCGCTATTTTGACTACCACCACAGCGCGGCCGACACCGTCGACAAAGTCGATCCGGCGCAGCTGGCCAAGGGCAGTGCAACTTTGGCGGCGCTGGCTTGGCTGTTGGCGGAGGGAGAGGTACTGGGCGAGTAGGGGCGGTGCAGCACCGTCCATAGCCAGGAATGGCTGGACGTTATTGCGCTGACAGGCGGGTGGCTCCGCCGGGTGCGGCGGCTTCGCGGGGCTAACGGGACCTCGCAGCGTTCCAACTGTGAAGGGCAGGCGCCGCTATTTCCAGTTGCGGACGGCCACTTCGCGAACCTCGCCGCGCGACTCGGCCTTGCAGTTGACGGCGCGGGCGGCCCACACGGTGTCGATCTGCCAGCGGCCGTAGAGGTCGCGGATAAACGGGCAGTCGCTGTTGGACAGCAGCCAGCGCACGCCCATGCGGTCCAGCTCGCCACAGACTTCGGCCAGATCCGCCTGCGATTGCGCAGAGAACGAGCCGCCGCTGTAGGCGTTGAAGGAGCTGGTGGCGTTCAGCGGGTGGTACGGCGGATCCAGGTACACAAAATCCAGGCCATGGTCGCGGGCCAGCTGCGGCCACGCGCGAAAATCGGTCTGCACCAGCGCCACGCCCTGCAGGGCCTGCGAGGCCGCCCGCAGCCGCGGCTCCTGGGTGATAGCCGGCTTCTCATAGCGGCCGTGGGGAGAATTGAAGCGCCCAGACGCATTCTCGCGCCACAGACCGTTAAAGCAGGTGCGGTTCAAGAACAGCATCCGCGCCGCCCTCTGCACGTCGCTCTGCTCGACTTCGGCGGGGTGGCGGCTGCGCATCCAGTAGAAGTACTCGGCGCGGCCCTCGGCGTCGCTGCTCAGGTAGGCCAGCTCGTGGCCGCGCAGCTCGCTGATCAGCGCGCCCGGCTGGTCGCGGACCACGGTCAAGGCATTGACGATGTCGAGCGAGCGGTCGCCCAGCAGGGCGTGCTGGACGCGACCTTGGCTGCGCAGGTGAAAGAACAGGGCGCCGCCGCCGGTAAAGACTTCGCCGTAGCGCAGCGAGCCTTGGGGGATATGGCGCTCTAACTGGCCAATCAACTTGCCTTTCCCGCCAACCCACTTCAGAAACGGGCTCGCCTGCACCGGCCGCTCCAGGGCAGCGCCGGGGTCTTCCCTAGCGATGTCAAGACCAATCGCGCGATCACGCGGAGAGAGGGGCTGGATTTGCGAGGCGGTGTGCATGAGAGCTCCTGGTTACTGGCCGGGAGCAGTGTGCAACAGCGCGATCATCTGTCGATTTTTTCGATCATCGCGATCGCCAAGTTGACCGTAATCTGGGCGCTGGGCGGATCGCGTTTTCCGATCCGTTTCATGGGGTTAGATCGCCAAGATCTCACTAAAGCTCGCGTAGATCGGCGGATCTATCCACAGATCCGGCCCAGAAGTGACATGGGCAAGCGCATGAAATCGATCGGCATTTCTGTGCAAGCACCAAAGCACCACTAGTTGGGCCCAGGGCAGCGGTGGTCTGCAGGGTTTGCGCTGGATAGTCCTAGGTATCCCAGCTACTTCTAGGGGCACCCCTTGCGCGGCGGCGGCTGGCGCCCTATCTCTTGTCGGCCTTGCGGACTGCCTTGCGCCAGTCGCAGAGCCCGCAGCCAAGCTTTGTTGCCCGTGCCCGACCAACCGTGCCCGAATTCCCATGCCCGACTACCCGGCGAGAGCCTCGCCTCCTAGGAGACCCATGAGCGTCCTTGTTACCAAGCAGGCCCCTGATTTCACCGCAGAAGCCGTCTTCGCCGATGGCAGCTTTGGCAACCTGACCCTGTCGCAGCTGAAGGGCAAGTACGTGGTGCTGTTCTTCTACCCGCTGGACTTCACCTTTGTCTGCCCGACCGAAATCATCGCCTTTGACCACCGCGTCAAGGAGTTTGAGGCCCGCGGCGTTCAGGTCGTTGGCGTCTCGGTCGACAGCAAGTTCAGCCACTGGGCCTGGCGCAACACCAAGATCAAGGAAGGCGGCATCGGCCCCGTGCAGTTCCCCATGGTCTCTGACCTGGGTGGCGACATTGGCCGCGCCTACGACGTGCTGTTTGACGGCAAGAAGGCCCTGCGCGCCTCTTTCCTCATCGACAAGAACGGCGTGGTCCAGCACCAGGTGGTCAACAACCTGCCGCTTGGCCGCAACGTCGATGAGATGCTGCGCATGGTCGACGCCCTGCAGTTTGTCGAAGAGAACGGCGAAGTCTGCCCGGCCGGCTGGGAGAAAGGCGACTCGGGCATGCAGGGCAGCTCAGAGGGCGTGGCCAACTACCTGGCCAAGAACGCCAAGAAGCTCTAAAGCACCCATGATGCACCTTGCCTCTGATCGTTTGGCTCTCTGGCAGCGCTTTGTGCCAGGGCGGGCCTTGTTGGCAGTCTGCTTGGGTCCGTTGGCCCTGAGTGGCTGCGTGCGAGACATCGACTACCAAACGATCAGCGGCGAGGGGCTGTACCAGGCTCGCTGTGCCACCTGCCATGGCCAGACTGGCATCGGCGACGGACCCGCCTCCCGGGGCCTGCAGCCGCAGCCGCGCAATCTGCGCACCGCCGCCTGGCAAGACGCGGTCAGCGATGATCACCTGCGCGCGTCGATCCTCAGCGGCGGCGCCAGCGTCGGCAAGTCCAGCCGCATGCCGCCGCAGCCGGACTTGGCCAGGCATCCAGAAGCGCTAGAGAAGCTGGTCAAGCACTTGCGCTCTTTGCGCGATGTGCCGATCAGCGCGCCGCCGGCCGCTCGCTAGAATCTGCTGGGCCAGGCTGCGGGCGATGACCCCGACAGGCTCCTTGAACCGCGCGACCAGCGTGATGTTGGGGCTGATCTGCACCAAAGAGAACTCTTCGGTGGTGCCGAGCGGGGTGGGCGAGGCCTTGATCCAGGCGGCTGCCAGTTCCAAGCCCACAAAGACCGGCTTCAACCCCAACCAGATGGCTGCACTGCCGCCGATGTGGTGCGACCAGCCCTCGGTGTCGGTGTTGGGGATGTGGTCGGCGATGATTTCCTTGGTGAGCTCGTCCAGCAGCGGGACCTCTGGCGTCATGCTGAATTTGTGGCGCGACAGCAGGTAGTGCGGGCCGATCTGCCACCAGCCAAAGCGCCCAAGCCGCTGGCCGATCTGCACGCCCAGGTGCAGAGAGTGGCGGGGGCCTCGGGAATCTTCAGAAACTCCAAGGCGTCCTGCAGCACAGAGGGCGCCTTGCCGCTGGTGTGGCTGTAGCCCACCAACAGCGAGCCGCGCCAGCTGCTGCCTTCGCCGCCGTCCAGGAATTGCCACAGCCCGTCAACCCGCTGGCCGGCGCTGGAAAGGCGGCCGCCGACAGCCAAGCCGCGGCCCAGTCCGTACAGCCCGCCGGCCTCCAAGTTGACATCGACCGTGCCGGCCAGCCCAAGGGCATAGGTGCCGCGGACCATCTCGCGCATCTGCAAGGCGGGCAGGCAATCGCTGCGGTTTTGGGTGTCCTTGCACTGCAGCTGCTGTTTGGCCAGCGAATTGGCCTTGTCATTGGCGGCCTGCACCAGGTCCAGCGCGGCGCTGGAGCCAGAGACGCCGCTGCCCACCGCCACCTGCCACTCTCCCTTGGCCGGCAATTCTACCGGCTGGCCGATGTGGATGGGGGCTGAGCACGCTGCTACCGCTGTCGCGCCCGCCAGGGCCAGGGTCCGCCAAAATCCGCTTATAGCTCGACTCCTTCTGCTTGACAGGCCTTCTTGGCAGCAGCCCGGGCGCTGCCGGTAGTCTGGCCAAACCACGTCTTGGCGCCGCCGAGGTCGCCGCGCTTGCAGTGCACCATGGTCAGCACCGCAAAGGCACGGGCGGTCTTGCGGGTCAGCAGGCTGTGGGTGGCCAGCCGCGCCGCTTCGGCCAGCTTGCCGGCGGCCAGCGCGGCTTCGGCTTCGGCCACCTCTTCTGGGACGGGCAGACCGCCAGCCGCCTCGGCTTTCTTGCCCGCTGCTGGCGTCGGGCCAGCGGCGGCGGCCGCTGGCGCTGCCACCGGGGCCTGCGCCGGAGCCGCCGCGACGCCGGCAGCCTCCGCCGTAGGCGGGGCAGCAACGGGCAGCGCTGGCGCTGCGACGGCCGGCGCGGCTGCGGCGGCCGA
>CAIXGW010000084.1 GCA_903919145.1 uncultured Myxococcales bacterium
CATGAGCAGGTTGACGCGCGGGCCATCCGCCACGGGCGCAGTTACTCCTACGCCTGGGGCACCGTCGACACCTGGGAGATCGAGGCGATCGTTGATCGGACCGCGTACCCATGGCAGGCGCAGCGGAGCCTAGACAGCACCGATCCCGCGGGCGGCTGGGCAACCACGGGGCGGGTCAGGGTCCACCAAAGCGCAGGCGACGCCAGCGCGTACAGCGCCACGAGGCCAAGCGGGTATATCGACGGCTTCGTTTCCGCGTGCGATGCCGAGGTTGTATCACCAGGCGAGCCGTGGCTACGTCTGCGCCTGACGGTCGTCGCGCCCACGGCGTCAACCGGCCTGGCCGAGCCAACCGGCCTGTGGGGCGCATTGCGGTACGGCTGGCAGCCGATCTACTGGCTGACAGTGGCCGGCATCCGCACGGTATGGACCGAGGTTGCCACCGGCATGACGTTGCCCACGGGCTTCGCGTCGGCATCGGCAAGCCTGGCTATCGACGATAGCGCCGCGGTAGGCAGCACGATTGACCGCAGCGCCGGGATTGGCACGGGGCTGCCGCTGACCTTCCGGCTGCTAGACAGCGCTGCGCTGTCGGGCTATATGGCGCGACCCAGCAACATCGCGTGGCTCAAGGCTGACCTGTCCTATAACGGCTTGGCCATAACCGCCAGCGATACCAGCGGATTTGACGCGAGCGGCCATGTCCACGTTGGCTTAGAGTGCATAGAATTCAGCGTCAACAGCGGCGTGGGGTTCACGCTGGCGACTCGCGGCGTAGCGGGCTCGCTTGCCTGCGCGCACCGCAAGGGCACGATTGGCCAGGTGATTACCGACGTGCCCACGGTCTGGACCGGGCGAGACGTGCGGCTCTACGCCATGGCGTGTGACCCCACCGGCACAGGCACCGGGTCAACCTACGCCAGCGACAGTGTTGAGGTATGGCGCGGGCGGATGACGGGGCAGGCGACGCGGCAGGTAGGCTGTTGGGAATTTCGAGCCGATGCGCTGGACCGCATCCTAGACCGCAAGTTGGCGGGCAAGGTCAGCGGCAAGATCGTAGGGCTGGGCAGTGCCGTCAAGGTGAATCCGGCATGGGGCTTTGGCTTTCAATACGAGGGCTTGAAGTCAAATTATACCAACGAGTTTGGTCCCGATACCGTCGACGTGTTCCCCTTCACAGCCTACACCGCTGGCGATGTGATTTCCGCTGCTGAGGCGATTTCGTCCATGGTGTCGGCGTGGAAGGCCAAGGTCACACTGTTGGGCATCGGCGGCAACATCTCGACGACGCTGCAGGTCGACCAAGCCATCGGCACCGACGGGTCAAACGTCCTGACTCTAAAGCCAGTTGTGGTCGCCCACGCCAACCTGGCGCTATTCAAACTGATCGATGCGTGGTGGGGCGCCAAGTCTAACAAAATGGCTGGCATCGCCACGGGCGGCTGGATCAACCCGATCGACGCGCAGACCGTCGACAAGGCGATTCACATCGGCTGGTTGGTCCGCGCCGATTCGCCGCTGACGATCTACAAGCCGAAGACCGAGGCGGACAAACTACAGGCGATCCAGGTGCTCCCCGACGGCGGCGGGGCGAGCGACATTGACAGCACCGGCTACTTGAAGATCGCAGCACCGTCGGGCAGCCAGTTGGTTGCCTACAACAGCGCGACGGATATTGGCGGGACGATTTATTTCGGAATGTCGCCAACCGACGGGCAGCAGATGGCGCCGGGCTCGCTGCTTGGCTGTACGGCTGAGGTCTGGATGGTCGCAGGGCCGGCGTCTATTGAGGCGCTGATGCTGCAGGCGATCCAGTCGTCCGGCGCCGGCACGCAAGGTTCCTACGATCTGTCACAGCAAGGCAGCGGCTACGCGATCGACGCCGTAG
>CAIXGW010000085.1 GCA_903919145.1 uncultured Myxococcales bacterium
TAGTACCCAAGGCCGTTAATTCGATCCGGGTTACACCCGGTTCTTGTTCACGGGCCTTGGCTACTACTGCTGGGTCTCTTTCCGTACCCCAAACCACGTCCGTTCCGGAACCCGGAACGAACTTGGGGTTTGGGGTACTAGTGAACCTGGGTTCACTGCGGCCGGCGGCGCCTTTGTCAATTGACGACCTCGGCGCCCCAGCGTAACCTCAAGGCAAAGCAGGCCCATCTCTTCCAGGCAGGCGCAGAACCCATCTGCCGCCGGGGACTCATGCTCAAGATCGCGCCCTTACCCGCCAACGAGCCAGAGCGCCTGCGCGCCCTGTATCGCTACGCTGTGCTGGACACCCTGGCCGAGCCCGGCTTTGACGCCTTGGCCCAGCTGGCTGCCCACATCGCCGGCACCCCGGTCAGCTTGGTGTCGCTCATCGACTGCGAGCGCCAGTGGTTCAAGGCCAAACAGGGCCTTGATATTGCTGAATCTCCTCGTCATTTGGCATTCTGCAACTATGTTGTGTTTGATGGCGCGGCGGTGATCATCCCAGACACACGCCTGGACCCGCGCGTGGCCGACAACCCCTTTGTGACCCTGCCGCCGCACTTCTTGTCTTATGCCGGCTTTCCGCTGACCAGCCCCGATGGTTACACCGTGGGCACGCTGTGTGTGCTGGACTACCAGCCGCGCCAGCTGACCGCCGAACAGCTGCAGATGCTCGGCCTGTTGGCCACGCAGGTGATGGCTCAGCTGGAATTGCGCAGACACAACCTTCAATTGGCCCAGCAGGCCGCCAAGCTAGAGATTTTTCAGCAGTTCTTTGACCTGACTCTTGACCTGCTGGCCACTACCAATGAGCACCTGCACTTCGACGCGCTCAATCCCGCCTGGGAGAAGGTGCTCGGCTGGACGCTGGACGAGCTGCGGGCCGTGCCGTTCAGCCACTTTGTCCATCCCGACGACCTGGAGCGCACCGCCTTTGAGGCCAGCCGGCTGGTCGACGGATCAGGGACGGTCATCAACTTTGAGAACCGCTACCGCCACAAGAGCGGCCACTGGGTGCTGCTTTCCTGGGTGGCGGCGGCCAGAGGGGGGGTGCTGTTCGCTTCGGCCCGCGACATCTCGACGTACCGCGAACAGCAAGAGGCGCTGCAACAGGCGCTGCAGCAAGCATCGGAGGTCTCGTCGCGCCTGCGCAGCATCCTGGGGAGCGCCAACTACAGCATCGTAGAGACCGCCCCCGATGGCACCATCCGCGAGTTCAACGCCGCGGCGGAGCGGATGCTGGGCCACAGCGCCGCCGACCTGATTGGCCGCGCCACCCCAGAGATCCTGCACGATCGCGAGGAAGTGGCCGCGCGCGCCCGCGAATTGGCCGCCGAGACCGGTGGCCCATTGCTCTCTGGCTTTGAGGTGTTTGTCCACAAAGCCCGCAGCGGCAGCCCTGACGAGCGCGAGTGGACCTACATCCGCAAAGACGGCTCGCGCTTTCCCGTCGAGCTGTCGATCACCACCCGCCGCAGCGAAGCCGGCGAGGTCGTGGGATTTTTGGGCATTGCCAGCGACATCAGCGAGCGCCGCCGCGTCGAACGCCTGCAGTCCGAGTTTGTCTCCACCGTCAGCCACGAATTGCGCACGCCGCTGACCTCGATCCGCGGGGCGCTGGGCCTGGTTGCCAGCGGCGTGACGGGGCCTTTGGCCAAAGAGACCCAGGAGTACATCGACATTGCGCTCATCAACACAGAGCGATTGGTGCGCCTGATCAATGACATCCTAGACATCGAGAAGATCCAGTCGGGAACGCTGCAGCTGCGGCAGGTCCAGCTTGAGCTGGCCGACGCGGTGCGACAGGCGATCACCGCCAACGCCACCTTTGCCGCGACCCTGCAAGTGCCGTTGCTGCTGACCGAGCCGGCGGCCAAGGGCGAAGTGCAGGTCGAGCCAGACAGCTTGGCCCAGGTCCTGGCCAACTTGCTCTCCAACGCCGCCAAGTTCTCTCCGGCCGGCCAGCCGGTGGTGGTCAGCGTGGTGCGCCGCGGCAGCTGGCTGCGGGTGCAGGTCAGCGATCGCGGCCCCGGCTTGCCAGAGGCGTTTCGCAAGCGCATTTTTCAGCGCTTCGCCCAGGCCGACGGCTCCAGCACCCGCGCCCAAAGTGGCACTGGCCTGGGCTTGGCCATCTCCAAGGCGCTGGTCGAGCAGATGCACGGCCGCATTGGTTTTGACAGCACCGAAGGCCAGGGCAGCACCTTCTACTGCGAGTTCCCCAGCTACCTTGCGCCTGAGCCGATCCCGCCGCCGGCGCAGGTGTCCAGTGGCCCGCGCCTGCTGCACGTAGAAGACGACGAGAACATCCGCCGGCTCATCCGCCGCACCCTGCCAGCGGGCTGGACCGTCGTAGAGGCTGCCGACGCAGAATTGGCGGCAAAAGCCCTGCTCGACTCGCACTTTGACCTGCTGCTGCTGGATCTGGCCCTGCCCGGCGACGGCGCCGAAGGCCTGCTGGACCTGGCCGGCACCGCCAAGGTGGTCATCTTCTCTGCCCTGCGCGCGCCGCCCGAATTGGCTGGCCGCGTGGACTTGGCCCTGGTCAAGTCGCGCTCGCACCCGGCCGACGTGTGCGCAGCCCTGATCGATCTGGTGGGGGCGACAGCCGCCGCCGCCGCGGAGGCCTCGCCATGAAGGTCCTGTTAGTCGATGACGAGGCCGACATCCGCAAGGTGGCCCAGCTCAGCCTGACGGCCATTGGCAAGATGACCACCGTGCCGGCCAGCAGTGCCCGCCAAGCCATTGAGATGGCGGCGACCGAGCAGCCCGACCTGATTCTGATGGACATGATGATGCCGGGCATGGACGGCCTGTCTGCCTTGGCAGAGCTGCGCGCCTCTGAATTGCTCAGCAAGATTCCGGTGGTGTTCTTTACCGCCAAGGTCCAGCAGCAGGAGATCGAGCACTACCTGCGGGTCGGCGCCATTGGCGTGATAGAGAAGCCCTTTGACCCGCTGGCCCTGCCAGAGCAGATCCGCCGCATCTACGCGGAGTGGCTGGAGCGCGGCGGCGGGATTTAGCAGCTGGTAGACAGGACCTGGCCAGGCGCTGGTGGCCCTGGTCCCGCCAATGGTTTTTCGCGGTTGTCGGCAGGCTGCAGCGGTTCTCCGCCAAGTTCGGGGCCGCCTGGGCTCACCCGCCGGTAATGACGTCGCTCGACCCTTCGATCATCTTGCCGACGCCGCCGCAGTGGGTGTCCATGTCATTGAGGCGGTGGGCGGCCTTGCCGTTGATGTTCACCGTGCCAGAGCCCATGGCCGCCTTCCAGGTGTTGGGACCGCAGCAGGCGGCGTGGACGCCGGGATCGCCAACGCGCAGCGCTGGGCGGCCGTTGACGTTGACGTTGGGCGAGCCGGCGACCGCGGGGCCGATGCAGGAATGCGGGCACGCCGGGCAGCCGTGGGCATCGGCGGGGACTTGAGACTTGTCTCCAAGGCGGCTCTGCGCGGGCATGGTTCCTCCGGGGCGGGCGATCCAGACAGGTAGCGGACTGCGCCCCCTGCAGCACCATAGCAAGCAGAGCGGCCAGCGGCAACGGCGGCCACCAGCGGCGGCGGCGGCGCGGGGCCCGGCGACCCCGGCTTGGGGTGCAGCCGGCTGCATTTCAGGCTAATTCGACAGCGCCGCCGTGCCGAAGTGCAGCCCAAACTCGATGACCAGGCGAAACAGCGGACCGTAGCCAAACTCGTCTAGCGTGCTGACCTCCTGGTCTTTGCGATCGGAACCGACCAGCCCTTCAACACCCAAAGCGAAGTAGCCGTAGTTGGGCGAGACGACCACCTTGGCGCCGATCGTCGTCCAGTGCAGCGGCTCGCGACCGTTGGCCAACTCCATGGAATTGCGGTGTACACTGGCTTGCATGCCGCTCAGGCGCGGAAAAGCCAGGGCCATCCAGAAATCAGTGCCGCTTGGCTTGGCGGCGGGGGCCGGTGCGCCAAAGCCCTGAAACACCAGCTTTTGAACCCCGGCCAGCACCGCCACCGCCGGCGCGCGGTTGCGCAGCCCCCAGGCCAGGTAGACCTGGCCGCCGGCGCCCAGGCTCAGGTCGGGCTGCAGATCGCCGTTGGGGCCGCCTTGCTGCAGGCTGGCGCCGCCGCTGATCAGCGGGACTATGCCCAGCAGCAGCGTTGCTTCTCCCGGATTTTCTGTTGGTTGCCCGCGGGCCGCCCGCTCCCCGGGCTGGCTGGGGCCCGGCTTGCTACCACTGCCAGCCCCGCCCGCTGAGCTGGAGCCGGCGCCGTTGAGCTTGACCGGTGTCGGCCCCGTCGGCTCGACCTTGGCCGCCGCCTTGGCGCGGGCCTCTGCCTCTCTGGCGCGCTTTTCTGCATCCAGGGCGCGGGCTTCAGCGCTCTGGGCCTTCTGCTCGGCTTCCGCCCGCCCTCGCGCTTCGGTCTCTGCGCGCAGCTTGGCTTCGACCTCGGCCTTGGCCGCCGCTTCTTTTTGCGCCAGGATCTCGGCCTCGCGGACCTTCTGGGTGGCCAACTGCTCGCGCTGCTCGGCGTCGCGGGCGCGCGCTTCGGCCAGCCGCAGCTTTTCGTCAGCCTCTGCGCGGGCTTTGGCCTCGGCTTCCGCGCGGGCTTTGTCTTCGGCTTGGCGGCGCAGCTTCTCTTCGATGTCGGCGATGCGCTTGCGGCCGTCTTGCTGGCCAGCCGGCGACTTCTCAATGCTCAGGAAAAGCTCAAACAGCGCCTTGGCTTCCATGAGCTTTGCGCCCTGTTCGCGGGCGCGCGCGGCGTTGTAGACGGCGGTTGGCAGCTTGGCCAGGTCGTAGACCTGCAGGAACAGGTCGGCGGCGCGATCCCACTGGCCGGCGCGAAAGGCTTCTTTGGCCTGCTCATTGACTAGCTGGGCTTGGGCCTTGATCTGCTTGGCCGTGGGCGCTTTGGGCGCGCCCAGCGCCGCCGTCGGCAGCCATGCCGAGGCCAGGAGAAGCAGCAGTAGGGCTCGCAAGAGACCGCGCATGGGCGGCAGTATCGCACAATGGCGGGCGCGGACCAAGGGACGCGGCGGGCCCCGGGTCGCTCTACTGCTCGTGGTGCAGCGACTCTTGCAGGTAGGGATCCTTGAGCGGCACCAGCGACGACTTGCCCAGCTGCTGGCCTACGACGTACAGAAACACGCCGCCGACCAGCAACATGGCGCCCAGCTCGCCGGCACCCAAGAACGGCCCGTGCAGGTCCAGCTTGTGGTGGTGGGCGGCAAAGTGCGAGGTGGCCGGGAACACCTGCAGGTACAGGTCCAGCCACTCGCCGATGAGCAGGATGATCGCCACCGGCACCAGCACCTTGGGGTTGCGCTTGTTTGGCCGCGGCAGCAGCACAAAGAACGGAATCGCCCAGTTGAGAATGACGTTGAGCGAGAACAGCGCCAGCCAGCCACCGTCTTGGCGGATCATGAAATAGCCCGTCTCTTCGGGCATGTTGGCATACCAGATGAGCAGAAACTGGCTGACCCAGATGTAGGCCCAGAAGGTCGAGTAGGCAAACATCATCTTGCCCATGTCGTGCAAGTGATTTTCGTTGGCGTATTTGAGGTCGCCGCGGCCAATCAGCCAGACCAGCAGCAGGGTGCACACGGCGGCGGCGGTCTTGTGGGCGCCAGAGAACTGGTAGACGCCAAACATGGTAGAGAACCAGTGCGGCTCCAAAGACATCAGCCACAGCAGGGAGCCAATGGTCACAAACAGGCCAAAGGTGATGAGGTAGTACACGCTCAGGCGGATGCTGGAGCCGGTGTGGGCCTCGCTGCCATCGGTGTCCTGGGCCACAGAGTGCTTGCGCAACAGGGCGACCAGGGCCACCCACACGCCGATAAAGCCCACCAAGGAGCCGTAGAACCAACCGGTGTTGAGAAAGGGTGCCTTGAGCTTGAGCAGGTGGTCAGCAGCCACGATGTCTGGGTGGCTCCACTCGTACAGGTCGTGCAGGCCAAACGCGCCCACCGCCAGCATCACCACCAGCGCTACCGGCATCGCCCCGGCCACCGCCTCTGGGATGCGGCGCACCACAATGCCCCAGCCAGCCTTGGAGACGTGCATCAGCGCCAGGATCACCCCCGCGCCGCCAGCGACCATCAGAAAAAAGAAGCCAGCGACCAGCAGGTTGGACCACAGGCGCCAGCTGGAGTGCTCGCCGCCCATGGCCACGCCCACGCCCAACAGCGCCGCGCCAGCCACCGCCAAGCCAATGGCCAGGTTGCGCATGCCGGCGGGCATCTGAAAATTCACGGGGCCGTGCAGTTCCACGGCGTGGTGGTGGTCGTGCGAGTGCTCCGCATCATCGGCGTGCAGGTGCGGATCGGCGTGGGTGGTGCTCACGGTGGGCCTCTTGGCGGGTACGAGGGGACTCTGCGAACGACTGGGAGCGACGGAGCCAGCGCAGCTCAGGCAGCGCTGACCAAGGCGGGTCTTAGCCGCCAGCAGCGGCGGGTGTCGCCGCAGCCGGAGCCGCCACCGCGCCGGGCGTGGCGCCGTTCTGCTGCTGCAGCTGGCGCAGGTGCAACAGGATCTTCCAGCGGTCGGCTTGGCTAACCTGGCTGGCATAAGCCGGCATGTTGACGCGGCCGTAGCTCATGATGTGAAAGACCATGCCGTCGGGCATGCGCGCAGCGTTGTTGTCAGTAAAGCCAATGGGAAAGTTCCAGCCGGCCTTCAGCGCCACCAGGCCGGCCCCAGAGCCGTTGTTGGCGTGGCACGGAGCGCAGAAGGTGGCAAAACCCCAGGCGCCGCGGGCCAAATTCTCCGGCGTGGCCTCAAAGGGCTGGACCAGCTCGCGGCCCGCAGTTTCGCGGCCGGCTTCGTCATTGCTGAAGTGCAGCGGCGCAAAGCCGCGCGGCACGGTGCCCGCCGGCGGCAGCTGGGCCACCCGGCCGTTGGCAAACACCGGCTTGCCCGTCTTGGCGTTGATCGGGGCCGGCGCATAGGGCTCGGCGGCCGAAGAGAAGAACATACTGTTGAGCCACGGCAGGAATTCGTAGTTCGGCTCGCGCTCTACGGCGCAACCGCCCAGGCTCAGCACCGCGGCCAGCGCACCGGCAAGGGCCAAGAGGGCGAGAGGTCCCGTGGTGCGGGGCGCGTCTCCAGAGGTGCCGTGGCGGTGGCAGCTTTTCTGCAAGTTCATCGCGTTCTCCACCCGGCGCACCGGGGCGGCGCCGTATGCGCCAACTTCAATCCTTCAGCACAAATCCAGACTTCGCCGATCCCGGCAGGATCACGAATTGGGGCTGACCCAAGTCACTTCCGCAGCGCCGTGGCTGGCCAGCAGGCCGCGGGCCCGCGTCTCGTCAAAACCGCGGCCATTGGGGTCCAGTACCAGGGCGAAGCGGTCGTCGGTGGTGCCCGGCAGCGTCAGGTGCAGCTTCTTGCCCGGGTAGAGCCGGCAGGTCGCCAGCAGCGTCAGCGCCGTGCCGACACCGGCAAACAGCACCGTCAGCTCAAAAAGCACCGGCACAAACGCGGTGAGCGGCAAGAAGGGCTTGCCACCGACGTTCAGCGGCCAGCCCGACAGAAACGGCGTCTCAATGGCCTGGGTGTAGCTCTGCAAGAACAGCGACGTCATAAAACCGGTCGCTGCCAGCACAAAGGTGGCGTAGGTGAGCCACGACCGCGGCAGCCCCTGGGCGGCATCCAAGCCGTGGACGGCGTAGGGCGTAAAGCAGTCATAGATCGGCAGGCCGGCGCCGCGCACCGCTTTGGTGGCCGAGAGGATCTGCTCATCGTCGTTGAAGATGGCAACCAGGTACTTGCTGGGCAATTGGCTAGCTTCGTGTGACATCTCACACCCCCTTTTCGGCCGCGGCGGGCGCGTGGGCCAGCGTCGGCGAGCCGGCCGGCTGGTGGCCGCGAGCGCCCTTCTTCTGGGCAAACTTGGCCACGGACTTGACTTCGGCGATGGCGATCACCGGCAACACCCGGGTAAACAGCAAGAACAGCGTAAAGAACAGGCCAAAGGTGCCCACAAAGGTGGTCGCCTCTACCCAGGTCGGCTGGTAAGACGCCCACGACGACGGCAGGTAGTCGCGGTGCAGCGAGGTCACAATGATCACAAAGCGCTCAAACCACATGCCGACGTTGACCACCAGCGACATGAAGAACAGCACCGGAATGCTGGTGCGCATCTTCTTGAACCAGAACACCTGGGGGCTCAGCACGTTGCAGCTGAACATGATCCAGTAGGACCACGCCATCGGGCCAGTGGCGCGGTTGATGAAGGTAAAGCCCTCATAGTTGCTGCCGGAGTACCAGGCCATCAGGAATTCGGTCGAGTACGCCAAGCCGACCATCATGCCGGTGGTGGTGATGATAAGCGCCATGTTCTCCAAGTGCTTCTTGGTGATCAGGTGCTCGATGTTCAGCACCTTGCGGGCGATGATCAGCAGCGTGAGCACCATGGCAAAGCCAGAGAAGATGGCGCCTGCGACAAAGTACGGCGGAAAGATGGTGGTGTGCCAACCGGGGATGACCGAGGTGGCAAAGTCGGTCGACACGATGGTGTGAACCGAGAGCACCAGCGGCGTAGAGAGGCCGGCCAACAGCATGTACACGGTTTCGTAGTGGACCCAGTGCTTGTTCGATCCGCTCCAGCCCAGCGACAGGGCGCCGTAGATCAGCTTGCGAATCGGGTGCTTGGCGCGGTCGCGGACGGTGGCCAGGTCGGGGATGAGACCGATGAACCAAAACACCGCCGAGATGGTGAAGTACGTTGAAATCGCAAAGAAGTCCCAGATGAGCGGGCTGCGGAAGTTGGTCCACAGCGGGCCGCGCAGGTTGGGGTAGGGCAGAAACCAGATGGCGCCAAACCACGGCCGGCCCATGTGGATGAGCGGGAACAGCGCGGCGCACAACACGGCAAAGAGCGTCATCGCCTCGGCCGAGCGGTTGATCGACGTGCGCCACTTCTGGCGGAACAGGAACAGAATCGCCGAGATTAGCGTGCCTGCGTGGCCAATGCCGACCCAGAACACAAAGTTGGTGATATCAAAGCCCCAGCCGATGGTCTTGTTGAGACCCCAGGTGCCGATGCCCTCTGAGATCTGCCAACCGATCGCCGAAAAGCCGACGATCAAGACGGTCAGCGACACCGCAAAAGCGGCGTACCACATCATGGTCGGCTTGTTTTCCATCGGAACCAAGACCTGCTCCGTAATTTGGTGCAGCGTCGGGTTGCCGAGGACCAGGGGCTCTCGCAGGTGGGAGGTCGGTGCAGACATCTCTGATTCCTCACTGCTGGCCCAGGCCGCGATCGACCTGGGACTTGGCTTGCGGGCACCGCGACCTCAATGGAGGCCGGGGCAGACGGGCTCTAGGCGCGGTCGGCGTTGCGAACCTTGGTCATGTAGGACACGGCCGGCTGGGTGCCGACTTCTACCAAGGCGGAGTAGTTGCGCGGGTCTTCATAGGCCTTGCGCACCTTGGATGCTTCGTCATTGAGATCGCCAAACACGATCGCATTGGCTGGGCAGGTTTGGGCACAGGCCGGCGTGGGGTAAATCAATTCCCCGTCGCCGCTGTCGCGCATGGTGCGCGGCTGCAGCTTCTTGCCTTCGGCCTCTGCCTTTTCGACCTCGGCGAGGTTCCAGGGCTGGCGGTTCTTCTGCACCGCGGTGGACTTGGCGTCCTGGATGCGCTGCACGCAGAACGTGCACTTCTCCATGACGCCGCGGGTGCGCTTGACGATGTCCGGATTGAGCGCCAGGGCCACCAGATCGCCGTCAAACTTGTCGGCCATGTCGCGAACGGGATAGTTGAACCAGTTGAACCGCCGCACTTTGTACGGGCAGTTGTTGGCGCAGTAGCGGGTGCCGATGCAGCGGTTGTACGCCTGGGCGTTCAGCCCTTCGCTGGTGTGCACGGTGGCCAGTACCGGGCAGACCGTCTCGCATGGCGCGTTGTCGCAGTGTTGGCACAGCATGGGCATGTGCACGACTTCGGGGTTCTCGGCCAGGGCGAGCAGATCGTCCTTGGTCGCGTCCCAGTCGTACTCGCCTTCCTTGTAGGTCTTCTTCTCGCTGTAGTAGCGGTCGATACGCATCCAGTGCATCTCGCGGCGCACCAGCACTTCGCGCTTGCCGACCACCGGGATGTTGTTCTCTACGTTGCAGGCAATGACGCAGGCGCCGCAGCCGGTGCAAGAGTTCAGGTCGATCGCCATGCCCCACTTGTAGCCAGTGTAGGTGTGGCGATCCCAGATCGACTTGGTCACGCGCGGGTCGCTGTTGCCCTGGTCGCGCATGGCCGGTTCCAGCTGCTTGTTGCCGGCCAGGGGGTTGGCGACCCAGGCGCTCAGGCTGGTTTCGCGAATGGCGTCGCGGTGCTCGTAGCTGTGGTGGGTCTGAGAGAACGCCACCGGATCCTTGGCGCCGGTCGCCGCAACGTCGGCCTTGGGCAGGTCGGCCAGGGCAGCAAACGGATAGACGTTTTGGCCAAGGCCCAGGGCGATGCGGCCCACCGACTCAATCCGGCCAAAACCCACCGGCAAGGCGATGGCGCCATCGTGCAGGCCGGGGCTCAGCACCACCGGCAGCTCAACGCTGACCGCACCGCTGGTAACCTTGACCACGTCTGAGCTGAGCAGATTGCCCAACTCTTGAGCGGCTTTGGGCGAGATGGCGGCGTAGTTGCCCCAGGTAGCCTTGCTGACCGGGTCCGGCAGCTCTTGCAGGAACGGATTGTTGATGTGCTCGCCCGTGCCGATGCCGACCTTGGGATAGAGCACCACCTCAAACTTGCCAGCCTGGCCCACGCTGAGGGCGGGGGCGGCCAAGGCCTTGGCGGCGCCGGCGGCGTCAAACTGGCCGGCCTTGGGCGGCACGATCTCAATGGCGGGAGCCACGGTGTCGCTGGCCCCGGCGGCCAGAGCCACGGCCGAGGCGGCGGCGGGCAGCGCCACAGCCGAAGCGGCGACCGGCAGGGCCACGGCCTCGGCGGCTGCCACAGCAGAGGCCTCGCCGGCGGCAGCCACGGGCTCAGCGGCGGGCTCGGCGGCGGGCTGTGGAGCGGCGGCTTCTTCGGGGCCACCCGGCTTGACCTGGGCGGCGGCGGGCACCAGGACCGGAGCGCCGATCGGCTGCACGGCGGCCACGCCCTTGGCCACGGTCTCATCCCAGAACACCTGAAACGCCTTGGGCTCGGCGGCGCGCGGCCACACGGCGGCCCGCCAGTAGGCGGTGATCGCGGCGTAGGCGGTCTGCGGCTTGCCAGAGCTGTCGCTCCAGGCCAGCAGCAGGTCCAGCGGGTCGCGGGTGTCAAACAGCGGGGTCACCAGCGGCTGCTGCACCGCGGCCAGGCCAGAGATGACCTCGTGATCGCCCCAGCTCTCTAGCGAGTGGTGGCTGGCGGCGACCAGCTTGCACAGCGCAGCGGTCTCGTCGGCGCGGGTAGAAACGGCAATGCTGACCTTGGCCTTCTTGATCGCGTCTGCCCACTTGGCGGCGTGCTTGCTGTCATAGGCCGGGTTGGATCCCACCAGCACAAAGCCGGTGATCTCGCCCTTGGCGGCGGCGGCCAGCAGCGCGTCTTCGGCGCCGGCCGAGCCAGCCAGCCCCTGGAAGGGCCGCAGCAGGTCCAGCGTAGAGCCGTAGGCGCCAATCGCCTCGTTGATCGCGTTGACTGCGGCCTGCACAGCCAGGTCAGCAGAGTCGGCCACCACCAGGGCTTTGCCCTTGCTGCCGCTGAGCAATTTGGCCCACGCCTCGACCTGCTTGGCCAGGGCGCCGTCGACCTGGCCCGCCGGCACGCTCAGGCCCTGCACCGCAGCGGCGCCTTGGGTCACCTTGCCGGCCAGAGCCAGCACCAGGCCGCGCAGCTGCGAGGGCAGGATCCGCACCCGCTCGTCGGCGTTGGTGCCGGTCAGCGTCAGGCGGGTCTCTACCTGGATGTGCTTGGTCATCGACTTCTTGTCGGCGCTGACCTTGCGACCCGGCATGTAGGCCTTGGTAAAGGCGACCGGGGCGATCCAGTTGCCCAAGAAGTCGGCGCCAAAGCTGAGGATCACCTCGGCCTTGGCGAAGTCGTAGCGCGGCACGGCGGTTTTGCCGTGGGTCAGGCCGTGGGCCTGGGCGATGGCGCCGGCGCCAAACGGACCGTCGTACGCCAGGTGGGTGGCGCCGGGGAACTGGGCCAGGAATCCCCGGACGATGGCGCCCGTGGCGGGGCCGCTCCAGGTCGGGGTGACCAGGGCCAGACCCTTGCCGTTGCCCTGGTACTCGGCCAGAGCGGCCAGAGCCTTGGCATCCCATTCCTTCCAGGTCGCGTCTTTGCCGTCGATCTTAGGCGAGCGCACCCGGTCGCCGTCATACAGGCCAATGACGCTGGCCTGGCCGATCGCGCACACGCCGCCCTGGCTCCAGGCGTTGTCGGGGTTGCCCTCTACCTTGATCGGCCGGCCTTCGCGGCTCTTGACCAGCACGCCGCAGCCCGCCGAGCAGCCGCGGCAGACGGTGGCGTAGTAGCTGGCCTTGCCAAACGTCAGCTCTTCTGGCTTGTCGACGTAGGGCAGCGCCTTGTGGACCGGCAGGCGCCCGCAGGCGGCGGTGGCCGAGGCCGCGGCAAAGGTCACGCCAAGGACCTTCATAAAGTCGCGGCGTTGCACAGCGCTGCCGTCTCCGGCTAGGGGCGGCACGCCGTTCTCATAGACGCGGGCCTCTTCGACGCTGGCGTCGCCGAGCAGCTCTTCGACGCTTTGAAAGCGCCGGGCTGGTGCAGAGCTGGCCGCCGCGGGCGCGGCCACGACGTCGGCCTCCGGCGAAGCGGCAAGAGAAAGGTCCTGGGTATTGCGGTGGTGGCGATCCATGTGGATGGCTCCCTAGGGTGCGCTGAGCGGGGCGCGGCGACGGTGGTCGGGGCAAAGATCGAGACCCAAGGGCCTCACGCGCGGCTGCGGCGGAGCAGTTCCGCCCAGGGCCGCTTGGGGCCTACTGGTGGCAACCTGTGCAATCGGTGGTCGCAAACAGGTGGCGATCCTTGAGTTCGGGCGGCGGATTCTTGGTGTAGTCGCGGTGACAGTTCACGCACCAGCCCATGGACAGGTTGGTGTACTGGTAGACTTCGGGCATTTCTTGGATCGGCCCGTGGCAGGTCTGGCAGGCCAGGCCCTTGCCGACGTGGCGGCTGTGATCGAAGTTGACGTAGTCGGGCAGGTTGTGAACCTTGATCCACGGCACCGGCTCGCCCTTGGCATAGTACTCGGCCAGCTTCTTGACCTGCGGCGCATCGGTCTTGACCGACTTGTGGCAGTTCATGCACACCGACAGCGGCGGCACCCCAGCCTTCTTGCTGGTCTCCGAGCCAAAGTGGCAGTACTTGCAGTCCATCTTCAAGTCGCCAGCGTGCAGCTTGTGCGAATAGGAGACGGGCTGCAGGGGCTTGTAGCCCTTGTTGTAGCCGGGCGGATTGACGTCGGTGTGGTCGCAGGCGCTCATCCCTGCGCTGAACAGCAGGGTCAGGAGCAAAGCGAAAAGCCTACCGATCTGCGGCAGGCGGACCGGCAAGGCTGAAGTGCGGGCCAAGGTCATGGGCGGTCCCTCTTGCGAAGGGGGTGTCGGCGTCAAGGCGCTGCCGGCTAGGGGTCAGCACCGGGACCGATCAGCCCCATTCCATCGTGCAATCCGTCGTGGAGGCGATTGTGCTCGCGTCTGCTAGGTGCGCTCGGAGTCTTGTGGGGTACCAGTGCCCAAGGCCGTCGATGCGATCCGGGTTGCGCCCGGTTCTTGTTCGCAGGCCCTGTGCACTTCGACCTCTGCTGGGACTTTTGGGTCATCCCAGCCGGACCACAGCGCCGCCAAGGCGGTTGGCCCCCTCGGCGCGCAGTAGGATGCCCCAGAATTGCCCGCAAGTCCAGCGCCTAGGCCTGCGCTTGAGCAGGGTGGCGCAATTGTCCGTTTGTTGTCTGAAATCGTCTGACTTTTGTCACGCCGGGTGGCGCGGCGGCGGCCCTGGCTATTCCGGCTCGTGGCGATTGGCGCGATCGGTGCGGTGCAGGCGCAGGTCGGTGTGGCCCAGGTCCATGCCAGAATCACCACTGGTTTCAGAGAACAACAGCACGCGGCGGTGGCCTCCGGTGGCGCGGGCGACGTCCAGGGCGATCTCGGCGCGGGTGTAGAGCTCGCTGCCCTCGGTCGCGTCGTCGGGAAACACGGCGATGCCCGCCGTAAACGTCGGCAGGGCCGCTTCTGGCCCCAGCAGGTCCAAGGTCGCCGGCTCCAACGTCAGCGAGCGCCACAGCTTGTTGAGCAGGCGTCGCGCCTCAAGGCCGTTGATGTGATGCAGAATCATGCCAAAGCGGTCATCGCCCAGCCGCGCCACCGTGTCGGACCGACGCAGCGACGCCTGCAGGTGGCGAGAGATGTCGGCCAGCAGCTGCGCCACGACCGCCCGGCCGCGCTGCTGCTCCAGGGCAACAAAACCGTCCATGTCGAGCACTGCCACGGCCATGGGCATGGCCGACCGCGACGACAGGCGCAGCATCGGGTCCAGGCGCGAGAAGAACACGTTGTGCGTCGGCAGGCCGGTCAGCTGATCCACCGTAGAGCCGCGGTGGCGCACCGCTTGGTAGCGCATGCGCGCCGCCAGCCGCTCAGCCAGGATGCGCGGGTCTTCGCTGTCGCGGGCATAGTCGTCAAAGCCGGCCGACAGCCACGCCAAGGCCCTATGCTGCCACGCCAATTCGTCGCCCTGCAGGTCAGCGGGCAGCACCACCAGGGTGGTCGGCGGCGAGCGCCCGGCCCTCTCTACCACCGCCAGCCAAGCCAAATGGGCCTGCTCGGCGGCCAGCGGCACCCGCACCAACCCCGCCGCTCCGCGCAGGAAAGCCTGGCGGGGCCCGTCGCCCTGGGCAGTGTTGACGACCGTAAAGCCCAGATCGCGCAAGTGGGTGTGCAGGGCATCGGCCCAGGGCGAGCCGGTGTGCTCCAGGACCACCAAGTTGGATTGCTGAACAGGCGCGCGCAAGTCCATGTCAGGCTCCGCTAGAAGTTGCCCTGGCTGCAAGGGCCGGGCGGATTTTGCGGCCGGGGCGGCTATGGACAGCTGTTGCTTTCGCCAGGCGTGCCGCGGTCGCGAATGACGCACTGGCTGCAGCCGCTGCCGGTACAATCCAACGCGGCGTAGCAGACTTCTTGAGAGACCCCGCAGTCGCTGGACACCTTGCAGCTGACCAGCGACACCGGCTCGGTCTTGTCGACCAGCTGGCCAAAGGCGCAGCTCTTGCCGGCAGAGAACCAGCAGCTGGCTTTGTCATTGGACTTGGTGTCGCCGCAGCCGTCTTTGAGCATCATGGAGATGGCGTTGTCCAGCGGCCAGTCGACGTTGTTGTAGCTGACCGAGTCGACGATGGTGCCCGCCGGGTTGATGAGAAAGACCGAGCCGCCGCCATTGGACAGCACAAAATTGCCGTTGCTGAAGGTGCCCGGGTCGTTCCAGGCGTACTTGACGCGCAAGCCGTTGTTGTAGGCTGGGTTGGACGTGCGGGCCAGCACCGCGTAGGCGCCCGGGGCCAGGCTGTAGGCGTTCTGGCCGGCCTGCAGCGCTGTGGTCTCTGGCAGCAGCGTCCCGGCGGGGGCGCAGTACGGCCCAGACGGGTTGTTGGAGGCCACCGAGGCCCAGCTGGCCGCGACGCCGCCCGCGTTGTTCTTGGCCGGCGAGGCGTCTTTGATGGAATTGCCGCTACCTTCGTCTAGGGGCAGCGACAGCACATTGCCGACCGCCATCAGCCCGCCCCACTTGACCTGGGGGCCAAAGGGCCGCACAAACGGCGGCGTAAAGACCTTGCTGCCGTAGCTGGGATTGCCCGCCGGGTTGCTGGGCGGGGTGTTGGCAAAGACGCCGTCGACGACCTGGAAAGAAGCCGCGCGGCCCTTGGTCATGTGCACCACCGCGCCAGAGCTGCTGTCGCGCTGGCCGCCGATGCTGACAAACTCGGCCTTGGTGGTGCTGACCGGGTAGCCCTGCAGGACCATGCTCCCGGCCTCCTTGCCGTTGAGCCAGGCGCGCAGCACCGAACCCGTTGCGGCTGGCTCGACAGTCAGGGCCACGTGGAACCACTTGCTCAGCTGCACCGTGCCAAACTCAACCTGCTGATCGCCTGCCACCGCCCACAGCTTGCCGCCCGAAGAGCGCACCGCCAGGAAGTACTTGCCCGCCTCGCCGTAGCTGAACAGGTCGCTGCAGGTAACCAAGCCAGTGGCGGTGGCGCAGGTGCCGCCGGAAGCAGGCGCGTCCAGAGAGAACCACCCATGCACCGTCAGCGCCGGGTAGAAGAACAGCTTGCTGGTAGCCGCCGGATTGGCCACGACGCCCACGTGGCCGTTGACGCCATTGAGGACCATCGAGGTGCACTGGCCTTCGACCGCGCAAGACAGAGAGCAGCCGTCATTGCTGATGGTGTTGCCGTCGTCGCACTGCTCGCTGCCCTCAATAAAGCCATTGCCGCAAGCGACTTTGATGGAGTGGCCGCCGTTTTCGGTGTTGCCCAGCGTCCAGCCGGTCAGGTCAATGGCGGCCTTGGTCGGGTTGTAGACCTCAAGCCAGTCGCCGTCGGCGTCGCTGGTAGGGCCGGGGTTGACCATCAGCTCTGTCAGCAGCAGCGTGCCCGGGACGGCCGGCGGCGGCTCGATCTTGCACTTGCCGTCGCAGCCATCGCCCGGCTCCAGGTTGCCGTCGTCGCAGAATTCGCCATTCTCAGACTCGATCTTTCCGTTGCCGCACACCGGAATCTCTAGACATTCGCCAGACTTGCACCACATACCGGTGGCGCACGGGGTCTTGTCTGGCTTGCTGGTGACCTTGTCAGCCTCTTTGCACGGGTTGGAGCAGCTGGCGTTGGCCAGGCCCGGCGATCCAAAGTCACCGGCGCTGCCCACCCAGGACTTCTTGGACAGGCACCAGTTGATCGAGCTGTCATTGGCGCTGGCGTCGATCGAGAACGGATCCAAAGACAGCGAGTAGCCGGCAATGATCGGCCAGCCGTTGAGATCGATGTCCTTGCTGACATAGCTAAAGGAGTCGATGACGGTCTTGTTCCACTCCAGGATCACGTCGTCGCCCGGGTCAGACAGGGAGAAGGCGCTGTAGACGTAGGCCGGCTTGACGCCGCCGTTGGTGGCGGGGTCGCCGCCCTGGCCCAGCAGCAGGTAGCTCTTGGGCTGGATCCACAAGCCGGCAGGCGCGTTGATCTTGTGCAGGTTGGAGCCCTTGTCTCGCAGGATCCAGCCGTTGAGGTCGATCGCCTGGGTCGAGGGGTTGTACAGCTCGACCCACTCGCCGGCGCCTACCTGCGCGGCCTTGGGCTTGACCAGCAGCTCGGTGATGACGATCGAGCCGACTGCCACGTTTTCCTTGAGGCAATTGGCCGAGCAGCCATCTCCGGGCAGGATGTTGCCGTCGTCGCACTCCTCGTAGGGGTCAACGGCGGCATTGCCACAGGTCAGCGAGTCGCAGAAGTTGCCAAAGCCGTCGCCATCGCTGTCTTTCTGGTCAGAGTTGGGGAATTTGGGGCAGTTGTCGCAGACGTCGCCGACGCCGTCGCTGTCCTGGTCGGCCTGGTCTTTGTTGCTGACCGCCTTGCAGTTGTCGCACTGGTCGCCCAGGCCATCCTTGTCGGCGTCGGCTTGATCGGCGTTGACCAGGAACGGGCAGTTGTCGATCTCGTTCTTGGTGCCGTCGCTGTCCTTGTCTTTACCGGCGGGGATGCAGGTCGGATTGGCCTTGCCAGGGGTGCCGGTGTCGCCATAGGGAGTCGCCACCTCTGAGTAGCACCAATAGATCGGTTGGTCGTTGTCGGCCGTCGTGTAGTGCGTCGGGTCCAGCTGCAGGGCCTTGCCGGACTGAACGGCCGGGGTGTTCTTGCCGTACTCGACCTTGTCGATCAGCAGGTTGTTGTTGTACAGCTCCACCGATCCGGCGATGGGGTCCAGCATCAGGCCCTTCTTCCACTCGACGTCGACGGTCAGGCCGCCGTTGTAGAGCTTGTTCTTGCTGGCGCCCAGCAGCAGGTATTGGCCAGGCTGCAGCGTCAGCGGCGGGTCGCTGGGCAGAAAGGTCTCGCCCTTGCCAGCAAACATCACCTTCCAGCCGCCCACGACCACGGGCTTGCTGTCGCCGTTGAACAGCTCGACCCACTGCGAGTAGGCGTCGTCGATGCCGGGCGAGCTGGCAAAGATCTCGGTAATCAATACCTTGGCTGCGACAATCGCCGCTACCTTGCAGTCTGGGGTGCAGCCGTCGTTGTCGACCTTGTTGCCGTCGTCACACTGCTCACCAGAGTCCATCTCAGCGTCGCCGCATTGCTGCAGGTCACAGGCGTCGCCAGTGGCGTCGGCGTCAACATTGGCCTGATCGGGATTGGCCACCGACTTGCAGTTGTCGCAGGCGTCGCCCACTTTGTCGCTGTCGCCGTCCAGCTGATCGGCATTGGCGACTTTCCAGCAGTTGTCTTTGGCGTCGGCGATGCCGTCCTTGTCTTCGTCTGGGGGCTTGGGGCAATTGAGGTTCAAGTAGCCCGGGGTGCCAGTGTCGCCGGCGCTGCCCGGCCAGCTAGAGGTCGACTGGCACCAATAGTCGGGGTTGTCGTTGTCGACATGGCTCAAGTGCTTGGGATCCAAGCTGATCGACTTGCCTTCGATGTTGGCAATGGGCCAGCCCGGCCCCCACACCACTTCGTCCAAGACCAGGCCCTTGTCGGTCACCAGGCGGATCTTGTCGGAGGTGTCGTTGAGGGCAAAGTTGTCATAGACGTAGTCGACCACGACACCGCCGTTCTTGGTCAGGTCCTGCCAGCGGCCCAGCACCAGCGTCGACTTGGGCGCAATGATGGTGGTGCAGCTCAGCACGTCAGCGGCATCGGCCTTGCCATCGGTAATCGATAGGCCAAACAGTGGAATCGGCTGATCGGTGGTGTTGTAGATCTCTACCCACTCGCCCCAGACGTCATCGACCGACTTGGGGTTGATCATGATTTCGCTAACGATGAGCGCTCCGGGCGCCAGGTCGGCCGGCAGCTTGGCGCAGGTGCCGTCGGGCACGTCGTAGACCACGTCGGGCTTGGGGGTCAGCTCGGGCGGGATGTCGGGCTGTTCGACGTCGCTGCTGCCATCCTCGACATCGGCGTCCAGGTCCGCATCCAGGTCAGTATCGGGGTCAGTGTCTGGGGGCAACAGGTCTTCGTCTGGCAATTCGGACTCAATATCTTCTTCGATTTCAGTCAGATCGCCGGCACCGCCGTCCTTGGCGTCGGCGTCCTTGGTGTCCGTGTCCTTGCCGGCATCGACGTCCTTGGTGTCGGTGTCTTTGCCCGCATCAACGTCTTTGGCATCGAGCGCCGCAGCGTCCAAAGGCTCTTCGCTGTCACTGCCCTCTACATCGGTCAGCTCTGCGTCTTGCTCGCCGTCGCTGGGAGCGGCGTCGACTGCGGCGGTGTCGGTGGCCGCCGCCTGCTCTTCGCCACAGCCGCTGGCCGCCAGCACCAGGACCAGCAGCAGCGCTTGGGTGCCGCGCAGAGCGGCCGCGCAACAGCGGTTTCCGTGGTCACCAGACAATCCTGCCTTCACAGCCTCAGCCTTCTTCGCCCAGATTTTCATTGTCGCCTCTATCTGCCGCTCTCTCTTGAGTCCGTGCACACAGGTCGTGCACATGCACCACAGCCAACAGCACTGCAAATCAGGGTACGCACTTGTGGCGGTTGAATCAACCAACCTGGGCCGCTGCAAGCACCAGTCCTGCAAACAACCTGTGGCGCCCCGCACCGCCGCCAATCCGCTTGGCTGGCCTTGGCGGACAAAGGCTGGGGCCCAAGGCCAATGGGCCGCAGCTTCCAGCCCCACCTAGTACCCCAAACCTCAAGTTCGTTCCGGGTTCCGGAACGGACGTGGTTTGGGGTACGGAAGAAGACCCAGCAGTAGGACCCAAGACCTGTGAACAAGAACCGGGTCTAGCCCGGATCGAATTAACGGTCTTGGGTACTAGTACCCCAAACCTCACGTTCGTTCCGGGTTCCGGAACGGACGCGGTCTGGGGTACGGAAAAAGACCCAGCAGTAGTAGCCAAGACCTGTGAACAA
>CAIXGW010000086.1 GCA_903919145.1 uncultured Myxococcales bacterium
CGCCGACGGCGCGACGTCTTGGACGCGATCCGAAAGTGCAGCCCCGTGGTTCACCAATGCCCCACAGCCCGCCGAATTCTGGACGTGGCTGAACGACACGGTTCAGACCCACAGCAAGGTCTCCCGCCAGGCGACCTACCCGCCGGGCAGCGATGTGCCCAGCGACTTGGTCAGCACCACCTTGGTCGACGGCGCAACCCTCGCCGAGTCGGCTGCGCCGTGGACGAGGGAGTATCACCGGCAACCCGACGGCAGCTACCAATTGCAGCACACCACGCCGATGGGCAGGGTCAGCTGGGCCAAGTTCAACGCGGCGCATCAGCTCGTGGAAACGGCCGGTCCTGGCCTGTCAACGACCACTTTTGCCTATGGAGCTGCAGGTTTACCTGCGAGCGTGACGGTGACCGCCACCGGGCCAAGCCCGCAGTCGCGCACCCAGCAGTTCCTGTGGTCGGGCCAGCAGCTTCTCGCCGGCTCTATGGCCGGGACTACCGACTCGATGACGCAGTTTGCTTACGACGCGGCCGGCAGGGTCACCGAAATCACCTTCGCCGACAGCAAGAAGGGCTACACGCCGCGCACCGCCAGCGGCGACGTGGCCGCCGTCGTCCCGCCATCCGCCGAGCCCCCAGCGCCAACCGGCGCGCCCTGGGGCTCAGGACCGCCCACCTACACCTTCGACCGCGGCCCGGGCGGACTGCTCGCCAAGGAATCACTACCGGTAATGCCGCCTTGGCTGGTGTGGGAGACGAGCTACGTCTACGACGCCGACCTGGACTTGAGCCAAGAGACCCGCACCGACGGCAAGAAGTTCACCTTCACGCGCCACCCAGCGTCCGGGCAGCTGCAGCAGTTCAGCGTGCCCGACGACGCGCAAGATGGCGCGACCATCTGGTCGCTCTTCTACGAACCGACTGGCGCGCGGCGCCTGGAGCGGGTGAGCCAGAACTCCAACACGATCCGCTACACCTACGCAGGCGCACTGCCGTCCGGCGAACTGTGGGAATCCGGCAACATGGGCGGGGCCACAGGCGCCAGCGTGGTGCGCAGCTGGGACAAGCGGCTGCGGCCGATCGCCACGCAGATGGTCCAGCCGGCCGCGGCCACCGCGGTAGCCAGCACTACCGAAAAAGTCGCCTACGACCACGACAATCTGCCCACTGCGATCAGCCTGCACGCCGCGGACGACACCAAGTTGGTGGACCTGCAGCTCCAGCGCGACCCAGGGACTGGGCGGCTGACCAAGCTGGTGGTCAACGGCGAGCCGGGGGTCGCCAACACGGGCAAAGTCCTAGACCTCGACTATACTTACAATGGCTTTGGCGAGCCGGCGTCGGTCACGGTGGTCGAGCCAGGGCCGCTGCAAGAGCTCGAGTACAGCGAGACCTACTTGGAACGCGACGCCGTCGGCCGCGTGACCAAACGGCTCGTGGACGGCGCGGGGATCGCCGCGGTCGAGCACACCTACACCTACCACGCCCAGCGCGGCTGGCTAGAAACCCACAGCAAGAACGGGGTCCTGGTAGACAAGTGGACGTACGACCAGCGCGGCAACCGCACTGGCCAGAAGGTCGGGCTGCCAGGCCAGGCCACCGCCAGCCACGACGCCCACGACCGGCTGCTGCAGAGCGGCGCGGAGAGCTATGGCTACGACCTGCAGGGCCGGCTGGTCAGCCGCAGTGGTGGCGCGCAGGGCGCGACATACACCTGGGACGCCTTTGGGCGGCTGCATCGCGCCGCCTTGGCGGCGACCCCTTCACAACCCAGCGAATCCTCTGTAGCGTACACTGTGGATCCAGCTGGGCGCAGGGTCCGCAGTCGGGCATTAGACGCCAACGACATTGCTCTGGAAGACCACAGCTGGGTCTACGACGGCGACCTGCGGGTCGTCGCGCAGTTGACCGATACCGGCAAGCTTCAGGCGCGTTATCTCTATGCGACGCTTGGGCATTCGCCTGACGTGGCGGTGACGTTCCAGCCGGACAGCGGCGCGGTGACCGGGGTGTACGTGCTGGTGCACGACCAGGTCGGCAGCGTGGTGCGCACGCTGGACGTGACGGATGGCAGTGCGGTGGAGAGCGTCGAGTACGACGCTTGGGGCGTGGCGACGGTGTCGCCTGGCGGGACCAGCGTGCATCCGTTCGGCTTTGCCGGCGGGCTTTGGGACCGGCGGACTGGGCTCGTGCGCTTTGGCGCTCGGGAGTACGACGCCGGGATCGGGCGGTGGCTGGCGCGGGACCCGATTGGCTTTGGCGGGGGGTGGAATCACTACGGCTATGCCGGTGGTGACCCCGTTGGGCGGGTGGATCCGGATGGGCTGAATCCCTTGCTTGCGGGCTGGGGCTTGGTCCTTGCTCAAGCCGCCGCGACAGGGGCTGCAGTCGATACCGCGTGGCAACTCGGTGAGATGGCCTTCGGCGGTCGCGATTGGGGCGACTTCGACTGGGGTCGCGTCGGGGTGGCTGCGGGCTGGGGAGCTGCTACTGGCGGCTTGATGCGGTGGTTCATTCCGCCGGCTCCGGCGATGTGCTTTCCCAAGGGACAAAGAACTTTAGGTCGCAGCGCCAACGACCTCCGCCCGAACCCCGCTGCTGAAGGGCCGCACAGTACCTTCAAACTGGATGGCAAGACTGGCAACGTGAGCGGCCACGCGGAGTGGCAGCCCAACCCGAGAAACCCGTCGGGCTTTGACCAGTTTAAGCGCGTTGATACCCAGTACGGCACCCAGCACTCACATGGCGGGATCCCTATACCTCACACCCACACCGGTGGCCAAGTGCGGCCTGCTACGCCTGACGAGTTGCCGCTATGAGCTGTTGTGTAGCCGTCGTCTTTCAATCAGACGCGAGAACGCTTATCCCCGAACTCGCCAGAAGGTGCGCGGTTTGGGTGGTTGACTCTGCGGAGAACAGGCAAGGCGCCAACGACTACTGGCTCCGAGTGAGGCAAGTCGATGAGGCAATGGCAGCGAGGGTAACGACTTTCGTGCGAACCGATGCGGCATCCGACCAAGCCCTCGATGTGGTGCTCGAGTTGGTTGAAGATCACCACGGCCAGTTTGCCCAAGATCCTCCAGTAGATGAAGTTTTGGTGATTGGGTTGGTGCCGACGCAGGCGGTGATCGCCGTGTTGCGTGAATGGGGCTATGATCAAATCGAAACCGAGGGACTTGACCTGAAGGCTTGGAAGGGGTTCTTGGCCTCGCGGAAAGCGTTAGCATAGCCAATACCACAAAGCTGCCCGTCACCCAAACCCCACACCTCCAAAAAACCAGCCCGAACTAAGACAATCTGCCCACCGCGATCAGCCTGCACGCCGCCGACGACACCAAGCTGGTGGACCTGCAGCTCCAGCGCGACCCAGGGACTGGGCGGCTGACCAAGCTGGTGGTCAACGGCGAGCCTGGGCTCCCCAACACCGGAAAAGTCCTAGACGTCGACTACACTTACAACGGCTTTGGCGAGCCGGCCTCTGTCACGGTGGTCGAGCCAGGGCCGCTGCAAGAGCTCGAGTACAGCGAGACCTACTTGGAACGCGACGCCGTCGGCCGCGTGACCAAACGGCTCGTGGACGGCGCGGGGATCGCCGCGGCCGAGCACAGCTATACCTACCACGCTCAGCGCGGCTGGCTGGAAACCCACAGCAAGAACGGGGTCCTGGTAGACAAGTGGACGTACGACCAGCGCGGCAACCGCACTGGCCAGAAGGTCGGGCTGCCAGGCCAGACCACCGCCAGCCACGACGCGCACGATCGGCTGCTGCACAGCGGGGCCGAGAGCTACGGCTACGACCTGCAG
>CAIXGW010000087.1 GCA_903919145.1 uncultured Myxococcales bacterium
CGACAGGGTCCTAGGGCGATCGTCTTGCGAGCGCCCAGGCGGGCGAAATATTGGAATTCACTTCCAATATTTCTTGCCCGACTGAAAAAAACGCAAAATGGCACGGAGCCTGGCGGGGATTATCCCGACAGGCTCCTAGGAGCCCAGACCGTTCCTTCGATCCGGGTTGCGCCCGGTTCTTGGTCACAGGTCTTGGCTTCGACGAATACGGCAGCAGCCCCAAGCCGACGGTGGTGCTGATCAAGTAGGCTGCGGGCCCTGTGGGCCTGTCGATGGCCCTGCCCTGCGGTCGCCTGGTTTCAGAGGCCCCGGGACCCAGCCCCTGCGCCGCAGCCTGCCCCGCCCTACCCTCCGCCAATGCCGACCTCGGCGCGGGCCAAACCGCGGGCCGAGGTAAAGGGCGGCACCGCCAACAGCGACAGATACAGCCGGGTCGGGCCAAAGGCGCTGGCTGCCGGCGGCGGAAACACGCAGTTGGCGTAAACGCGGTCGGCGGCGGAGAGGAAGCGGACCGGCTCGGCCTTGGCCGCTTGGGCATCGGCGCCGAACAGCCAAACCGTGCTCTCTGTCAGGGCAAAGTCCTTCTCGCGGTCAAAAATTGCGTAGAGGTTGCCTTCAGCGTCAAAGGTCAGGCCGTCGCCAAACAGCCCCATCTCGCCCTTGACCAGCTGCGGCTTGGCATCGGCCGCTTCTGGCGCGATCGACCACAGCCCGGCGACCGGCGCCTGAAGGGGCACGGACTTGCCGCAAAACAGCGCGATATTCTCTGTGGTCATCCACACCTTGCCGTCGGCGGCAATGGCCAGGCCGTTGGGCCCGCCGTGGGTGGCGGCGTCAAAGCTGTACTGGCGGTCGACCTTGCCGGTCTTGGGGTCAAAGCGAAGCAGCAGCCCCCCACAAGAATCCGTCAGCCACACGCGCCCTTGGGCATCCACGGCCACGTCGTTGGGCATCGCCAGCTCCGTGTCGCCAGCCTTGGTCAGCGCCGTGGTCACTGCGCCATCCGCGGCCACTTTGCGCAGCGCTTTGCCCTTGCTGTCGGCCACCCACAGGGACCCTGTGCCGTCAAAAGCCAACCCCAGCGCCTGGACGATGGGGTCGCCGCTGAGCTTTCGCGCCGCCGTCTTGCCCTGGGCATCCACGGTGAGCAGCCCACCGGGCACCCCCAGGTGCAGCAGGCCGTCGGGGCCAAAGGCCAGATCTTCGGTCGATCCGTCGATCTTGGCTGCCTCCAGGGCCGCCTCGACGTCGCCCCAGCTGTCGGGGGTCACCGGCGCAGCCAAGCTGGCCTGAACTTGCAGGCTCGCCCCAAGGCCGGCCAGCGGCCCGCTGGCCACCAAGGCGGTCACTCGCTGCACCACCGGCGCCGGGCCAAGGGTCCACTCGGTCTTGGCCAGGCCCGCGCTGTCGGTGGTGGACGCCGAGGGAGCGACCTTGCCGCCGCCCAGCGCCACCTGCCAGCTGATTGCCGCGCCCGCCAGCGGCTTGCCCGCGCCGTCGCGGACCAGCATCGTCACCGGGCCCGAGCTGCCGGCCTTGGTGGGCGGCCCCCCCAGCTGCGGCTGCACCGAGCCCAGAGGCTTGGCGTCGGCAGAGGTGTCGCCCGCCGTCTGCGAGCTGGGCGGGTCGGCATCGCCGCTGCACGCGCTCAGCGCCACGGCAAAGGCCAGCAGCAAGGTCGTCTGGTGCTTCATGGGTGTGGTCCCGCGCTCACAATTGCGCCCCCGGCCGTCACTTTGGCACGGCTGCGGCGCCAGCGCTATGGGTGTGGGCTGGGCTGAGGTGGGCTGGGCTGGGCTGGGCTGGGACGATTCTCGCCAGCGGCAGTCTAGTACCCAAGACCGTTAATTCGATCCGGGTTGCAACCGGTTCTTGTTCACAGGTCTTGGGTACTACTGCTGGGTCTTCTTCCGTACCCCAAACCACGTCCGTTCCGGAACCCGGAACGAACTTGGGGTTTGGGGTACTAGGGCTCGGGCGGCTAGAGCCCAAAGCGACAACCCAGCAAGCCTCAGCCGCAGCACCCAGGACCCGACCCCAACAACCGCTTGTAGGCCGGATCCAATGGGCGGCTTGCGGTCCTACAGGTGAAAGCCGATGGTCGCGTGGGCCTCAAAGCGGTCCTTGTGCACGGACTGAGAGACCTGCGAGCGGATGTCATTGTCAAAGTTGTAGACCCAGGTGTTGTAGCGGCCAAACACCTGGCGGACGTCCAGGCCAAAGGAGATGGCCGAGTCAGTCAAGCGGTACTCAAACGAGCCGCCCAGGGTGATGTTGTTGCCCGTCCAAGCTTTGCCTTTGGCAGCGGCTTGGGTGCCGTCTTCGTTGTAGTGGTTGATCTCATAGAGGCCGTAGCCGCCAAACACCCGCACATCGATCGACAGGTCGTCGCCAATGAAGCGCAAGGGGTGGAAACCCAGCATCAACGCGCCGCTGCCGGTGCCCGCCGTCTCCAGCGTGCTGCCAAAGGAGCCGTGCCAAGCCAAGTCTGCCCAAATGGAGGCAAATCCCAAGAGGTTGTAGCCCAGTTGCAGGTCCAGACCAACGCCGTTGCCCTTGTCGGTGCGCACCGCGGCGTCGTACTTGTCTTTGGAAAGGCTGCTCAGCTTGGTCGCCGCACCGGTGCCACCGCTGGTGTCGGGGATCGGCACACCGACCTCGCCGCTCTTGGTGCTGTAGCCGGGGCCGAGGATCAAGAACGGCCCCGCCCAGCGCGCTTTGGCGTGCGCGGTGCCAGGCGCGACCGCGGCCGCCACCAGGGTTGCAGCTGCGGCGACCGCCAGAGCAAGGCGCCCTGCAGTCCCGTAAAAACCTCTAGATAGCCAAGCCATACTGAACTCCTGCGGTCTAGCTGCGGCGAGAAGGGCGCCGGTCCCCAGCGGAAAGCCAACTTGAATCGTCGCCCTCGCCCTGCAGCCCCTGGAGCCCCGAGCCCCAAGCACTGCGGCGAAATTGGCAGAACTGCCGACTGTGGTCAAAGAAACCGCGGCAAGGCCGCAAGAAGGGCCACAGGCGCGGGCTGTTCTTGGCCAGTTGCAAGAAGACGGCAGGGGCTGAGCGGCTCCTAGGCGGCTGCCGGAGTCCTCCATCGATGCAGTAGCTCTGCCAGCTTGGCCGTAGCCGCGGCCGTTTTCTCCGCCAGGCGCTAGACCAGCTCCGGCTGTGCGCTGGCTCCCAGCAGGAAGTAGGTCTCAAGCTCGCCTTTGCCCTTGACGTGGACCCGGCCCCGCGCCTCAAACGCGAACTCGCCGCTCAACTGCCGGTACACCGCTTCGCTGACGTGGACACGGCCCGGCGCGCCATGGCTCTCCATGCGGCTGGCGGTATTGACGGTGTCGCCCCACAGGTCGTAGGCAAACTTGCGCTGGCCAATGACCCCGGCGACGACCGGCCCGGTGTGCATGCCGATCCGCACCTCCAGCCCGGCGGCGCCCGGAATCGCTGCAAGGGCAGCCGGCAAGGCAAGGGCCATCCGGGCGACGGCTGCGACGTGGTCGGCGCGCGGTTCAGGCAGGCCAGCCGCCGCCATGTACGCATCGCCAATGGTCTTGATCTTCTCCAGGCCGTGGAGATCGGTGAGCCGGTCAAAGCTCCTGAAGATGTCGTCGAGCAAGCGGACCAGCTCTGCGGGGGGCACTCGCTCGGCAAGCGCGGTGAAATTCACCAAATCGGCAAACAGCACAGTGGCTTCGTCAAAGCGGTCGGCGATCGACTGCGCATCGCTCTTGAGGCGCTCGGCTATGGCCGCGGGCAGGATGTTGCGCAGCAACGCTTCGCTTTTCTCGCGCTCGATCGCCAGCCAGTCTTCGGCATTGTTGGTCTGCAGAAACGCGACCATGCCAAAAATGATCAGGACAACAAACAGCAAGACGCGGTTGGACAGCACGACCAGGGGCAGCAACGCCGGATCGAGCCTCGCCGGCAGCTGGTCGGCCAGTAGCGTCATGGCGACGTAGGCCGCCAGCGAGATGGCACTGATGAGAGCCGGCCAGCGCCACTCGTGGCGGCGGTAGAGCAGCCAGGCCGCCACGGGGACCACGATAATGAAATTGGCGGTTTCCGAGCGGTCGCCAAGGTACGCCGCTTGGAAACACAGGGCGGCGAGCCCCGAGCCGGCGTAGTAGAGGCGGGCCGCCAAGTGCCAGCGGCCGCGGTTGAGCAGAAGGACCAGCAAGAACAGCACACACTGTACCAGGCCGCAGGCGATGACCTCTGGGATGGCCCGATACGCCGGGCTTGCGGCAACGCCAAGCGCAAGAATCGCCATAAAGAACGCTGTCTGGTTGGTCAGGGCCACGTGCTTGGCATCGCTGCGCCCCAGGCCCGGGTGAACTCCGATGGCGCCGATCCTGGCGAAAAGTGACCGCATGGCTTGCTCCCCCCTTCCCGGACGCCGCGCCCTTGGCTTTGCAACACCTTGGGTCCAGGACGGCTGGAGCCGCAGCCTACCCAGTCGGCCAAAGTGCCGCAAGCCGGTGCGGCGGGCAGGCAGGGGTTGGCCATGGGCTTGGCCAGCTTCTAGAAATCGTGAACCAGCGCGGCCTTGAAGCTCCAGTCGTCCACGGCGCTGCGCAGCGGCCGGGCTGCGGGCTTGGCCGGGAAATCTGCAACGGTGGCAAGCCGTTGGCGTTGCGCCTGGGATTTCATTGCTGGGCCAGGCCCAAGCAAAGTCCTGCCGACTGGCAACAGACCGCCTGCAGGTCCGCAGGCCAGCAGGCTAACCCGCCACGCACCAACGGGCTCCTAACGCAGCCAATCGCCATCGGGCGCCGCCGCCGCAGCCAGCGTGCCCCGCACCTTCGCGGCGACCTTGGGTTTGAGCGCGTCGACAAACAGCAGCCAGCGCACCGCATCGCGGACCACGTGGTCCGCCGGCCGGTAGGTGACGCCGAGTTCGCTGCGCGACCGCGCGCTGTCATAGGCAAGGTGGCGGCCATAGAAGTCGTCGACCACCGCGCGGGTCAGCGAGGCATCCTCACCGGTCTTGCGCGCGCGCCGCTCGGCGCTGCCGGCCAGCCATTTCAGCAGGAATTTTGGCGGCATCATGACCGAGGGGCGGATGCCGGTGACTCGGCCGAACAGCTCGCGCAGCTGGGGCGGCGTCAGCAACTCGCCGGTCAGCAGATAGCGGTGGCCGCTCTTGGCCTTCTCTGCGGCAAGGACATGACCCCTGGCCACATCTCGCACGTCAGTGAAGCAAAGGGCAAAGAATGCAGGATCCCCCTGGAGAAGGCCCACAAGGCCGCGGGTCGCCGGCGTCAGGCGGTAGTCGCGCGGGCCAAACACCCCGCTGGGATTGGTCACCACCACGTCCTGGCCGGAGGCAGCGGCGGTCAGAGCGACCTGCTCTTCTGCGTACTTGCTGCGGGTGTAGAGGCTCTGCGCCATCGGGTTGCTGGCGCTCTCTGTCAGCGGCTGGGCGGGGTCATGGGCAAACCCCGCGGTGGCCCCAGAGCTGGTGACGACCACCCGCCGCACGCCGGCGCGCTTGGCGGCCTCCAAGACGTGCCGAGTCCCCTGCACCGCCGGCTCCATCATCTTGGCTTCGTCGTCCACCCAGTTGCGGTGCACGGCGCCGACATGATGCACGGTGTCAATGCCTTCCATGGCACGGACCACGCTACCCTCGTCCAACAGGTCGCCTTCGCACAGCTCGACATCCAGGCCCGCCAAGGCCCGGCGATCCGAGCCGGGCCGCACAAATGCCACGGTGGATTGCCCCGCAGCAACACAGGCGCGCACGACATGGCTGCCGATATGACCATTTGCTCCCGTGACCAGGGTCTTCATGGGGACTCCAGTGGCGCCGCGCGCCCAAATGACGCTTGACCGGCGCGCAAAGAAGCCTCTCCGCCGCGCTTTGGTTTGCCAAGCCGCAAGAAGTAGGCTTGGCCATGCCGCGGCGCAAGCTTGGGGCCTGCATTGGCGGGCGCTTGGCGGCGCGGGTTGGGGCTGACAGGCTCCACCTGCTGGCGGACCTTAGCCCGATCCTAACTTATCAGGGCTTTTTGCCTTGTTGGTTTGACCTGGGAGAATTCGCTGCGGTAACCTGTGGAAGCTGCGCCGTCCGTTTGGTCAGCGCGGCGAATTCCCATCGGAACACCTGCCCTACCGCGAGGTCCAGCCTCGCCCGTGCCCTGCTGCGTCCGCTACCGGCGCCAGAGGATGCCATGATTTCGACTCCCCGCATTGGCCGTCTGCTGTTGCTCCTGGGCACCCTAGGCCTGTGGTCCTGTGACGGCGGCTCTACCGATGGCCCCACCAGCAGCGGGGCGAGCCAGGACGCGGGCGGCGACATCGCCCTGGACGTCGGCGGCCAAGAGGTTGCCAGCGCTGATGGATCGGCAGCTGGGTCGGACGGCGGGTCGGACGGCGGGGCAGAGACGGGGGCGGACGCGGGGGCGGACGCGGGGGCGGAAACGCAAGCGCAGTTCAGACCGATGCCCAAGCGGATGCCGAGCAAGACACAAGCATAGACGCCGACGCAAGTGCCGCCGCAGACAGCGAGTCCGACGGCGCAACCGCCAGCGACACGGGCAGCAGCGACGCGGGCGACGACGGAACCGGCGATGCGGCCAGCTCAGGCGCTGCGGATAGCGCGCAAGAGACTGCCGATGCGGCTGAACTCCCAGACGTTCAAGACGCAGCAGCGCTACCAGACGGCGGCGAATCCGCGGACGCGTCCGATGGGACCGACGCTGGCGGCACCGGCGACAGCTATACCGGCCCGACCAGCTGCACCGCCAACAAGAACTTCTGCTGGGATAACAACGTCTGGTACTGCAACGCCAGCGGCAAGCCCACGGGGGTCAAGACGCTGTGCGGGGCGCTGCTGTGCCAGCTCCAAGGCGGCGCGGCGGTCTGCGCCACCGCAGCGGTGGATGGGGGCGCCGATAGCCCGGACACCGCCAACGAACTCCCCGACGTCGCCGATGTAGTAGATACACCTGATATCGCCGACACGCTCGATGTGCCCAACAGCGACGGCTACACAGGGCCCTCTAGCTGCGAGGGCAGCAAGCAGTTCTGCTACGACAACAAGATCTGGTACTGCACCAACAGCAAGCCTACAACAGTCAAGAGCAATTGCGGCGCCGGCTACAATTGCCAGCTGGTCGGCGGCGTACCTGCGTGCGTGTTGCAGGCCGATGTGGCGGCGGACGTGGCGGCGGACGTGGTGGATATCGCGGAGGTCAAGGACATCGCTGAGGTCACCGACCCGGCAGATGTCGCTGACACTGCCGACATCATGGATATCGCTGACACCGCTGACACCGTCGACACTGCCGACATCGCCGATATCAAGGACACCGCTGACGTGGCAGATGGCGACGGCTATGTCGGCCCCACCAGCTGCGATACCAACAAGCAATTCTGCTACGACAACAAGATCTGGTACTGCAGCAACAGCAAGCCCACCACCGTCAAAACCACCTGCGGTGCGGGCTATGTCTGCCAGCTGGCCAGCGGCGTACCTGCGTGCGTGCTACAGAGCGACACCAGCGCCGACGTCAAGACCGACACGGCCAGCGACGCGGGCGCCGACACCCTGGCCGATGCTCTCTCTGACACCGTCTCGGACGCCCAGGCCAGCTGCACCGCCAACGTGGCCTTCTGTTCCGGCGGCAACGTCTGGGGCTGCAGCGCCATGGGCAAACCAACGGGAATGATCAGCGATTGCGCGTCTTTTGGCTGGAGCTGCCAGGTGGTGAACGCCATTGCCAAATGCGTCGCCCCGGTAGACGCCAGCGCTGACACGGACGGCGGCCCGGCCAAGACCTGCACCCCCAACCAGACCTTCTGCGACGGCGGCCTCATCCGCTACTGCAACGCCAACGGCACCTGGGGGAGCGTCAAGACCACCTGCTCCAGCGGCCAAGTCTGCGGCATCGCCGGCGGCGCCCCGGTGTGCATTCTGGGCAGCTATGCCTGCGCCGGCGACCAGTGCACCTGCACGCCCTCCGAGCCCGACAGCTGCACCAAGGTCACCAAGGCCGGCACAACGCTCGGCTACGTCTACGGCGTCAGCAAGCGCACCAGCTGCTATAGCGAGCCGAGCCTGAGCGAATGCGCTGAGTTCAACTCCTGCCAGCTGGGCCTGTGCACCAGCTCCGTCACCGACCCCACCAGCCCATACTGGAACTACTCTTGCGATATGCCGCAGTTCCTCAGCAACAAGACCGCGCTGCCGGTGGACTGCCGCTGCCTGACCCACCAAGCCCTGGAGTCGGGGCTGCTGCCGTGCAAGCGCCCGTATGAGCTCAAGAATGCCGGCGCGACCATCGGCAGCGGGCCTCGCTTCGCGACCTTGCAGCAGGTCTCGGTCCAGGGCGGCTTTGTGGACGCCAAGACCGACGAGGTCGTCACCGCCGTGTCGTGGAGCGGCAGCAGCGACCGCAAAGGCCTCATCGTCGCCGTAGAGGTCAAGACCGGCAACCGCCGGGTGATCTCTGGGCAGTACCAAGACAACGGCGCGCCGGCCAGCAAAGGCAGCGGCCCCAACCTGCTGTGGCCCCTGGACGTCCAGCCCGGCCCCGGCGGCAAACTCTTGGCTATCAACGATGTCGGCACCGCCGCCCCGGAAATCATCGCCATCGACCCCCTGACCGGCAACCGCACCCTGCTGTGGCGCGGCGGCGACGCGGCGTTTGGCCAGTGCGCCTCGGCCGACGCCGGCAAGTTCATTCAGACCAACGCCTTGGGATTTGCCGTAGAGGGCGACGGCTCCATGCTCATTGGCTACAGCAACGCCATTGTCGACGGCCGCGGCATCGCCCGCCTCAGCGCCGACGGCAAGACCTGCAAAATCATCAGCGGCTCCGGCAGCAAGAACGGCGCCATCGACAAGGGCACGGGCAACGCCCTGGGCGGCTTTGTCCAAGGCTTTGCCCTCCAGGCAGGCCAGGTGTGGGTCCTGACCACCCAGCCCAAGGCCCTGTGGTCCATCGACCTCGCCACGGGCAACCGCACCCAGGTGTTCACTGCCGCCAGCGCCACGGTCATGGGCGAGCGGCGCTTGGGCTGGGACGCGACGCGCAAGCTCTGGTGGATCTCTGGCGTACAGAATTCGACGACCATCAGCGCTTTTGACCCTGTGACCAAAATCCTGAGCAACGTCGACACCAGCTGCGGCGCAGACAAGCTATTCAAGCTGTGCTGGGCCGGCCCCATCAATATCAACACGCTCAACTACGGCGGCTTATACGTGCATCCGAGCAACAGCCGCATGTACTTTGGCCACGACCTGATGTCCGTGGTCGAGGTCGAGCCGGAGACCGGCAACTCCAAGGTCTTGTCGCTGTAGGGGTGGCGGGAGCCGCGCCCCCTTCCAGATGAAAGCAAGCAATTTCAACGATCAGACATTCCCTACCGTACTGTCCGGCGACGGCGCTTGCGGGGTGGCAGAGCTCAGGTGCCGCTCCATAGCGCCCGCAAAAAGCCATAGATAGCAAAGGTTAATCTCGGTTGACGGCAGTTGCCGGGGGGCGTAGGCTGACCGCTGCCGGCTGAGGTGCTCTCGGTCGGCGGACGAGCACGCCAGGCAGGCCGGTCCAAAGAGCGGACCCCTGGCGGGCGGGACGATGCCCTCTGGCCGTGTTGCTTGTGAACACCAAGGACGGCAAGGCCTTTGGACGGGGTCCCTGGCAAAGCACCACTGCAGCGCCGGGGGTTTCTCATGCTGGCGGCGCAGTTGTCCAAGAAGCCGCGTGAAGCCAGGCGCAGGGCGGAATTGGCCCAGCCCGGCACATGGAGGCTGACATGCAAAAAACAGTAGGCTCGATGGCTGCACACGTGTTGCGTCGATGGCCTTGGCTGGCGGTGGCCGTGGTTGGCACTCTGGCTGCCGCGCCCCTGGCAAGGCCGGCCCACGCGGATGAGCTCGACGCGGCGGCGGCTGACGCAGAGGCCTTGGACGCAGCAGCGGACCACCGCGAGGATGACAGCGCGTTCCTGGAGTCCATGCCCCAGGAAACGTGGGACCTTGGTCCTGGCGAGTGCGTCTATGCCTACCACTGTGCCAATTGCGCTCAGTGCGTCTCGGGCAAGTGCCAAGCGGTGGTGCCCCTGTGCGGCGATGCGACACCCTGCGCTGCCGGTTCGGTTTGTACCGTCCCCCAGGGCAAGCCCCTCTGTGCCGCAACCTGCGTGCCGGCGCCGGCAACCTGCCAGGATGACGCGGACTGCCCAGCCTGCAATACCTGCACGCAAGGGGTATGCAGCTGGTCCGGCGTGCCCAAGGCGTGCAACGGCGGCAAGGGCTGCCCAGAGAACGCCTATTGCCAGCTGGGAGCCAAGGGGGCCTGTTCGGCCGTGTGCGTGTTAAAGGCCGGGTACTGCAACCTGGACTCGGACTGCACTTTGCCGTGCCATGTGTGCTGGAGCGGCCAGTGCGGCTATCACCCCGGGTATACCTGCAAGGGCAACTACGAGTGCCCCAAGGGCCAAGTTTGCCAGTTCGCCCCGAAGCCGAACTACGCTTGCCTATCGACCTGCGTTGCACCGCCCGACGCCACAGATGCCACGGTCGAACCTATGCCAGACGTCGCGACCGACGCGGGCGAGGTGGGCCAAGCTGCCGACGCGCCACTCAGCGAATTCCCACCCGATGACCTTGGTCCAGCGGCCGATGCAAAAGCCTCGGCAGACGGCGCCCCAGCGGCTAAGGCACAGAGTGCAGCGGACAGCGGGTGCGCGGCGGCAAGCGCGGCAGCGGCACCGGTGGGGCTGGCTTGGCTGGTGGCTGGCGCCGTCCTTGCCGTGGGTCGTCGGCGGGACCGCAGGGATAGGGCGCTTCGGACAACGATGGACGGACACAAAGCGTTGCCCATGCTCCCGAGTTAAGGTGTTGCCCATGCTCCCAGTCGGACAGTTGCGCGCAGCTCCCCCCAACATCACCCGCCTGCCGACCGGCGGGGTCAGGTACGTCCTCTTTCCCGCTTTGCGGGCGTCTGACCGCGCAAGTAACGGCTCGTGCAGCTCCGCAACCGCACCGGTGCTGTTGGGCACCCACAACTTGGCGGCGTCATAGTCGTCGGGCGGCCCGAGTTGGCCACCTCGCTAGCCGTCGCTGCGAATAGCTGCCACCGAGGTGGCGCATCGCGCGCGGCAGGTCGCCCGGCACCGACTCGAGCATCAGGTGCTAGTGGTTGGGCATCAGCGCAAAACCGTGCACGCGGACGCCGAGGCGCTCGGAAAACTCGCTCAAAACACCAAAAAACAGGGCGCGCGACTCGTCGTCGAGAAAGATCGGGTCACGGCGGTCCCCGCGGTTCATGACACAGCGGCGGGCGCTGGCGAAGTTAAGCCTGGGGAATCGCATGGTCGCGGGGATGCCGCGAAAGACGGAAAGGGGAAAGAGGATGTACCTGACCCCGTTCACACGGTTCGCCCTGGCGACCTGCTGTGCGCGCCACGAGGCGAAGAATTCACGAAGCTCGTCGCCGATTTTGGATCGCTGCGCCGGGGGACCTACCACTGCGAAGTGGTGGTGAGCGCAACCGGTGGGGTTGTCGCGTCCATCGGCGGCAACGTCCTAGATGCCGTGGCGCTGACACGCGGACCCTTGGACGCCCAGGGCCGAGCGCTGCCAACCCCACGTCGGCCATGGCGGGTGGTGTTGGTGCTTGAGCCCTGAGACCAGCCGCCAGGGCCCACGCGGGACAACAGAAGAAACTCCAACCCAGCCATAGAGTTGTTTCAGGGTCACCCTCGCTCTCATCGAACGGCCCTGCAAAGAGAGCCCCGTCATACGCAAAACGCCGCGTGATACTGGTCGATCTCGCGTTTCGAGATCCCGGCCTGTGCCGCAGTCGTCCGCCACGTAGCCACTGCACCGAGCACCGCCTCCCGCGCAACGTCCGCCTCGGCCGCGCTCAGGCCGTACGCGCGGCTGGTCGCCATCACGGTGGCGATGTCGCCGTCATCGTCAACCTCGTCGAGGGCAAGGGCGTGCGCGCCGCCGTCGGGGTTGGGGTTGACGTCGAACGCGGGCCCCAACACCCAGCCGGATCGCAGCAGCAGAAATCCATGGTTGCGCAGGTGGTCGTCCGTGTTCGAGACCGCGACGTTGAACAGCGCACGCTTGAACAGCTGCGCCATGTCGGCCTTGGCGCGTGCCCCATCCCGCATGAGCAGCTCTGCCAGATCCAAGTAGCTCGCTCCGGGTTCGCCGTCGCGCCTGCCCAGCAGAGTCATCGCGGAAGCATAGGGCACTCGCGCCCCGGAATCCGTGCGATCGAAGCGACGCAGCAGCAGCGTCGACCCTCGTCCGCCCAAGTCCAGCTTGCGGGCGTCCGGCACCTCGATGCCGGCCTTTCGGGCGAGTGCGTTCGCCACGAATTCCCATGCCCCGACGTCTACCCGGTCCTGAGCGCTCGGAAACTTGGCGATGCACAGGTGGCCTTGTTCGTCCTTGACGACCGCCTTGGGGCGCGCGCCGCCCAGCGACGAACCTGGCGCCACAAGCTGCCGCAGCCACCGTCCCTCGACATCCTCATCATCCGCCTCGACATGCCGGGCGGCGGCCGCAAGCTCGCGCAAGTGCGCCAGCGGCGGGACCGCCAGCCCATCGTCCGGCGCAAGGAACGGACCGCCGCCAGGCCGGCGAAACCGCAGCGCGCCAAGTCGCGTCGTATCGTGGATACCCAACAGGAATTCCCACTCGCGCAGTGTGCGCGGCTTGCGTCCTTCCTGCCGCGCATGCCAGTTCTCGCGCCGTTGCAGCAGCATCCGCCCCCAGCGATCGGGCGCGGAGTCGAGGAACACGCCAAAGTCCGACCGGTCCTGCCGCGGAAACGTGCGGCCGGGCAGCAGATCCAGGTCGGGATCCAGCGCAAGTCCACGGCCTTCGCTGAGCCAGGAACGCGTGTACTCGAACGACAGGACCGCGTTCCCACGCGTCGGCTGCATGTGTAGGACGCCGACGCTCTTTTCGCCGCCGACCTCGGTCCAGTCGAGGACGACCTCGATCGCCTCTGCTGCAGCAGCGCTCATGCCGATTCCTTCGGCTCACGCCGCTTTCGCACCCGCTTGGGTGTCGTCAGCTCAAGGTCCTGCAGCTTGCGGCCGAGCTCGTCGTCGCGCGCCACGGCTTCCAGGTCACCGTCCAGCCGCAGCGCCAGTAGAATCCGCGCGTAAATGCCCAGTGCGACCGCCGGATCGCCGCGCTCGGCCCGCGTCAGCGTGTTGCGGCTGATGCCCGCCCGCTCGGCCACCAGCTCAGCTGAGTACAGCCGCCGCAAGCGGGCCAGCTGCAGGTTGTGGCCCAGGTTGGTCAAAGTGCGCTCTAACCGCGGCGGAAGAGCTGGCGTCGTGCGGGGCATGGTCGGGTCCCGGCGCAGCATTGCGCACTATACATTGTGCGGCGATTGCACATTTAGCGCAAGATATAGTGTGTAACGCGGACGATCAGCGCCTTCGCCGGACAGGTCTCGCCGTCCAAACGGTGTGCGTGCCGATGCTGCGATTTATGAACAGGACGGCGTCCGCTGCGACCCCATTGGGCTGCGCCCAAGTGTCCTGAAATGCTTATAGTTGGTGGACAGTTGCCGCGCGCCAACTGTCTCCTGGCCGCCTCAGAAGGCAGGCCGTAGTGTGGCGTAGCGACGGAAGGAGCTCCCCGGCGCTGATCACCGGTCTGGCCTGACCTCCGCCAAGTGCCAAGGGCTTGACGGCTCGCCGGCCCCGCGCAACGGACACAGACCCGGAGGGCGGCGTGCGACGCCGGTTTGGGCGCCAGGACCTTGGTGTTCCAGCACCACCTCGCGCCGCCCAAACTCGTGGCCGGGTCGCCGCTTCGGCGATGCGCCCTGTGGTCCCGCCGGGGTCAGGTACGTCCTCTTTCCCGCTTTGAGGGCGTCTGACAGCGCAAGAAACGGCTCGCGCAGCTCAATTTGGCCACTTCGCAAGCCGTTGCTGCGAATAGCTCCCACCGAGGTGGCGCGTCGCGCGCGGCAGGTCGCCCGGCACCGACTCGAGCACCAGGTGCTAGTAGTTGGGCATCAGCGCAAACCCCTGCACGCGGACGCCGAAGCCCGCTAAAACTCGATCAAAACGCTAAGAAACAGGGCGCGCGACTCATCGTCGAGAAAGACGGGCTCGCGGCGGGCACAGCGGTTCATGACACGGCGGCGGGCGCTGGCGAGGTCAAGCCTGGGCAAGCGCATGGGCGCGGGGATGCCGCGACAGCCGGAAAGGGGAAAGAGGACGTACCTGACCCCGTTCCACCGCA
>CAIXGW010000088.1 GCA_903919145.1 uncultured Myxococcales bacterium
CCGCCGCCACCGCCGTCGCCTTTCTTGGCCCCGCCGGCACCGCCGCTGGGAAAACCCGCGCCACCGGCGCCGCAGCCGGCGGCGCCCTTGGCACCGCCCGACAAACAGCCGGCGCCGCCGCCACCGCCACCGCCGCCGGCGATGCCCATGGCAGTCCCCTGCGCGACCCCGCCGGCAAACAGGCCAGACAGGCCGCCGCCGCCGCCGCCCGCACCAGAGCACCCCAGCGAGCCCGAGTTGCCGCCCGCAGCGCCGCCCCAGTAGCCGCCACCGCCGCCGCCAGAGTTGGTCACACAGCCGGCGCCAGCCGCCCCGCCACCGCCAACCAGCACCGACAAGGCTTGCCCGGCGCTGACCTTCACCTTGGTCAGGGTGATCTTGCCGCCCGCAGCCCCACTGCCGCCGGCTGCACAGTCCTGCCCGCCGCCACCGCCGCCGGCCCCGCCGATGTCCACCGCTTCTAGCACGCTGACGCCGGCCGGAATCGTCCACGCTTGGACGCCACCGGTATAGGCAAACGCAATGGTTTTCAAGGTGACGCAGGTCTTGCCGTCGCCCTGCCAGCCGGTCTTGCAGGCGCAGCTAAATGAGCCGGGGCTGTTGGTGCACGCGGCCTGGGCATGGCATCCAGCGCTGCCGGTGGCGCACTCGTCGATGTCGGTACAGGTCTTGCCGTCGCCGCTGTAGCCAGCCTTGCACGCGCAGCTGGCGCTGCCGGTGGCGTTGGTGCAGACCGCGTTGACGCTGCAGCCGGCGGCTCCAGACGCGCACTCATCGACATCGCTGCAGGTCTTGCCATCGCCCTGATAGCCGGGCTTGCAAGTGCACTTGTAGCCGCCCGGCTGGTTGGCGCACACGGCCGTGGCCGCGCAGCCGCCGTTGCTGGTGGCACATTCGTCAACGTCAGCGCAGGTCTTGCCGTCTCCGGTAAAGCCAGTCTTGCAGCTGCACGTGGCGGAGCCAACGGTGTTGACGCAGGCCGCGTCCTTGCTGCAGCCCGCAGTTCCCGCAGCGCATTCATCGACATCGGCGCAGGTCTTGCCATCGCCAGAGTAGCCCGGCTTGCAAGTGCAGGCGGCGCCGCCCGGGGTGTTGGTGCAGGTGGCGTCGGCACTGCAGCCTGCATTGCTGCTGGCGCACTCGTCGACGTCGCTGCAGACCTTGCCATCGCCAACAAAGCCCGACTTGCAGGCACAAACGGGCAGAGCCAAGTCGCCAATGCTGCACACGCCATCGGAAGAGCAGCCGCCATTGGCCTGCAAGCACTGATTGACAAACACGGACAGCTTGCGGATGAACCAGCCCTTGCCGACGGCGCCGCAGGGCCCAGCAAAAGCCAAGCGAAGCTGAAACTTCTTTCCAGCCCACGGCGACAGATCGACTTGGGCCTTGCCCCACAGCGGCGACGCCGGGATCGCCCCCAGCGAAGCCCAGACCTTGCCATCGGCACTGGCCTGGACCTGCGCCGCAAAGCTGCCCGGCCAGCTGCCTGTGGACTCAAACCGCAGCACCAGCGGCGCACCGGCCTTGACCGAGCTGGCATCAATGCTTGGCGAAGTCGCCGTGCCGGCTACGGCTGACTGGCCCTCGCCGCAGGCCAACTCCTTGCCGTTGTTGATATTGAGCGAGCAGTTGGCGGCACTGGTGCCGTCGGGGCTGGTCTTGTCGATCTTCCAGCGCACCCAACTGGCCGGCACCACGCCGGTCTGGCCTGTGGCCGCTAGCTGCCACGCCGCCGCGGCCGCCTCATCGCAGGCGAATCCGACCAAGAACGGCAGGTCCCCTGGCTTGCACGCCGGATCGAAGGACTGCAGGTGTTGGCAGCCGCTGGCGGCATCACAGGCATCGGTAGTGCAGAAGATCCCGTCATCGCAGGCGACTTGGTTGCCGGCGCAGGTGCCCTTGTCGCAGGTGTCGGCGCTGGTGCAGGCATTGCCGTCGCTGCAGGGGCCAGCCGCGGGGGCGGCGGTGCAACCCTTGACGGGGTCGCAGCTGTCGGTCGTGCAGGCGTTGCCGTCGTCGCAGGTCAGCGGTAGGCCGGCGCATTTGCCGCCGCCGCAGCTGTCTTTTTCGGTGCAGAGGATGCCGTCGTCGCAGGCAAAGCCGTTGAATTTCCCGGTGCACTTGCCGGCCGCGCAGGCATCGTCGCTGGTGCAGAGCTGGCCGTCGTCACAGGCCGCGGTGTTGGCCGGTCCAGCGCAGCTACCGCCGCTGCATTGATCTGGGCCAGAGCACAGCTGGCCGTCGTCGCAGGGCGCCTGGTTCGGCGCGTTGACACAGCCGCCGTCCAGACCGCAGCTGTCGTCGGTGCAGGGGTTGCCGTCGCTGCAGTTCTTGGGTTGGCCGGTGCAGGCGCCGTTGGCGCAAGCGTCGTCGACCGTACAGGCTTGACCATCGTCGCACAGCTGGGCGCTGGGCTGGCCCTTGCACTTTCCGGCGGTGCAGGTGTCGCCGATCGTACACGCATCGCCGTCATTGCACTGCGCTGAGTTGGGCGTGTAGGTGCAGCCGGCCCCTCCGGAACACGCGTCGACAGTGCACGGATTCTTGTCGTCGCAGGCGGCATCCGTCGGCTTGCCTTCCTTGTCGGCGGCGTTGTCGATGGCGCCGTCGCAGTCGTCGTCCAGGCCGTTGCACATCTCGGCAGTGGTGGCTGTGGCCGAGCACGCCGTTAGACCTCCGGCCCCGCACACCCTGACGCCTGCGCAGGTCGCCGCAGTGGCGCCGGCGGCAGTGGCAAGGCAAGAGGTCGACTTCTGCGCGGCGATGGCAGCGGCGCTGCAGGTACACTGCTGCGAATTGGGGATGCACTGCTTGTTGGCACCGCCTTCTCTGATCTGCGCGGACTTGCAGCTGAAGGCAGGGGGGCAGTCGGCGTCTTGCTGGCACCCCGGAGCGCAGAACCACCCGCTGGCGCCAGTCGCGTCGTCAATGGCGGCGCATTTGCTGTCCTGATCGCTGGCGGTGATGCACTGGCCAGACCCACTGCACGGATCGCAGGCCCGCGACCAGCGCGGCAGGCAAAGATCGGCGACTTTTTTGGGAACGCCGGCCGCGTCGGTCTTGAACACGGTCTGGCACTGCAGGCCCACCGGGCAGGCGCCGGCTTGGCACTTGTTGGCGCAGCGCAAGCCATCCACGGTCTCGACGCACTGGCTGTCCTCTGGGCATTCGGCGTTGACCGTGCAAAGGCAGCCGTAAGAGCCCGGGCACAGCGACGAGACCTCGGTGGCGCCATCGCCTGCAGCGCCGTCGCTGACGCCGCCTGCGGCCGTCGCCGCCTCTTCGCCGCACGCGCCAACACTGCCGGCCACCGCGACCATCACTGCGGCATGCAACAGGACCCAGGCCCAACTGCGGCGCGGCTGACGGGCAGCCTGTGGAATCGGTCCTGTCTCTTTCATGGGGATCCTCTTGGAGTCCGCAGCGCTATGTGAAGCCGAGCCAAACACCAGGACCAAAGGCACAAAAGGCGCCAACAAGAATCACTTGTGGGTTTCCCATGCGCAGCCCAGGTGGGTCGCCAAGCTCACCGGTGCGGATTGGCGGCGACGCCCCGACCCCAAATCGATCGACTTGTTCGTGTCAGGGCCCCAAGAGCACCCCGGTCTGGCGCGCTCTCTGGTTCATGCTAGATTCTTCCGGGCCCCCGGCTCAAGAGGCAGGGGTCAAGGGAGCCAACCCAGGAGCCTACGTGGAGACAGCGGACACCGATAGGGGCGACAGGGCAAAGGCCGGCGCGCGGCAGGGGGTCTGGGCCGCCGCTGGACGCCTGTGGCTCTTGACCACTGCTCTGGCTGCCTTTGCCGGCTGCGACGAGCCCGCCAAAGCGCCGGTGTGGTATTCCGATCCCTGTGATTCATCGAATGAATTTGAGAGATGTACCGCCGATGCGCCCACCCAGCGCTGGCGCTGTGACCCCTCCTCCAACAGCTGGGTGACGATCGCCTATTGCCCGATTGGCACGCAGTGCGCGGTCGCCGAGCTGCCGCAGCCGGCCACTGCTGGCACCGGCACCACCTGCGTAGCCTCTGGCAGCGATGGCGGCTCAAGCGCTGACGGTGCGATCGCCGACGCGGCCGCCGACGGCGCTGCTGCCTCAGACGGTCAAATTGGCGACGCCAAAGACGCCAAAGACTCCGCCAGCGACGGCGGGACTGACGCCGGCAAGACCGACCTGGCCAGCGACGGCATCGACAGCAGCGGCGGGCTGTGCGGCAACGGCGTGTGCGACAAGGAGGAAAGCGAATTGTCCTGCGCCGTGGACTGCGCCAAGCCCCTGTGCGGCAACAGCCAGTGCCAGGCCGGAGAGGCCAGCACCTGCCCCTACGACTGCGTCGCCGGCGCTGCAGCTGGTGCAGCGTGCATGCTGGCCAAATGCCCAGGCGACGCACAGCTGTGCCAAACCTCCGCCACCTGCTCGGTGACCCTGGCAGCGATCTGGAGCTGTGCCCAAGGCTGCAGCGGCTGCCTTTCCAAGTGCCTGAGCACCTTGGCCAAGGACCCCAAGATCTTTGCTGTGGCGGCCTGCGGCGGTGCTGCTTGCCTCTAGAGCTCGCCTGACGGCGCAAGCACGGCAGGTCGGCGGTGTGACTGCGCTTCTTGGGCACAGCCGGCCAGCTCGGCCTCCAGCTGCCCGCCCATGCGCTGCCAGGTAGCGTAGTTGGCGGCGGCGATCCGGTCTGAAAGGGCCACCTTGCCGGCCAATTCCGCTGCAGCGGCAAGGATCTCTTCAGGTCCGGACCAGCTGGTCACGTCCAGAAAGCGGTGCTCGCCGCGGTAGTCGCGGATGCGGTCCAGGGTCTCGCGCCGCACCAACTGCAGGGTGGGATCGGGCGAGTGGCGCAGCAGCCCCACCAATTGCAGGGGTGTCTCAGTGCGGTAGGCCATCTGCGGATGGAAGGCCACGGCATAGCACACTGGCTGCAGCCCCGCGCCCGCCAGCAGCTGCGCTACCCGGTCATTGGTTTGGTGGATCAGCGCTTCCCAGGCTTGGGGCCCCTGGCCAAAATCGGGCGCGATCACCAGCCCGACCTCAAAATCGCCATCGCGGCTGGTCTGCAGGGCCAGCACGCGCTCCTGCAGTGCCGCCGGCAGGTCCTCTGCCCGCACGACCTCGCGGTGAAGCATCCCCGTGACCCGGCAGCTGCGGGCAAAGGGGCAGAGGTTCAGGCCCTCAATGACGTGCAAATACGCAATGTTGCGCTCAAGCGTCGGGTCAAGGGGATCGGACATTGGCGCCTCAGCAGGGTCCGCGGCAACGGCATAGGGGGCATCGGCACTCTTTGGCGGCGGCGGACTGGTCAGGGCCCCTGGCCGGAATACGGCTTCGATCCTACCATGCAGCTCCGACCCGGCGCGAACGTTTGGCCAGCGCGGCCCGCGTTGGCTCGACCGGGAAACAGACGAATCCACGGCATGGCCCCGCAACGAGCCATGACCGGTCCAGAACCCCGACCTATCAAGGACACCGACCCTCCATGAACAATCCTCTGCTTGCCTCTAGTGCCCTGCCGCCGTTTGCCGAGATCCGCGCGGAGCACGTCGCCTCCGCCGTACAGTCAGTGCTGGCTGAGCTGCGCCAAGAACGCGGCCGCCTGGCCGAGCAGCCCCACGCCAAGGGCAAAGAAGTACTAGCTTTTCATGAGCTCGTCAGCGAGCGCCTGGGCTGGGTGTGGGGCACGGTCGAGCACCTGCTTAGCGTGTGCGACCAGGAGGAGATGCGCGAGGCCCATGACAAGGTGCAGGGCGAGGTGGTGGCCTTTGGCCTGGAGATCGGCCAGGACCCGCAGCTGTTTGCCCGGCTGCAGGCGGCCCGCCAAGGCGAAGAGTGGCCGACCCTGACCGCCGCCGAGCAGCGCGCCCTCGATCAGCTGCTGCTGGCCGCCAAGCTGTCTGGCGTGGCCCTGCAAGGCCAGCAGAAAGCCCGTTTTTCAGAGATCGAACAGCGCCTGGCCGAGCTGTCTACCCAGTTCTCTCACCACGTGCTGGACGCGACCAAGGCTTGGTTCATCGATCTGACCCAAGCCGATCAGGTCCAAGGCCTGCCCGAGAGCTGGCTGCAGCTCGCCCATCAGACCTGGAGCGCGGCAAACCCGCAAAGCCAAGGCGGCAGCCCGCAGACCGGGCCGTGGCGGTTGACCCTGGACACGCCAAGCCAGCTGCCGTTTCTGCAGCACTCGCGCCGCCGCGACCTGCGCGAGCAGTCGTACCGCGCCTATGTGACGCGCGCTTCGGCGGGGCCGCTGGACAACAGCCCGCTGATTTCGCAGATCCTGGCCCTGCGCGCTGAGCAGGCCGCGCTACTGGGCTACAGCAATTATGCCGAGATGTCGCTTGCTTCGAAGATGGCCCCTTCGGCCGCCGCGGTGCGCGCCATGCTGCAGCGGCTGCGCGACGCCAGCTGGCAGACAGGCCTGCAGGAAATCGAAGAGCTGCGCGCGCTGGCCCGCGAGCAGGGTGCCGCAGAGGCTAGCGAATTCCGGCCGTGGGACGTCGCTTTCTGGGCCGAGCGTCTGCGCGAGCAGCGCTACGCCTACAGCGAAGAGGCCCTGCGGCCGTGGCTGCCGCTACCCAAGGTGCTAGGCGGCGTGTTTGCGCTGGCCCACCGCCTGTTTGGCATCACCATCGCCGCGGCGGACGGCCAAGCGCCGGTGTGGCACCCCGATGTGCGGTTCTTTCGCGTACTAAGCGAGCACGGCCAGCCGCTGGCCGCCTTCTACCTGGACCCCTATAGCCGCCCCCAAGAGAAGCGCGGCGGCGCCTGGATGAACGAGTGCCTGGGCCGCTCAGCTCGCGCCGGGCAGCCGGGGCAGCCGCGCCTGCCAGTGGCCTATCTGGTGTGCAACGGGACGCCGCCGGTCGGCGATCAGCCGTCTCTGCTGACCTTTGACGAACTAGAGACGCTGCTTCACGAATTTGGCCACGGGCTGCAGCACATGCTGACCGGAGTCGACGAAGGCCTGGTCTCAGGCATCCGCGGCATTGAGTGGGACGCCGTGGAATTGCCCAGCCAGTTCATGGAGAACTGGGCCTATCACCGCGAAACCATCCAGAGCCTGTCTGGCCATGTGGTCACCGGCGAGCCGCTGCCGGCGGAGCTGTTTGACAAGGTGGCGGCAGCGCGCACTTTCCGGGCCGCTTCGGCGATGCTGCGCCAGCTGCTGTTTGCCTGGACCGACCTGGACCTGCACAGTCAGCCGCCGAGCCACGGCGGGCCGCTGGAGGTCTTTGCCAAGGTCGCCGCCCTGACCTCGCCGCTGGCGCCGCTGCCCGAGGATCGCTTTCTGTGCAGTTTTCAGCACATCTTTGCCGGCGGCTATGCGGCGGGCTACTACAGCTACAAGTGGGCTGAAGTGCTGAGCGCCGACGCTTTTGGCGCCTTTGAGGAAGCCGGCCTGGAAGACGAGGCCGCCGTGGCCCGCCTGGGCCGGCAATTTCGCGATACCGTGCTGGCTCTGGGCGGGTCGGTGCCCCCAGCGCAGGTGTTTGAGCAGTTCCGCGGCCGCGCGCCCAGCGAAGAGGCGCTGCTGCGACATTCGGGCCTGGCGAGAGGCGCGGCGGGCCCGGTCTGACCCGCTAGCCCAGCCGCTTGCGCCCTACTCTTCTTTCTTGGGCGGCGGCCAGGGCGCCCACACCACGGCGCCGGTCTTGTCGATCCAGCCGCGCTCCAGGCGGCCGTCGATTTCCTTGCCAACCAGGGCCACACCATTGCGAAAGCGCGTGCCGACGTGCTGAGCGTCGTCGTAGATAGGCGCAATGACAGTGCGGCCGGCGGAGTCGCAGTAGCCATACAGCGTCCCGACGCGGACCCGCGCCAACCCTTCAGAAAGCGCGTCGATCTCGCCGAAGATCGGCTCGACGGCCCACTTGCCGGTCTTGTCGACAAAGCCCCAGCGGCCGTCCTGCTCGGTGGGCGCCAGGCCGTCGCGAAAGCCGGCGGTAAAAGCAAAGGTCGGCGGAATCACAACTTTGCACGCGTGGTCAAGAAAGCCCCAGCGGCCGTCGTCGCTGCGAAATGCCGCAAGACCGTCAGAGAAGGACTTGACGGTGCGCGACGGTGCCTCGCAGACCAGCTTGCCGGCCTTGTCGAGCAGGCGCGCATTGCCCTGCTTGAGGGGCAGCACGACCACCACTCCTTCAGAGAATCGCTCGAGCTCGCCAGTCTCATACTCGGCCAGCTCAAAGGCGGTGGCGCCGGCAGGGTCAATGAAGACCCACTTGTCTTGCACGACCTCGGCCGCGGCCCGGTCTTCAGAAAACTGCAGGACTCTTTGGAATTTTGGCGGGATCACCTGCTTGCCGGCGCCGTTGAGAAAACCCCACAGCCCGCCGATGCGCACGGCCGCCTTGCCGTCGGCAAATTCGCGCAGCCCTTCAAAGGTCGGCTTGAGCGCCACCTTGCCCTTGCGGTTGAGCAGGCCAAAGCGACTCTCTGCCCCCTCTTTCACTTCAAAGGGCGCTACTCCGCCCACAAATTCGCCGATCCAGGCATAGGTCGGCGCCAGCAGCAATTTTCCGGAGCGGTCGGCGACGCCGTGCTTGCCGCCTTGCTCAATGACCAGCGGCTCTGCTGGCGGAGCCTTGACCTTGGCGGCGTGAGCCCCCACGGGAGCCAGCAGGGCCAGCGACGCGACCGCGGCAACGGCCCAGCCAAGATTTGGGGTACTGCGTGGAGCCTGAAGAGAGCGAAGAGTCAATGCAAGGGATCGCATGGGGATGAGGTCCATCGGCCGTGCTGTCGGCCGCAAACGCCAATAGCGTAGCCTAAAGCTCCCCCGCATGGCTACCTGGTTGGCCGCAGCGGCCAAAGCGGTCGCTGAGTGCAGATCTGGCCCTGGCCCACGGGCGGTGCTACCATGGCCGTATGCGCCACGAGTTTCCCCAACCCTTTGGCCCCTACGAGCTTCTGCGCCGGCTGGGCCGCGGCGGCATGGCAGAGGTCTTTCTGGCCAAGGCGCCAAGCACCCACGGCGATGCCAAGCTGGTCGCCCTCAAGAGGATGCACGCGCAACTTAGCGAAGATCAAAGCGCAGTAGAGATGCTGGTCCAAGAAGCCCGCCTGGCCATGCGCTTTCACCACGTCAACATCGCAGAGACGTTTGAGCTGGGCTGCCAGGACGGCACATACTTTTTCATCATGGAGTACGTCGACGGCGTGGACCTGGGCACCTTGGCCACGTCTTGCGAAAACCGCGGCGTGCGCATGGACCCTGCTATGGTGGCCTTTGTCGCGCTGGGGATGGCCAGGGGCCTGGGCTATGCCCATGAGCTGGCTGACGAAACCGGCAAGCACCTGGGCATTGTCCACCGCGACGTTTCGCCGCAGAACGTGCTGGTCAACCGCCGCGGCGAGGTCAAGATCATCGACTTTGGGGTGGCCAAGGTCGCGGCGCGGATTCAGCAGACCATGGCCGGGATTATCAAAGGCAAGTACGCCTACATGAGCCCCGAGCAGGCCAGCGCAGAGACAGTGGATGCCCGGTCCGACGTGTTCTCTCTGGGCGTTTGCCTGTGGGAGATGATGACGGGCAAGCCGCTTTTTCGCACCCATGGCTCCAATTCGCCGTTTGCGGTGCTGCGAGCGGTGCGCGAAGAGCCCATTGCCAAGGCCCACAACTTGGCTCCCGGCCTCTCGCTAGAACTAAGCGGCATCATTCATAAAGCCCTAGAGCGAGACAAAGGCCGGCGCTTCCACAGCATGAACGAGATGGCTGACGAGCTGCAGCGCTGGCTGGCGCGGCATCGACCGGACTACGGCACCCGCCAACTGGCAGAAGACGTGCAGCGGCTGGTGGCCGCGGCGCCGGTGGGCTCGCTGCCGCAGAACGCCATTGCCACACCGCCGATTGGCAAGATGCGCGGCGAAGAGTACCAGCCGTCGCAGCTGTCGGTGGTGGCGCAGTCGCCGCTTGAGCGGCCGCGGTCCACGGTGCGCCGCCCGCCGCCAGAGGCCGGTGAAGTGGCTGCGCCGGCTACGGGGGCGCGGCTGCCTTCGATGATGTTTCCGCGCGCCTACATGACCACCGAGCAGCGGGCTGACCTGGACGAAGCCTCAGCGCCGACCATCCCCCATCCGGTGGCTATGGGCCAGATGGCCGCGCGGCAGCAGCCGAGCTGGTGGCCAAGCCATCGCGTCACCTTGCAATTCCTGTGGGTAGGGCTGGTGGTGCTGGTGGTGACGCTGGGCTTCAGCGTGATTGCGACCCTGAGCCGAATGGGTAAGCTGTGAGCTGAATTGTGGCGACTGGCATGGACCTGGGCGCCTCGAATGGACGGGACCTGACGTGACCTGGCCTGACGCGACCTGACCTGACGCAACGCGCCCACCGCGGTGCGCCAACTGCCCCCCAACACGGAGAACAGCTATGACAAAGCGACTGATTCTGGGCCATGCGGTGGTTGCAGCCTCCTGCGCCGCCAACCTTCTGGCGGTGGCCGCCGCAGCCGCGGTGCCCACGTCCTCTCAGGTCGAAGGCGTGCTGCTCAGCTCTAGTGGTGGGCCGGCCGCCGATGGCAACTATGCGCTGACGCTACAGCTGCTCGACGGTCCGACCGGCGCGGCGGTGTGGTCCGAGGCCAACGTCACGGTGGCGGTCAAGGGCGGCCAATTCGCGGTGGCCGCTGGCGCCAAGACCCCGTTGTCCGCGGCGGTGCTGGGCGGCGACCGCTGGCTGCAGGTGCAAGTGGGCACCGACCCGGCTCTGCCCGCGGTGCCGGTGCGGTCGGTCTTGCAGGCCCTGCGCGCTGGTGTGGCCGAGGGCTTGGAGTGCAGCGGCTGTGTCAAGGCGGCGATGCTGGATGCCGCAGTCTTGCAAGGATATGCAAAGTCTACCGATCTCAATGGATACGCCAAGGCTAGCGATCTGAGTGGCTATGCCAAGACCGCCGACCTGGGCGCTTATGCCAAGACCGCGGACCTGAGTGCCTACGCCAAGATCGTCGACCTCTCGGACTACGTCAAGGCGACCTCGCTGGCCAAGGTGGCGGGCACTGGCTCCTACAGCGACCTGGCCAATCTGCCGGTGCTGGTCAAGACGGGCACCTCCTGTGGCACTGGCCTCGTCATGAAAGGCATCAAGGCCGATGGCAGCTACGAATGCGTCAGCGGCAGCATCGACGCCAGCAGCTTGCCCAAAGACGGCCTTGACGAGATCTCCAACGGGCTATTGACCAACCAATTTAAAGAGATCGCCTCATCCATCAAGATGCCCCTGGACATCGCCGATGCCTTCCCGGCTGGCGTGGCCGACGAGATTGTCGTCCCAGATTGGGGCACGGCCCAGAGCGTCAGCGTGTCGCTGGACCTCTCCAACAGCGATATCTCCAAGCTGAAAGTGACCGTCTACGACCCACAGGGCAAGGCCTACGTGCTGCACAGCCTCAGCGGCTCGGGCACCGCCATCAAGACGACCTATCCCGACGCCACGGCGCCCGTCAGCGGCGATTTCGCGGCGTGGGTAGGCAACAACCCCAAGGGCAAGTGGTCGATCTCGGTGGCTGACACGGCCGGCGTCGGCGGTGGCCTGGACGGCAAGGTCAACAGCTGGACCATCGAGGTCAAGGTGATGTCAAGCCAAAAAGCCGCGGTGACCAAGGGCCTGCAGCTGGTGCCCGCCTCGGCGGCGCCGGTGCCGTGCCTGCCGAGCAACATGGGCACGCTGTATTTTGACATCACCAGCAAGACCCTGCGCTACTGCGACGGCGCCAATTGGCGCAGCCTGGCAGACACCTGCGGCAACGGCATTCTGGACCAGACCGAGCAGTGCGACGACGGCAACAACGCCAACGGCGACGGCTGCAGTTCCACCTGCGTGGCCGCCGTTGGGCTCATCAAGGCCAACCCCGGCAAGACCTGCTTGGACGTGATAGATGCCTGGAAGACGGCTGGCGAAACCCCACCCAAGGACGGCAAGTTCTGGATCACCGCGCCCAAGGGCCAGGTCGTGCAGGTAGAGTGCGACATGAGCAGCGAAGGCGGTGGCTACACCTACTTGGCCGTCGACTCGGGCAAGACCACGTCGCGCTCGACGGACGACAACACCTGCAAGGACTACGGGATGGACATCTTCTATCCCCGCAGCAAAGCGCAGTGGACCTGGGTGCTGGCCAAATTTGGCGCCGGCTACTTTGCCACCATCCCCGGTGTAACCAAGCCCGGCAACGGCGGCAACTACACCGGCTGCGCCATGCGCAACCCCACCAGCTACGGCAGCGGCTGCAGCGACTGGAAAGTCCCCGACGGCGGGCGCTGGTGGCTGCGCGACTCGACCTACGGCGAGCCCAACGGCGACTACGATGGCAACTGCTGGCTGTCGATGTACAACCACTCGGCCGGCGACATCCAGTTCAACGACGGCAACTGCTCGTATGCGACGACCAAGTACCTGTGCTCGACCAACGACAAGAAGTAGGCACCGGCCCTTGGCGCAGCCGGCAACAGCTCGCCGCGGCCTGCCGCCAGCCTGGCCGACGCCACGGCAGCCACAGCCCCAAAATCGCCTGGCTCAACAGGTTTTTGCGCGCGGGCTGCTGGACTCCCCACCCCCCCAATCAAATCAGTTGACCGCAGTAGCACTTGCCCATAGTCTGCGGCTGCGGCGCGGGGGGCCCTGCCGCAACAGGAACTGCAGCAAGCTGATTGCGCTGCGCTGAATGCGGAGAATCCATGCGCGACTGCTACCGCCCACTGGCATGGCTGGGGCTTGTGGCTGCCACTCTTTTGAGTTGGGGCTGCGCTGAAGAAGACTCGGTAGTCGGCGGGACTGCCGCCGAGGCCGATGCGGCGCCCCTGGCCGACGCGACGGTAGACAGCGCCAGCTCTGCAAGCGGTGACGCCAAGCCCACCGACGCAGGCCCTGTCGAGCCGGGCGACGCTGCTCAGCCCGGTACTGATGTGCCTGACAGCGACGACGCCAGCGACACCGCGGTAGACACGGCAGCCGATGCCACGCCCGACGGCGGCGCGCCGCTGTGCACCTCTGGTGGTTGCGACGACGGCAACCCCTGCACCACCGACAGTTGCGGCAGCGCGGGCTGCTTGCACATGCCCAACATGCTGGCCTGCAGCGATGGCAGCGCTTGTACCGAAGGCGACCAGTGCCAGGGCGGCAGCTGCCTGCCCGGCAAGGTCAAGACTTGCGCCGACGGCAACCCCTGCACCGACGACACCTGCGATGCCAAGGCGGGCTGCACCTTTGCACCGACGACCGCCCCTTGCGACGACGGCAGCGCCTGCACCAGTGGCGACGCCTGCCAGGGCGGGATCTGCCTGCCCGGAGCGGCCACAGCCTGCGACGACGGCAACCCTTGCACCGCTGACGGCTGCCTGCCCAAGAGCGGCTGCACCGCGGTGCCGACCACCCAGGGCTGCGACGACGGCGATGTGTGCACCAAGGGCGATAAATGCCAAGCTGGTCAGTGCCTTGGTGGCAGCCCCGTCACCTGTTCTGATGGCAATCCCTGCACCAAAGACGCCTGCGACCCGGCCGAAGGCTGCACGGCGACCGCCGCCGCGGGCCCTTGCAGCGATGGCAGCCCCTGCACGGTAGGCGACTCCTGCGCCGACGGAGCCTGCAAGCCCGGCGCACTGCTAGACTGTGACGATGGCCAGCCCTGCACCGCTGACAGCTGCGACGGCGCCGGCGTTTGCGTGCACGCGCCTTCTACCGCTGCCTGCGACGACGGCGACTCCTGCAGCGTTGGCGAGACCTGCGCCACCGGCGCGTGTGCAGGCGGCACGGCAGTGCCCTGCAGCGACGGCAACCCCTGCACCGATGACTCCTGCAAGCCTGCTTCAGGGTGCGTCTTTCAGGCCAACCAGGCGGCCTGCAGCGACGGCAGCGCCTGCACAAGTGGCGACCAGTGCGCCAAGGGCCTGTGCGTGGGCGCCAAGACCATCGACTGCGGCGACGGCAATCCCTGCACCGATGACGGCTGCGACGCCAAGGGTGGCTGCAGCCACGCCGCCAACAGCGCCGCCTGCGACGACGGCAGCGCCTGCAGCCAGGGCGACCAGTGCAAAGGCGGCGCCTGCCAGCCCGGCCAGACGGTGGTGTGCAATGACGGCAATCCGTGCACCGATGACAGCTGCAAAGACGCCACGGGCTGCACAGCGCAGGCCAACCTGCAGGGCTGCTCAGACGGATCGGTCTGCACCGTCAGTGACCAGTGCCAAGGCGGCGTGTGCCTACCCGGAGCGGCCAGCAACTGCGACGATGCCAACAGCTGCACCCAGGACAGCTGCCACCCCAAGACCGGCTGCCAGCACGCCGCCAACGCCGCGGCCTGCAGCGACGGCAGCCTGTGCACCACCGGCGACCAGTGCAAAAACGGCAGCTGCACCGCCGGCACCGCTATCAGCTGCAACGACGGCAACTTCTGCACCGATGACAGCTGCAATGCCCTGACCGGCTGCGCCCTGGCCTACAACGCCACGCCCTGCGACGACGACAACGCCTGCACGGAAAAAGACGCGTGCGCGCTGGGCAAGTGCAAAGGCAAGGCAGCCACCTGCAATGACGGATCGCCCTGCACCCTGGACGCATGCGACTCAGACAAGGGCTGCATCACGGCCCCCCTGCCGGGCAGCTGCGACGACGGCAATGCCTGCACCGACAAGGACACCTGCAGCGGCGGCGTCTGCGCGGGCAGCGGCATCCAGTGCGACGACGGCAAGCCCTGCACCCAGGACCTCTGCGACCCCAAGAGCGGCTGCACCGCCCAGATGGCTGCGGACGGCACGACCTGCGGCAACGGCTTGTGCAGTGTGGGCTTTTGCGTGGTCGGCAACATCGGCTGGCCGGCCACCAGCTGCAAGCAAGTGCTGGACTACCTGCCCACCAGCCCGAGCGGTCTGTACTGGTTGGACCCCGATGGAGCCACCGGCCCGGTGCTCAAATTCCAGGCCTATTGCGACATGACCGGCGATGGCGGCGGCTGGACGCTGGTCCTCAAGGTCGACGGCACCAAGACCACCTTTGCCGGCGAGGCCACCGCGGTGTGGACCTCCAGCACGCCCATCAGCCCAGAAAAGATCAACCTGGACCAAAATGAGGCGCGGTTGACCGGCTATGGCACCTTGGCGCTCAAGGAGGTCCGCGTCGGCATGGCCGTGGGCGCCGCAGCCGCCAAGACCCTGGTGTTTCCGGCCGTTGGGACGTCGCTGGGTGCGCTGATCAGCAAGGGCACCTTGGTTCCGTCCAAGCTGGGCCGAGCCAAGTGGAAGTCTCTGTTGGACAATTCCTCGCTGCAGCTGCTGTGCAACCAAGAGGGTCTCAACACCGCGGTGTGCCGCATTGGCATCACCAACAACCAGGAAAATGACTGCGCCTCGCCGGACTCGTGGCTGGGCATCGGCTGCCTGGGCGGCTATTCGTGCGGCAACTTTGCCGAGGCTGCTTGGTCGCCAGACAACGGCGGCAAGGCAACCAAGGCCTTTGGCTACGTGTGGGTGCGCTGATGCATACGCCAACCCTGAACAACCGCGGATGGATGCAGCACTGGGCCGGGTGGATGGCAGTGGTGGTAGTGGTCGGCTGCGGCCAACAAGATCCGCCCGCAGAGCCCACCGGCAGCGACGCCCAGGCAGCGATCGATAGCCAGCAGAGCGCCAGCGCCGACAGCAGCGACAGCGGCACCGAAGCCGGCGCTGCACCAGACATTCCGGTGATCGCAGAGGATATCGCCGTTCCTCCGGGACCGGATGCCGCGCCCCTGCACCCCGCAGGCCCGCGCGGTCTCTGCGATCCCTGCGGCGCCAGTGCCGACTGCTCCGACCCCATGGCCAGCTGTGTCGGCCTGGGCAATCCAGCCGGCGCCCATGGCTGGTTCTGCCAAGCTCCATGCGCCGAAGACGGGACCTGCCCTGCCGGGGCCCACTGCGAGTCGCGCAGCACCACAGAGGGCGAGGTCATCCTCAGCTGCGTCCCCGACAGTCAGCAGTGCGCCTGCAGCGCCGCCACTGCCCAGGCCGGCTGGAACACCCCTTGCTTCATCCCGTCTTTGAGCGATGAGGGCTTGGTAGTCGGCAAGTGCGCTGGCCAGTGGACCTGTGCGGCCGGTGGCTGCAGCGCTCAACCTCCGGCCAAAGAGGTCTGCAACGGCAAAGACGACGACTGCGATGGCCAGACCGACGAAGAGCCCGCAGGCAGTGGCGCCGCACCGCTGTGCGACGATGGCGATCCCTGCACCCTCCAAGAGAGCTGCGCCCAAGGCCAGTGCACGGCGGGCGTCAGCGCGGGCTGCACCTGCCAGCAAGATGGCGACTGCGCCGGCAAAGACGTGTGCCTGGGCCAGTGGTTCTGCAACAAGGCCAGCCTGCCGTGGCAGTGCGAGGTCAAACCGCAGACCCAGCCAGACTGCAGTGGCCTGCCGACGGCCGCATGCACCCAGGCGAAGTGCGACCCCAGCAAAGGCTGCGTGGTGGTGGCCAAGCCAGCCGGCAGTGCCTGCGACGCCGACGGCGACCCCTGCACCGCGGCAGACAGCTGCGCCAAGGGCAGTTGCTTGGCCGGCACCGCCGTGACCTGCGATGACGGCAACCCGTGCACCTATGACGGCTGCGGCAAAGCCGGCTGCAGCCATGTGACCACCACCGGCGCCTGCGACGACGGCAACGCCTGCACCGCCAAAGACGTCTGCAAAAAGGGCGCTTGCGTGGGCACGGCCAGCGGCTGCAGCGACGGCAACCCCTGCACCAGCGACTTCTGCGACCCCAAGACCGGCCAATGCTCTGGGCTGCCCGGCAATGACAGCGGCAGCTGCGACGACGCCGATCCCTGCACCGCTGGCGACAGCTGCAAAGCCGGGGCCTGCCAGGGCGGCGCCGCGGTGGGCTGCGATGACAGCAACCCGTGCACCCAGGACCTGTGCCAGCCAGGCAAAGGCTGCAGCCACGCCCCCAGCAGCGGCAGCTGCGACGACAGCAACCCATGCACCCAAGGCGACACCTGCGCCCAAGGCGAGTGCAAGGGCGGCCCCAGCCAGTGCGGCTGCCAGAAGCAAGCCGACTGCGACGCCCAGCAGGCCGCCGATCCGTGCTTGGGCGCCATGATCTGCAACTTGGTGGCCAACCCGCCGGCGTGCGTGCCCAAGCCGGGCGCGGCGGCGCTGTGCCAAGGCGGCGGCCCCTGCGAGGTCGCCCAGTGCAAGCAGGGCAAGTGCTCGCTGCAGCCCAAGGCCGACGGCGCCAGCTGCGACGATGGCAGCCCTTGCACCACCGCCGACGCGTGCAAAGCCGGCAGCTGTGGCGGCAAGGGGCTGTCTTGCGACGACGGCAACCCCTGCACGGCCGACAGCTGCTCGACGGCCGCGGGCTCGGCGCAGTGCCTCCACAGCGCCCAGGCAGGGCCGTGCAGCGATGGCGTGGCCTGCACCAGCGGCGACAGCTGCGTCAGCGGCAAGTGCGCGCCCGGTCCCGCCAAGGACTGTTCTGACGGTTCCGCTTGCACGGTAGACAGTTGCGTGGCAACCACCGGTGCCTGCGCCCATGACGCAGCGCCGCTGCAAGGCAAGGTCTGCGGCACAGGTCAAGGCGTGTGCGGCCCGGCCACCTGCAGCAGCGGCACCTGCACCTTGCAGCTGACCAGCGCCTGCGACGACGGTAACCTCTGCACCGATGACAGCTGCGTCAGCGACGTCGGCTGCGTACACAAGCCCAACGCGATTGGCTGCGACGACGGCAACCCCTGCACGGCTGGCGACGTCTGCGGTAGCGGCAAATGTGCTGGCACCAAGCCCACTTCTTGCGACGACAGCAACCCCTGCACCGACGACGCCTGCAGCAAGGCCCAAGGCTGCAGCCACACCGCCAACACCTTGGCCTGCGACGACGGCGACTTGTGCAGCGAGGCTGACGTGTGCACAGCTGGCCTGTGCAAGGGCAAAAAGAAGAATTGCGGAGACGGCAACCCCTGCACCGTCAGCACCTGCACCCTTGGCGTTTGCAGCGCCCCGGCCCTGGTGCCCGACGGCACGCTGTGCAAGGGCAAGGGGTCGTGCAACGGCCAAGCCGCATGCAAGGCTGGCAACTGCGTCGATCCGCCAGAGAGCTGCCCCAGCAAAAAGGGCCGCGAGATCGTCCCGCTGACCATCCCCGAGGTCTTCGGCAAGGCCAAGACCCTGTTTGATCCGGTGGGCGTGCACGAGGTCAAGCTGACCGTGTCAGAAAGCGACTGGACGGACTATATGGCGCTGGTGGCCAAAAAGCAGAAGGGCACCACTTGGTGGCCGGCGGCGGTCACCTTTGATGGCAAGGACTACGGCGAGGTCGGTATCCGCCCGTTTGGCTTTGGCAGCCTGAATGCCAACCCCAATAAGCCCAACATCCGCGTCAAGTTTGACGCCATTGTCGACGGCAAGGATGGCCCCGACGACGTGCACAGCCTGCGCTTTAAGCCTTCTGGCCAAGACAACACCTGGCTCAAGCAGATCCTGGGCCCCATGATTGTGCAGCAGATCGGCGGCTACGGCCCGCGCTACAGCTGGGCACGGCTGTGGATCAACGGCGAGGCCCACGGCCTTTACCAGCTCATCGAACACGTAGACAAGCACTTCTACAAGGTCAATTTCGGCAACGATGAAGGCAACGAGTACCAGCGCAAGTCTTCTTGCATGGGCCTCAATTGCCCGGGCGGCATCTGCGCCAATCTGGCTGGGTACTACATCGGCGACCCTGGGGCGGCCACCGAGGTGGTGGCGCTGGGCACAGCCGTGCAGTCGGCACCCGATGCCACCTGGCCCACGGCGCTCGAGGGCATCGTCGACCTGAGCTCGCTGCTGGCGCAGTACGCCTGGGAGGCAATCAGCAGCGACATCGATACGTTGGCCGCCGCTGGGCAGAACTACACGCTGTACATGAACCAGGAGACGGCGCGCATGGAGTTCATTCCAACGGGCGAGGACCTGGTGCTGGGCTTCAAGAACTCCTGGTATGACCTGTGGGCCCCCTGGGGACCGCCCAACACCTGGTGCAAGAACCGCGTGGACAACCTGTACGCGCGCATCGTGGCCACGCCAGCGCTAAAGGCCAAGCTGACCGAGGTGATGCAGAAAGCGCACTGCGGGCCCTTCTCGGTCAAGACCTTTGTGCCGATGATCCAAGCCTACAAGAAGCTGCTGTGGGTCGATCTGACCCAAGACCCCAAGGGCATCCTGACACCCACCCAGATCGACACCGCCTACACGGCGCTCATCGACTACGTGGTCAAGCGCAACGCCTACCTGGACACCACCGTGGGCCTGTGCCCCGCCAACTGATCCGGGGCCCCAGGGGTCGCTGGCGGCGGGCGGATCCGCGGGCTTTGGTCGCCCAGGGCGCTGGATCGTCAAGCTAGCGTGCGCCGACCCGACCCAGCACCGAATTGACCCAGTACCGACCCGACCCAGCTCCAGCGCGACTCAGCCCCAACCCGCCCCAGCACCTACTCGGCTCACCTTGGCGTCCTAAGGCAATAGAGCCCGCCGCGTTGGCACGTCCGGCCCGTCGCTCAAGAATCCCGCGACCGTCCCCTGCCAGGTCACCTGCCCGCCCCGCTGCCCAGGGCCGGGCCCCAGGTCGACCAGCCAGTCGGCTTGGCGCACCAGATCCATCTGATGTTCGATGACCACCAGGGTGTCGCCGCGGTCGACCAGCTCGTGCAGCACTTCCAGCAGCTTGTGCACGTCCTGCAAGTGCAGCCCGGTGGTCGGCTCGTCCAGCACGTACAGGGTCTCGACCCGCCGCCTTTTGCACAGCTCGGTCACGATCTTGAGGCGCTGGGCCTCGCCGCCAGACAGCGTGTCGCTGCCCTGCCCCAGCTGCAGGTAGTCCAGGCCCATCCGCGACGCCAGCTGCAGCGGCCCGGCGACCTGGCGGATTGCCGCAAAGTGCTCCGCCGCCTCGGCCAGGCTCATGGCCAGCACATCTGCCACGGTCGCGCCCTTGTAGCGCACTTGCAGCACGTGATCGGCAAAGCGCTTGCCGCCGCAGGTGTCACAAGGCACGCGGGTAGAAGGCAAAAAGCTCATCTCCACCTTCAGCGCACCACCGCCCAGGCAGGTTGGGCACCGCCCCCCTTCCACATTGAAGCTGAACTGGTTGGCTTGCAGGCCGGCCACCTTGGCCTCGGGCAGCGCTGCAAAGGCCTGGCGCAGGGCGTCCCACACGCCGATGTACGTCGCCGGGCAAGAGCGCGGGGTGCGGCCAATCGGCGACTGGTCGATCTCTACCACGCGGCCAAGACCTTGCAGACCGCGCAGCTCTCTCAGTTCGCTGTTGCCGGCAAAGGAGTCGACGCGCCGGTCGGTGACGGTGACGCCCTGGTTGCCGTATTCGACCAGCAGGTCGCGCACCAGCGTGCTCTTGCCCGAGCCTGAGACACCGGTGACCGCATTGAAGCGGCTGCGGGCGAACTTGGCATCTACGCCGCGCAGGTTGTTGCGGCTGGCTCCCAGCAGCTCTACAAAGCTGTGGTCAGCGGGCACGGGTCGCGCGGCCTTGCGCAGCCGCTGCGAAGGGCCCTGGGCAAACACGCGGCCGGTCGGCGTGTCGGCCTGCTGCAAAAGCCCAGCCAATGTGCCCTGGTACAGCACCTGCCCGCCCTGGCGGCCCCCCGAGGGCCCCAGCTCAATGAGGTGGTCGGCGCGGCGGATGGTGTCCTCGTCGTGCTCCACCACCAGCAGGCCATTGCCGCGGGCTACCAATTGCTCAAGGGCTTGTAGGACCTTTTGATTGTCGGTGGGGTGCAAGCCAATGGTCGGCTCGTCGAGCACGTACAGCACGCCGCGCAGGTTGGAAGACAGCTGGGCCGCCAGCCGCAAGCGCTGACTCTCTCCGCCCGACAGGGTCACAGCGCCGCGGTGCAGGCTCAGGTACTCCAGGCCCACTTGGGTCAAGAATGCGCAGCGCGCCTGCAGCTCTTGAGCGATCGGCGCCACCACCGCTTGGTCGCGCTTGGAAAACTGCAGACCGCCCAGCCACTGGCCCAGCTGCTCTGGCCCCTGCCCCGCCGCCTGGTCGATCGAAAGCCCGCCAATGGTCACCGAGCGCGCCTCTGGCCGCAGCCGGCTGCCGCGGCAGGTGGGGCACTCTTGGATGCGCCTCTCTGCCTGGTCAGGCGGCGCTTCGCCACCGTCGGCCAAGCCGGCCTTGGCCAGATCTTCTGCAGACTTGCCGTCTTGCTCGTACTTTTTCTCGCGCCCCTTGGCCGGCTTGTCTGCCGATTGCACGCCGCTGCCCTCGCAGGCCGGACACCAGCCCGCCGCCGAGGTAAAGGCAAACAGCCGCGGATCCGGCGGCTCGACCGACAGCTGGCAGCGCGCGCAGTGCCGCCGCAGCGACCACGCCACCAGCGCCTGGTCATGGGTGCGGGTGCCCAAGGTGCCGTCGCCCAGGGCCAGCGCTGCATCGACGGCCAGCGCCACCGCCGCCGAGTCTTCCAGCGCACCGCGGTCAAGCCGCGCCACCACGTAATCCAGGTCGTGCACTGCAAAGCGCCGCAGCTCCGGCACGGCGGCCAGCGCGGTCAGCGATCCGTCGATGTGCAGCCACTGGTGGCCAAGCTGGCGGGCCTTCTCCAGCACGTCGCGGTGGTGGCCCTTGCGCCCGCGCACGGCCGGTGCGGTCAAGTAAACGGCCGGCTGCCCCTGGTAGCGCTGGCGAATGGCCGCCACCACATCGCCCGCGCTCTGGCCCGTGACCGCCCCTCCGCAGTGCGGACAGCGCTGGTCGCCGCAGCGCGCATAGAGCAAGCGCAGGTAGGGGTAGAGGTCGGTCAGCGTGGCCACGGTCGATTTCTGGCCGCCGCGGGTCGTGCGCTGGGCGATCGCCACAGTTGGCGGCAGTCCGCCCAGGTGGTCGACATCAGGCGCCAGCGCCGGTGGCAGGTACTGGCGGGCGTACGGGCTCAGGCAATCGAGAAAACGCCGCTGCCCTTCGGCAAAAATCACGTCAAAGGCCAGCGACGACTTGCCCGACCCAGACACTCCGGTCATCACCGTAAAGCGGTCGCGCGGCACGTCCAGGCTGACCTGCTTGAGGTTGTGGACGCGGGCACCGCGCACCTGCACGCAGCCCGGATCCCGCCCAGCATCGTGGTCCGGCGGCAGCCCCGGGGTGCGGCGGTAGGCCAGCCCGGTAACCGCGCTTTCTTCAGAGTGGGCGCGGTGCTGGCGCAGGTAGGTGGCGGTCGGCGTGTCGGCCGTGAGCAGCTCCGCCGGCGGCCCCTGAAACAGCACGCGGCCCCCCGCCGGTCCGCCATCGGGCCCCAGCTCGACCACGTGGTCGGCCGCCGCCAGCAGGTCCAGGTGATGCTCGACCAGCAGCACGGTGTTGCCCTGGGCCACCAGCCGCCGCAGGTTGGCCAGCAGCACCGCCACGTCGTGCAGGTGCAGGCCGGTCGAGGGCTCGTCTAGGATGAACAGCGCCCCCTTGGTGCGGGCCTGCAGCAGGTGCCAGGCAATCTTGAGCCGCTGGGCTTCGCCGCCAGACAGGGTCGACAGCGGCTGCCCCAGGCGCAGGTAGCCCAGGCCCAGCTCGCACAGGGCGCGCATCGGGTTGGCCAGACCGGCGTCGTCGCCAAATTGGTCGGCGATCTCCTGAGCCGTCCGCTGCAGAAAGCCCGAGGCATCCAGCCCGCGGTGGCGCACTTGCAGCACTTCAGCGCGAAACCGCTTGCCGCCACAGCTTTCGCAGGTCATGTGCACGTCAGAAAGGAACTGCATCTCTACGCTTTCGATGCCCAAGCCCTGGCAAGCCGGACAGCGCCCGCCCTCGCGGTTGAAGCTGAACGTCGCCTCGCCGTAGCCGCGCTGCACCGCCAACGGCTCCGCGGCTAGGCGCGAGCGCACGGCGGCCCACACCTTGAGGTAGGTGGCGCAGTTGGCGCGTGACGACGCCGCCGGCATCTCCTGGTCGACCAGGACCACTGCCTTGAGGCCCTCTGCCCCTTCCAGACCGGCACAGGCTCCCGGCTCGTCGACCGGCTCGCCGCGCATGCGCAACAACCCGCGGTACAGCACCTCTTCGACCAGCGTCGACTTGCCCGAGCCCGACACGCCGCACACCGCGTTCAGGGCCCCCAGCTGCAGGCGCACATCCTGGCCCTGCAGGGTCCGCGCCGTGGGCTGGCGCACCATCAGCCACCCCTGCGGCTGTGCTTTTGCCGCGCGCCCCACAGCGGTGGCCGGCCGCGTATCGACCTGCTTGCGGCCGCTGAGGTAGTCCGCCGTCAGGCTGTCTGGCAGCTGGAGGATTTCTTCCGGCGTACCCACGCCCAGCAGCTGGCCGCCAAGCTCGCCGGCCCCGGGCCCCAGGTCCACCAGCACATCGGCCGCCAGCATCAGCGCCGGGTCGTGCTCGACCACCACCACGGTATTCCCAGAAATTTTAAGGCGTTCAAGGATCCGCAGCAGCCGGTCGTTGTCGCGGGCGTGCAGACCGATCGACGGCTCGTCCAGCACATAGAGCACCTGCGACAAGCCGGCGGTCAGCGCCGCCACCAGCTGCACGCGCTGCAGCTCGCCACCCGACAGCGTGCGGGCCGCCCGGTCCAGACTCAGGTAGCCAAGGCCAATTTCGTCAAGCAGGCCCACCCGCCGCTGCAGGTCGCGCAGGGCCAGCTCGGTCGCCAGCCGCTCTTGCTCGCCCAGCTCCAGCTGCAGCAGCCGCTGGTGAACTTGGGCCACCGGCAGCGCCTGCCATGCCGCCAAGTCCAAGGCGTCCAGCTTCCACGCCAGCGCTTCCCGGCGCAGCCGCTTGCCGCCGCACTCTGGGCACGGCGAGTACGTCCGATAGCGGGCCAAGAGCACCCGCACGTGCATCTTGTAATTCTTGCTTTCCAACCACTTGAACCACCCGGCAACCCCGGGAAATTTGCCGGCGCGCCGCGACCCCTTCTCGCCGTGCAGGATCAGCTGGCGCACCTCTGGGGTCAGGTCGCGCCAGGCAACGTCGCGGTCCACGCCGGCTCGCTGGCAGAATGCCTTGAGTTCTTCGCGCTCTTCGGCCGTAGCATCGGTGTTCCAAGGGCGGATCGCCCCGCCGTTGAGGGAAAGGCCAGGGTCGGGCACCACCCGGTCAAAGTCGATGCCAGCCAGCCGGCCAAAGCCATTGCAGGTCTGGCAGGCGCCTACCGCCGAAGTGGCGCTGAAGAGCTGAGGGCTGGGATCGGCCACCGCGGTTGAGCACGCCGTGCAGCGCCGGGTCGAAGACGCCGCAAACTGGGTAAAACTGCCCTGGCGAGCCTGGCTTTGCCACAGCCCACCGGGGGCCAATTCGGCAGTCTCTACCCACAGGCGCACCACCCCACCGCCGCGCAGCTGGGCCTGGCGCAGCGAGTCGCCCAGGCGCGACCTCTCGGCGTCGGCCAGGACCAAGCGATCCTGAAGAACATCAATGCTCTGACCTACGCCCCCCGCCCCCAGGACCTCGGCGAGATCCACCGCACGCCCGTGGTCAAAAGCGCGGTGGTAACCGGCCTGGGCCAGCGACTGCAGACTGGCCCGCGCCGCCACTTCAGAGGGCACCGGCAGCTCAAACGTCACCGCCGCGCGCAGGTCGGGCCAGTTGGCCAGCGCCGCATCCACCAGCGCTGCCACGGGGGCGCGCCGCACTGGCGCAGCGCAGTTGGGGCAGTCGGGCGAGGCGGCGTGGGCAAACACCGCGCGAAACCGCTCTCCCAGCTCAGTCAGGCTGGCCACGGTCGCCCGGGCAGCGCGGATGGTCCTGCCCTGGCGCAGGGCCACCGACGGCAGAATACCCGCAATTTCATCGATTTCAGGCTTGTCCATTCGCTCGATGAATTGCCGGGCATAGCTCGACAGGCACTCGACAAACCGCCGCTGCCCCTCGGCGTACAGCGTGTCAAAGGCCAATGAACTCTTGCCTGATCCAGAAACGCCCGTCACGCAGATGAGCGCACCGTGCGGCAGGTCCAGGTCAAAGCCGCGCAAATTGTTCTGGCGCACGCCGCGCATGCGGATGA
>CAIXGW010000089.1 GCA_903919145.1 uncultured Myxococcales bacterium
CAAGCTTTGACGAGGCCGGTGGACTCCAGTTGGTTGAGTTGCTGCGGTCCCACCCTACGGCGACGCTTGATGAACTTGTCGATTTGGCGCGGCAGGAGATGGGTGTTACCGTTGGCCGGCAGACCCTGGTCAAGACCTTGGCGCGTCGGTGATGCAGCGGACTTCCTCGAGCTGACGCCGGGGGAGGCGGAACTGGTCGAAGTCCGCCTGCGCCTTGCGCGCGCCGTGCGGTCTGAACGCGAGCGTCAGCACCTCTCCCAGTCGGCGGTGGCGCGGCGGCTGCATTCGAGCCAGTCGCGTGTGGCCAAGATTGAGGCCGGCGATCCGTCGGTGTCGCTCGACCTGATGGTGCGCGCGCTGCTGGGGCTCGGGGCAGGACGGCGGGAGCTGGCGGAGTGGCTTGGTGCGGCTTGAGCAGCTATGATCGGTGATACGACGACCAGCTCCCTTGGGCGACCCTCCAAGACGTAACCCAGGCCGTGCGCGCGTTCCTAGATCCCGTGCTCGCCGCGCCCATCGATGGCCACTGGCACCCGAGCCGGTGGGCGTGGTCGCAGCGACCAAACGGAACGCAACGGGGGGCATTGGGCAAGGGCTCTGACACCGGGCTGGGGTCAATAACGGGCGGCGCACCTGCATGTGTTTTGACAGTGAGCATTGGCCCGCTCTGCAAATCCTGCGGCCGCCCCTGGGAATGCGATGGGTCCGCGGCAGCGAGTGGGGCTAGGCTCGCGAGCACGCACTTGCCAGAGAGGGAGCGAAGACTGAGGTTCTGCAGTGCGATTGTGGGGGTAGGCGTCATCTGGTCGCGGTGATTGACCGGGCGGCGGTGGTCAGGTGGATCCTGGCGCATCTTGGAGTGGCTACGGAAGCGTTGACCAAGCCTGAGGATCCGGTGTGGCTGCCAAAGAAGTCGACGCTGCGTGGGCCGCCGGATGAGCTGTTCGCAGCGGATCTCGATGACGCTGGGCTGCCGGGCGAAATGGACGGCGTCGACGATGAGCCGGGCGAGCCGTGGTTTGACGAGCTGCCTGCGGACGAGTGGGCTGCGTAGCTGGGGGAGCTGAGGGTCTGCTGGCTGCCGGAGCCTTGCGCGGACCGGGCAGATCAGCTTGAACGGACGTGAGAATTCGCGGTTGACGGTGGGGATCTGGCGGCGTAGGCTCGTCGCTGACGGCTGGGATGGTCTTGGTCGGGGGCTGCAAGGCGCTGGTGGGGTGGTTCAACATCTGCCCTTCGACACGACCGCACAGTTGCCGCAGCACCAGCCGATCTTGCACAAAACAAAACTCTAGGTTACGTTTTGTGCATGACGACCCTGCAAGCAAACAAGCCAAACTGGGACCAGCTGTTCGCAACGGCGGCGGCGCAGTCCGGCTACGTCACCACGCAGCAAGCGGCCGAGGCCGGCTACTCCACCCAGTTGCTGCGCAAGCACGTACTCGCCGGCCGCGTGATGCGGGCTCAGCGCGGAATCTACCGCCTGGTGCACTTCCCGCCGGGCGAGCACGAAGCGCTGGTCGCGGCCTGGCTCTGGACCGAGCAGGCGGGTGTCCTCTCCCACCAGACGGCCCTATCGCTCCATGGCCTCTCAGACGTGCTGCCGGCCCAGATACACATGACCCTGCCCGAGGTATGGCGGCTGCGGCGGTTGCGCGTTCCAGCCGGTGTCGTGCTCCACCATGCGGATGTCGCACCTGCGGATCGGTCGTGGTTCGGCCCGGTACCCGCGACGAGCGCGAGCCGAACGCTCGGCGACTGCGCCAAGGCCGGCTTGTCCCCAGAGCTGCTGCGTCAAGCGGCCCTACAGGCGCTTCGGCGCGGTCTGGTGGTGCGCAGCGAACTTGGCGATGTCGAATCCGCCCTTGAACCGTTTGGCGGCCTGGCAGCATGACGGCGCGCACCTACACATCGCCAGAGGCCTTTAAGCAAGCGCTTGAGCAGCGACTGCGCTCGGTGGCCAAGTCGGGCGACGCGTTCGCGCGAAACCGGCAGCTGTTGGTCTTTGACCGCTTCCTCGCCCGCATTGTCGCGGTCTTTGGCACTGCAGCCACGCTCAAAGGCGGGCTCGTGCTTGAATTGCGCCTCGAACGGGCCCGCACCACCAAGGACATCGACCTCCGCATGGTCGGTTCGCCAAAGGACCTGCTGGCCGGATTGCAGGAGGCCGGTCGCAAGAACCTCGGCGACTTCATGGCATTTGAGGTCGGACCGGACGCGGATCACCCGGAGATCCAAAACGACGGGATGCCCTACGACGGGCTCCGTTTTCGCGCCGAGTGCAGGCTCGCGGGCAAGCTGTACGGTCAGCCCTTTGGCGTCGATGTCGCATTCGGCGACCCCATCTTTGGCGAGGCCGAGGTCTTCACCGCTGGCGACGTGCTCGGCTTCGCCGGCCTGGCACCGCCGACGCTGAGGCTCTACCCGATCGAGACCCACAGCGCGGAGAAGCTGCACGCGTACACGATGCCGCGCACACGGCCCAACTCGCGCGTAAAGGACCTGCCCGACCTCGCCTTGCTGGCCACCGCCCAAGCTCTGGATGCCAAGCGCCTCCGCGCCGCGCTCGAGCAAACGTTCCTGTTCCGCAAAACCCACGCGCTGCCGGCCGCGGTGCCCGAGCCCATCGAGGCTTGGCGGGCGCCGTACATGGCGATGGCGCGCGACGACCAGCTCCCCTGGGCGACCCTCCAAGACGTAACCCAGGCCGTGCGCGCGTTCCTCGATCCCGTGCTCGCCGCGCCCATCGATGGCCACTGGCACCCGAGCCGGTGGGCGTGGTCGCAGTGACCAAACGGAGCGCAACGGGGGGCATTGGGCAAGGGCTCTGACACCGGGCTGGGGTCAATAACGGGCCGCGCACCTGCACGTATTTTGACAGTGAGCATTGGCCCGCTCTGCAAATCCTGCGGCCGCCCCTGGGAATGCGATGGGTCCGCGGCAGCGAGTGGGGCTAGGCTCGCGAGCACGCACTTGCCAGAGGGGGAGCGAAGGCTGAGGTTTTGCAGTGCGATTGTGGGGGTAGGCGTCGTCTGGTCGCGGTGATTGACCGGGCGGCGGTGGTCAGGTGGATCCTGGCGCATCTTGGGGTGGCTTCGGAAGCGTTGACCAAGCCTGAGGATCCGGTGTGGCTGCCAAAGAAGTCGACGCTGCGTGGGCCGCCGGATGAGCTGCTTCCGGCGGATCTCGATGACGCAGGGCTACCGGTCGAGGTGGCCGGCGCCGACGAGGAGCCGGGCGAACCGTTCTTTGACGAGCTGCCCGCGGAGGATTGGGTGGCATAGCCGGGGGGCCTGACGGTCTGCTGGGTGGCAGAGCCTTGCATGGATCGGGCGGATCAGGTTGAACAGACGTGAGATTTCGCGGTTGACGGTGGCGATTTGCCGGTGTCAGCTCGTCGCTGACGGCTGGGATGGTCTTGGTCGGGGGCGGCATGGCGCTGGCGGGGTGGTCCAGTGGGCAGCTGCGGTGTTTGCGGGTACTTCTATGCATGGATGGGCAAGCTTGAGTCGGGTTCGCTTGCCCGCGGTAGTGGCAGAAAAGGACAGGCTCGACCTTGGGAGGCAATGCAAACTCATGGGCCGCCTCCAATGCAGATGCCGGCTTTGCAGACCTTGCCCTGTCCGCACTCGACCCCGTCAGGCAGGGGCTCGTGGAAGCATCCGCTGTGGGCGGCGTCGCAGAGGTCGCTGGTGCACGGGTTGGGGTCGGCGCAGTCCGCGTAGGTCTTTTGCCAGCACGGGCCTGAGGTTTCGCAGGTGGCGTTGCCCCAGAGGTCGGCTAGGCCCACGGCAAGCCGATCCTCGTTGGCGATGCCGCCGCCGACCCAATACACTAGGTCTTTGGTGCGCATTGGTGTTGCGCCCTGCAGCCACAGGTCGCCGGGCAGTTTGGCACTCCGCATTCCAGCCACAAATCCCTCTGGTGCGAGCCACAGGATCTCGTACGGCGTCGTGGCCTTGACCGTCGGGCCGGCCGGGTGCGACCAGATCGAGACAGGTTTGCCGTCCACAATGGCGGCCCTGTAGGCGTGAGCGCCAGGAAGCTGCCGCGGCTCGAGTGCGGCTCCGGTATCAGCATGGAATCGCAACAGGAACTTGCTAGCAGTCGCACTGCTGGCGGCCACTATCCAAAGCTCCTTCTGCAGCCCCAGTTCGGCTGACGCGATGAATGCGGTTGTCCCGGCTTTGTCTTCCCAAGCGGTCTGCGCCTGTACGACCACGGCGCCATCGCCAGCAACCGCTGACCACAGTCCGCCCTGGCTGACTGCGTTGGCGCCTATGAGCAACGTGGCTGCAGCAACTCGGCGTGCAAGCAATACTTTGGTGGAAGCCCCGAGCAGTTTGGTTTCGGTTAGCGTGGCGGAAACAGGTTTGCCGCTGGTCCAATCCAGAGTAGACCTAAGGAGCAGGCCCTGACCACTGGGGATTTCTGGACCAACGCCCATGGCCGCGACGAGTGCGGTTCCCTTGGCCCAATCGGCATCGACCAATACGACGCGGGACGGGTCATACGGCAAGCACACTGCCGAAGATGGCGGCTGCCAGTGGCACAATCTGGTTTGCGAATACGACCGTCCGACCAACAACTGCGCCCCTTCCGGGCCAGACAGGACCATGGGGTCAATTAGCACTTCCTTGGGGTGCGAAAACGCCGGCGTTGTGTGCCAGGCCCCAGTAGAGGAGTTCCATTGGTAGCCCAGCGAGATGTGGCCGGAGAGAAAGCCGTGTTCGTGTGGGTCCACTTGAACCGGCGCCACCAGGGCCACTGTGTCGCCCAGCGCTGAATAGCCGGTCTGGAACGCTGGCCATGGGCGGGCACCTGGAACGTCGGTGTGACGCAGGGGGCAGACTGCTACGGCGGAACCCGTTGCGTCGCCTGGCAATGGCGCATCCGTTGGAAGACTGTCGCCGTCTGGAGTGGTGTCGTTCTGGCCAAGGCTGGTGTCGCCGCCATCGGTGTGCAGCGACGCCGGGGGGGGGCGGGCGGCTGCGTCGGTTTCGCCACACGCCGAAGCCCCGCAAGCCAGCAGGCTCGCCGTCACGCCGGCAGCAAAGCGCAGGCGGGAGCCAGACATCAGCGCGGCCAGCGCCCCCCAGGTCTGGCCCTGCCCTTTGCTCTGTCGTCCCGATTGCATCCCTGCCCTCCGTGCTCGAGCATGACGCTAGCTGTCTGGGTCTCAAGGGGGATTTTGGTGCGGTTGGATTGGTTTCGGAACCCGGCACTGCGTGCCACTGTGTCTGATCCACGCGGGCACATCGAGCAAGCTGCCGCCGCTCCGCGGTCCAGAGCCTGCCCCAGTGTAGACGGGGATCCGTTTCGCATTCGGAACGAGTCCTTCGCCAGGACGGCCACGCGACATTCCACCCCGCCGCTCCGCTCGACACCCTGCGCGTGCAAGAGACGCTCCACGACGCGGTGCTCCGCATCGATAAAGTGCTGAAACGCAAGGGCTGGCAGGACCGCCTGGACCATCGCTTCGCCGATTCGGAGCCCGCGCTGACCGAAGTGTGGAAGGCGGCGCGACCAAGCGTCGCCACCGCCGGGAGCAGATCGCCGCGCTTGCCGACCAAGCCCCCGTCGACCGGCGGCCGGAGCGCGACGGGCCGGCGCTGAGCCTCGCGTGAACCCGACCAGCCCTCGTCGCCGGCCCGGGACGCCCAAACCCTTGCCGTAACCGCTGCCCGAACTGGCAAGCCGAACCCCACCTGGCTACCGAAGCGCTGACCAAGCCTGAGGAATCAATCTGACGGGCGAGCGAACCGCCGGAGGAACTGCTCCCGCCGGATATCGATGGGCCTTGGGGCCAGTCCGAATCGCGCCTGCGACAGTGTGCAAAACTTCTTCGCAGCTTATCAGCGGCGTCACCACGCGGTTGCGACGTCGTATTGTGCCACCCAGCCATCTTTACTTACCAAAGTGAAATCATCGATTTGCGCCTGCGCTACCAGCAATCGGTCGAAAGGGTCGCGGTGCAGAAACGGCAAGCGCCCGACGCGTACGAGGTGGCTCAACTCTATGGGCACCAAGCGCAAACCATTGGCGGCGATCTCGTCAGTGATCAGATGTTCAAGGGGCTTGGCCAAGTGCAGCTTTCCCAGACTCTGTTTGGCGCTGATCTCCCAGCAACTCGCCAAACTGAAGTAGAGCTGGTTGTCGGTATTGAGCAGCAGCTCGCGAACATGATCGGACAATCGTTCAGGTTCGTGAGTGGCCCACAGGAACACGTGCGTGTCTAAGAGCAGCCTCATTTCATGTAATCCGCAAATTCGTCGAGCGGTGCGTCGAAATCGTCCGCCATGAAAAAGCCTTTGCGGCCCGCGAGACCCAACGTGCGTTCGGCATTGGCGACCACTGGCACCAAACGCACCATCGGTTTGCCATCGCGGGCGATGACGACATCGGTGCCGGTCATCGCCGCCTGCACGAGTGCTGAAAGATGTGATTTTGCTTCGGCAAGATTGACCTGGCGCATCGCAACCCTCGCTCGCAGCCGGCGTGCTGCTACTTGGTCAGGGTATCTGACCATTGTCGGCGCGGCAAGCGGATTCGTTTCTCGCGAAAGATGACCGACGCAGCAGGCCTCAGTTGGGACCCGTGTATGGATGGCTCGACAAGACCTCTGGCCGAGCGGTGCGACGAACCCGATAGCGCTTGGGCGGGAGCCTCTCGGTGGAGGTGGTGGGGTTGTAGGCGGCGGGGAGTCGGTCGAGGTGAGGCTGGGCGGGCGCCGCTATTGGCACTTTTAGTGCCAATAGCGGGAATTTGCTTTTAGCGAGGCGCGCCGCCGATCGGATCCTGGCTATTGGCCAGAACGCATTTGGGCGCCTATGTCCTGTCGGCGCGGCAGAGATGCGCGACCGCAACCTCGGCGGGACCTCCACACCCCACCGCCCGCAGCCTTTCACCGGCCCCCGCAGCCTTCTCCGCCAGCCCGCCGCGACTCCTCCACGGCACTTGGCTGCCCCAGAAGGGCCAATTACCCAAGCCGCGGGCGCCAGCGACTTCGGGCCAGATTTGCCGCGCAGAGCCCGGGCCGGCTACAATCGCAAAGGGTGCCACAGCTTTTGGCGTCGCGACCCTTTACCCTCGGAGCCGTCATGCCCATCAGAATCAGCAGAGTTTGCCTAGTTTTTGCCGTTGTAGCGCTGGTTGGCTGCGGCGAAGACACTGCCGTGCTGGGCGGCGAAGCGGATGCGGGATCCGACACGGCGGCCGGCGATATTCCGCTGGCGCAGACCGATGTTGGCATAGATGCCCCTCCAGGATCTGACGCGACAGCTGACGCGACAGCCGACACCGCTGCGGACGGGGTGGACAGCGCCGCCGACGCGGACAGCGGTTCTGACGCTGGTTCAGACGCTGGTTCTGACGCTGCCGGCGATACGGCTGCAGATGCCGACGCCGGGCTGGATGCCGGAGAAGACGCCGATGCAGGCGATGCTGCCGCCGAAGTCGAGGTGCAGGCCGACGTTCCTGCCGATGTCCCCGAGTGCGCCACGGCTGCCGATTGCCCGGATCCTGCCCCCGCATGCCAGGTAGCTGCCTGCGCCGCGGGCAAGTGCGGCGTGGCACCGGCCGCTGACGCCACCGCTTGCGACGACGGCAACGTCTGCACCGCCGCCGATTCGTGCTTGGGTGGCACCTGCCAAGCCGGCGTTCCCGCTGTGTGCAGCGACGGCAATCCGTGCACCGATGACGCTTGCCTGCCCGGCAAGGGCTGCACCGCCTCTGCCAATTCTGCGCCGTGTACAGACAACAATGCCTGCACCAATAGCGACTTGTGCGGCAACGGGAGCTGCCAACCGGGCAGCGCAGTGCTGTGCGACGACGGCAAACCGTGTACCACCGATAGCTGCGACCCGGCCAAGGGCTGCGCCTATGCCAACAACAGTCAGCCCTGCGACGACGGCGACCTGTGCACCCAAGCGGATGCGTGCCTCAACGGCGGTTGCAGCCCTGGCAAGGCGACCACCTGCAACGACGGCAACCCGTGCACCGACGACGGCTGCGACCCCAAGACCGGCTGCACCCTTGCCGCCAGCGCCACCGCGTGCGACGACAGCAATGCCTGCACCCAAGGCGACACCTGCAAAGGCGGCAGCTGCGCGCCGGGAGCCGCGATCCCCTGTGATGACAAGAACCCATGCACCACAGACAGTTGCGACCCAGGCAGCGGCTGCAAAGTCACCGCCAACAGCCAATCCTGCGACGACGGCAACGCCTGCAGCGTGGGCGACAGCTGCGCCAACAGCCAGTGCGCAGCGGGCAAGGCAGCGGTCTGCAATGACAGCAATCCGTGCACCGACGACAGCTGCGACCCCAAAACCGGCTGTGCTTTTGCCGACAACGCCAAACCCTGCGACGACAACAACGCCTGCACCCAGGGCGACGGCTGCAAGGGCGGCAGCTGCGTGCCCGGAATTCCGCCCGCGTGTGACGACAAGAATCCGTGCACCACAGAGACCTGCGATCCCGGTCAGGGCTGCAAGAATGTTGCCAATACGCTGGGTTGTGACGATGGCAATGCCTGCACCCAGCTCGACGTGTGCGGCAATGGCGCTTGCTCTCCCGGCAAACCCGCGGTCTGCATCGACGGCAATCCCTGCACCGACGACAGCTGCCTGCCAGACAGCGGCTGCAGCTTTGCCCTGAACAGCGCCAGCTGCGAAGACGGAAACCTCTGCACCCTCAAGGATGTCTGCAGCAAGGGCGCCTGCCTGGGCGGCTCCGCCAAAGTCTGCGAAGACGGCAACGCCTGCACCACCGACGCCTGCGATAGCGTCACGGGCTGCACCGCAGTCGCCAACACCCTGCCCTGTGACGACGGCAGCGTCTGCACCTTGGGCGACGCTTGCTCCTCTGGCAAGTGCTCGGCCGGCAAAGCGATACTGTGCAGCGACGGCAACCTGTGCAGCGACGATAGCTGCGACCCGCAAAAGGGTTGCGTCTCTTTGCCCAATGCGGCGACCTGCAGCGACGGCAATGCGTGTACCAAGGCCGATGCCTGCGTCCAGTTGGCCTGCGCCGGCACCGCCGTCAGCTGCGACGACGGCAACAGCTGCACCGCCGACTGGTGTGACCCCGCCAAGGGCTGCCAAACCCTGGCCTTGCCCATCACCTGTGACGACAGCTCTGCCTGCACCAGCGCCGACTTCTGCACCAACGGCAGCTGTGGCGGCAAGAAGATCGCCTGCGACGACGGCAACCCCTGCACCGTTGACGCCTGCGATCCGGCCAGCGGCTGCACCGCGACCAGCGCGACCGATGGCACCGTCTGCGGCGAGGGCGGCGTGTGCACGGCGGGCCTGTGCAGCATTGGCACCAGCTTGAACCCCGCGCTCAGCTGCCTGGCGATCCTGCAGGCGCTGCCGAAATCCTCAAGCGGAATCTACTGGATCGACGGCGATGGCAACGGCAGCGAGGCCAAGTTCCAGACCTGGTGCGAAATGAAGCTTGGCGGCGGCGGCTGGACGCTGATTGGCGTCGTCGGCACGGATGGCCGGCCAAGCGTATGGAAAGGCGGCAGTTACCCGCGCCCGGGCGCCACGTACTACGGCAGCACCGCCGGCGCCGCCCTGGGGGACATCCTCAGCCCGGCCAAGAACGACGCCGGCATCAAGAACTTCAGCGTCAACGGCCGCGACCTGCTGGCGGCATCGGCCAAGCGCGAAGTGATGGCCTATGTCGGCGGCGCCACAGACGACTGGGTCACCGTGGAATTGCCCAAGGCATGCAATCCCTTCAACTCCGCCACCACCTGCAAGGAAGGTACCATGACCGGCCTGAAGGTCGTGCAGAGCGACGGCAAGGTCATCAGCAGCCAAGGCCAGGCCTGCGGCGGCGAAGCGGACTCCTGCGGATACAACGAGTTTGGCTTTCACCTGATCGACGGTGTCGAGACCAGCACGTGCTTGTGCCACAACAGCTCTACCGGCACCGGCTCGCAGGGCATCGGCCGGATTTGGACGAGCTTTAACCGCTCTGACGGCGGCTACTGGAACAGCGGCATGCACAGCGGCTGGAAAGGCGGCTTCAACCAGCCGGGGGCGCTGTTGGTGCGGTAGCTAAGCAGAAACTTGGTCAATCCCGGTGATTTGCGGCGCATCTGGCGCTGCCGTGGCCCTTGCACCGCTGCGGCGTCAAGCGGGACCGCCGGACCGGTCTCCATTCGGGCTCGCTGCTGCCTGCCCCTGCGGCAACGCGTTTGGCGGCCAGCCAGGCGGACGGCGCCAATGGCAGCGCTGATTCCCCTGCCGGGTAGCCCGACTATCCGCTGCTGGCTGGGGGCTGGGCCAGCCCGGACGACCAAGCCGCAGTCAGGGATCAATGCGGTGAATGCTGCCCGTACGCATATTGGCGAAATACAGCCGGTTGTCGGGGCCAAAGGTGATCCCGCCCAGGGTGCCCGTAGGCAAGCCAGTGTCCAGAGAGCGCAGCAGCGTGCCGTCCGGACCAAATGCGTGGATCAAGCTGGTGGCGTGGTCGGTGACGAAAAGCACGTCGTCGTGCCAGGCCAAGCCGCTTGGCTGTTCCAGCAGGCCCGGCGCCAAGAATTCCGTCAGCACGGCACCTTGGATGTTGGAGGCGTCGGCCAAGGGCTCGTAGACCGGTGTCAAATTGCCGCTGGGGGTGCCACTTTGGGTGTCCAGCTTGACGACCCGACCGTTGCCAGTGTCGGCGATATACAACTGGCCATCCTGCTTGCGGAATTCCATGTGGCTCGGCACGCCTGGCACTCTGGTGACCTGGCCCTGGACGTAGCGACTGACCGAACCATCTGAATGGTCATGCATTCCAGGGCCGTGGTCCGCATGGAAATCGTAGCGATCAATCGCACCCACGTGGCCATTGAAGGTCCAATAGACGTTGTCGCGCTCGTGAGCGATCCCCATGCACAGCGGCGTCGCGTGCAACATGTCCATGTGCGACCCATTGTTGGCGTCATGTACTGCAAAGATAGCCAGGTCGCTGGACCACAGGGTTGGGCCCATGAAGTTCGACAATTCGTCCTCGAAGTTGCCCGTCATGGCTTCACCGCAGGTCGCCCAGCGCTCCTGGACCCCCATGGCCATTGCGGCCGGGCGACGCATGAAGTGCCACGCATTCTCATCCGTGCGGATCTCCGCTTTCTAGCTAGACATGCCCGGGTCAAACAGGATGGTGGTCGTGCCAACCAACGATTTGCAGCGCCCGCTAGAGGGGTTGTTCTCGGTGCACAGCCCTTTGACCTCAAATGGGCGGTTGACCACCCACAGCTCAAAGCGCTCTGGATGAAACTGCAGGTCGGTGGCCTCGAACGGCGTCTTGGGGGTGAACAAGGTCGCAATTTGCACAGAGCCCGGGCTGCTGTCTCCAAGGCCAATTTGGTGGCCCAGTGGCTTGGCCTGGCACAGGTTGGTCAGGGGATTGCACCACGGGCCAGCGGCCGACTCGGCGCAATCCGCGGTCTGCACGCAGGCGGAATTGTCCTTGGCGTCCACCGGGGCCCCATCTGCAGCTGGACCACTGCCGCCGCTGCCATCGGCGATCGCTGCTGCATAGCTGGGCGCGGCAGCCGAGGAATCCTCACCGCAGCCGCTAAGGCCGACCGCCAGACATGCCCTGGCCGACAGCCGCGCCATTGAACTTGCGCTGAAATTACTGTGCTCCACCGCGCCTCCGGGATCTGAGAGAACCTGGCGCCTACCGGCCCGGGCTGGGTTGTTCTGACGTTGGCGCCATCTGCCGATGCCAAGATCGGGGCGCGCACCTGGAGGTGAAGTCGCAGTGCGCTCTGCACCGCGCGCCTTCACCAGGGTGCATGCCAATTCGGCGGACGCGAGCCGCAGATCGCCAATGCATTGGACTTACAGCTTTGCTCTGCGTCGATGGCTACAAAAGCAGTCTGTCAACAACGGTCGAAAACTGATCCACCCCCAGGTCAAAAAACGCAGCGACGGCGTAGCCGCGCAAGTAGTCAGCGATGGCGCAGCACATCGCCCGCGCGCACCAGCGGCGCCAGCAGAGCGAGGGGTCGAGGCTGGAGGCAGGGAAATGCTCATGGTCCTGGGCGGGCGGAAGGCCGACCGTCTCGCGAATCTGCGGGGCGCAGCAACTCGGGTCAACTCAGCCGCTGCACGCAGAGCCAATGCGGAACCACCAGCGCAAGGCTGGGCGGCAAGGGCAATTCGCGGAGCTTGAGACAACAGACAGGAGCCAGCGCGAGGACAGTTCGCCCAAGCGGCCTATCCGCGGCACAACAGATGTCTTTGAAACCACGAAATTGCTGCAGGAAAATCGCTTTGCCTAAACAGGCGAGCGCGAATTACCTGCCGAGCTGCAGCCCGGCGATGCGGATGACCTCGCTGAGCTGGTCGCCGGCGGGAAACAGCCGCTGGTTCTGGGCGAACAGCTTGACCAGGCCGCCCCAGCCGTCGCCGCCGACCACCACCGTGCTGCCGCGCTGGGCGGTGTTTCGCTTGGCCCCGAGCGCGCCAAGGAACATCAGGGCGGTGGGCGCGTGACGGCCGGCAGGCACCCAGACGATGACCACGTCGGCGTCGAACGCCTGGGCGCACTGCCACTCAAAGGCGCCGCGCCGGCCCGACGAGCCGACCTCAAGGTCGCGCCAGCGGGGATTGCGCGGGTCGACGATGGTGATGTCGCGGTCGGCGAAGGCGTCGATCACCTCGTCGCGCCATGAGCGCGGCGCCGCGGCGCTGGCGTCGCCGTCCTCGAACGGTCCGGCCAGGAACAGGGTCTTGGTGGTGCGGCGCTGCGCGGCGGTCAGGCGGGCGGGGGCTCTCAGGATCGTGGCCATGGTTTTTTTTGGGGGTGGCGGGTCAAGGGAGAGGGGCCGGCGGCTCGAGCTGCCAGCCGCTGACCGACCACAGGTGCGGCCGCTCGGCGCCAAGGAACACAAACCGCGCGCCGCCGGGTTCGGCCTCTACGACCTGCCCGCGCGCTTGGCCGCACACCTCGCAGTCGCCGTGGAACAGCCGGCCGATGCGGCCTTCGCTGCGGGTGCCGCGGTGCAGCACGGCGACGCGCAGCTCGTAGGTGCCGACGCGCGTCACCTCGTCGCCGGCGCGCTGCCGGGTCCACCAGCTCCAAACCCCGCGTCCTCAGCTGCCACCCATCCGCATCCCGCGTGCGCCGCAGTGGCGCTGCCCAGAGGCCGCCTCTGCAGGCCAACAGAGCCTAGGTTGACCCTGGTGGATCGTCAACCGGCCGGCGAGGTCCAGCTGCAGAACATGTGAAAAGACAGAGCCATGGGCCAACCGAACTGCACCGCGGGCAGCAGGCGCAGTCCAGCACCGCGGGGGCGGTTGACCAGAGGTGGCGGCAGCGGTCTGCCCGTCCTGCCGGCACTGGCAATTGCATGGGCGTCGGCTCGCTGACCGGCGGCGCGTCAGATGCTGCTGCAAATTGGCGGCGTCGAGGGGCGTTGGACGGCATTGGACGCGCGTAAAATGCCTGAGGTGCGCGCAGCTGGGCCGAAACAGCCGCCGCCCGCAAGCCCCCCTCCCCGCCAAGCCGGTCCTGCGCAACGGACACAGACCCGTAGGGCGGCGTCCGACGCCGGTTTGGGCGCCAGAGCTTGACAATTACAGCCAATCCTCCGCCGCCCAAACTCGTGGCCGGGTCGCCGAAGGCGATGCGCCCAGACTCCGCTGACTCTGAATCCACTGGCCCTGACTCACCTGCGTGGTCGGCCAGCGCGGCACCAACTGCGACGTGTCGCAACCTTGCCACACCTGAGCCGCCCAAGGCGTCGGACACACCCCTGGGCAATGGCGAGAGATTTTGCGGTTAGCCGCGAAGGTCGCAGGGCCAAACCTCGCCGCTGACGGCGCAGAGGGGCGCGTTCGGGGAAGCTAGGGCGCTGGCTGGGGTGGCGCGCTGGGCGGCTGGCGCGTTTGCCGACACTCTGCGTTGGCATGTAGTTATAATGCTTGGTTCTTTCCTGGACTTGGCCGCGGAAGGCAGCCCTAAGGCGAGACGTAGCGAATGCGGTTGTTGACGGTGTCGGCGATCCACAGGCCGCCGGTCGCAGGGTCCACATGAATGCCGTAGGGTCGCGCCAGCTTGGCCTGCTGAGCCGGGCCGCCGTCGCCGCTGTAGCCCTTCTTGCCGCAAACCCCAGCAAAAGTGCGGATGACGCCCTTGGGATCGATGGCGCGCACGCAGTGGTTGAACATGTCGGCGATGTACACGGTGCCGTCGGGGCCCACGTCGACGTCGACCGGGGTGTTCAGCTGAGCCTCCAGGGCCTGGCCGCCGTCTCCGCCATAGCCCAGCTTGCCATTGCCGGCCAGGGTCGACACCGTCATGGTCAGCAGATCGAGCTTGCGGATCCGGTGGTTCATGGTATCGGCGATGACCAGGCTCTCGCCGTTCTTGACGATGCGCCCATTGGGGTCGGCGGACTGCGAGCCCTGCCAATTCAGCCTGGCTTGCCACGCCGGGCCGTCGGCATAGCCCGGGCACTTGTTGGGCACCACGGCAAACGGGTACTTGATCTCCTTGGCGTCGGGGTTCTTGGCCCGCACGTAGATGATCACACCGCCTTCATTCCTTGGGGCCAGCTGAAAGCCCTCTGCGTCCATCGTTGGCACGTCTTTGCAGTCCAAAAAGCGCCCCTGCGCGTCCTTCTTGGGCACGCCGTCCGGCTTGCCGGTGTCGGTCATCCACAGGTCGCCGACCACGGTGTGGATGACGTCTGCGCTGTCGACCCAGCGGATGCGGTGGCTGGCCTGATCGGCAATGAACACGCCGCCCTTCTCGTCCATGACCACGGCAGAAGGCAGGTCGAGCCAGGCCTTGAGGGCCGGGCCGCCGTCGCCGCCGTAGTCGCGCTTGCCGGTGCCGCAGGTGTCGGTCAAGATCCCGGTCTTCATGTCGATCTTGCGGATCTTGCTGTTGTGCCAGGCCGCTACCAGCATCGAGCCGTCTTTGGTAAACGCAAGGCCGGTCGGGTGGTTGAAGCGCGCCATCAGCGCCGGGCCGCCAGCCCCGTCGTCGCCCAGCTCGCCAGTGCCGGCAATGGTGCGGGTGATCTTGAGCTGGGGATCGTAGGCGCGGACCTGGTGGTTGTTCCAGTCGAGGTAGTAGAGGTGGCCGTCGGGGCCGGTTTGCATGTCTTGAGGCTCAGATACCGGCGTCTTCCAGCCAAGGGTGCCTTCGTCAGACACCGCGCGGTTCTGACCAGTGCCAATCACGGTGGTGATGCAACCGCTCTTGCCTGCACAAGAAGCCGGCGGCTGAATACCCACTGGGGCTGCGGGCTCTGTGTCATCGCAGCCGCCCAGGGCCACCAGCGCCAGCAACCATGCACTCTGTAGAATCCTTGTCTTGCGATTCACGATTCCCACCTTGGCGACCGTTGGCCGGCTTGGGTAGCGAGGGGGGCGCTGCGACAGCGGCCAGCCCGCGGCAGAGAAACTACAGTTTGACTTTGCGGATCCGGTTGTTGTAACTGTCGGCGATCCACAGGTTGCCGGCCTTGTCTACGTGCAGGCCGCGCGGCCGGTTCAAGGTCGCCTTGGTGGCCAGCCCCTGGTCGCCAATCTTGTCGCTGGCCAAGGGCTTGGCTGCGATGCCGGTCGCGCCGGGGCCGCCGCCGGCCACCGTAGCGATGGTGCCAGTGCTCAGGTCAATGGCGCGGATGCGGTCATTCTCTGAGTCGCAGAACAGCAAGCGGCCGTCTGGGGCCCAAGCTAGGTCGGTGGGCAGGTTGAGCAAGGCAGCCTTGGCCGGCCCGCCGTCGCCGCCAAAGCCGCCCTTGCGCGGGTGGTGGGCCACGTCGTTCTGGCACGCAGCGTCGGCGCCCGCGTTGTCCACGCAGCCATTGGCGCCACTGCCGGCGATGGTGGTGACCACGCCCTTGACCAGATCAATCTTGCGGATGCGGTGGTTACCGGTATCGGCCACGTACAGGGTTTGACCGTCTTGGGTCAGGGCCAGGCCGCCGCCGGCAAAGTACGGGTTGCCCCACTCTGCTGGATCGAAGAACAGGAATTTCGCATCGGCAACGGGTACTTCTTGGCTGTCCTGGCCGTCGGTGCCCCCTGGCTTTCCCCACCGGCCGGCCACGGAACGGACCATTTTGTCAGCGCCGATCTTGCGGATCAGCCAGTTGCGCATGTCCACGGTGTAGGTGTTGCCCGCGGCATCTTGCACTGAGCGAGACGGCTGGTTGAAAGCCGTCTGGGGGCCGATGACCTGGTCGTCGCCGCCAAAGCCGGGGTTCTTGCCGCAGGTCACGCTGATGCGGTTGGCCACCGGATCCCAGGCGCGGAAGCGGTGATTGTGCCACGCCGTCAGCAGCATCTGGCCCTTCTTGGCCACCGGAGAGTCGACCTCGGCAAACAGCATGTCGGTCGGGTGGTTCAAAGAGACGGTCAGCGGGTCGGCGCCGCCAGCCTTGAACTCGGCCAGTTCGGGATCGCCGTCGCCGGGCACGCTGGTGCCAATGACCACCTGGATCTGGTCGCCCTGGATGCGGCGGACGCGGTGGTTGTTCCAGTCCGTCACGTAGACGGTGCCCTTTGCGTCGGTGGTGATGTCCCACGGGGTCCACATCCAGGCGTGCAGGCGGTGGCCGCTGTCGCCGTCAAAGCCCTTGATGCCGCTGCCAGCGTAGGTGCAGATGTGGCCTTTGGCCAGTTGGGCGCAAGGATCCTCAGCCGGCGCGGCAGGATCTTCACAGCCGGCCAGCAGGGCCAGCCAAGCCGCGGCGGTCATGGCGGCGGTACCAGCATTGGCGGCAGCTGTGGTGACAGCTGTGGCAACCGAGCGACCGGGTGACCTGGACCAGCAAAGGGGCATGTAGACTCCTGAAACCGCAAGCTGACAATCACGTGACACTCTAGCGAGCGGGCACGCCACGGTCAACTAGAAACGCCGCCGCCCGGCTGGAGGCAGCGCCGCGAGAACTACCTACAGCAGCTGTGGTTTCTTGTGAGCATCCGCCACACCAGCACCGCCAGGCTCTTAAGGCGCCAGCCCATCGGCCAGGGCCATCACGGCGTCGGCCTGACCGAGCATGGCCGTCCACGGGTGGCGCGCTTGGGCTTGCGCGACCAGCTGTGCAGAGGGCTTGCCCCCCCACTGCACCAAAGCTGTCCAGACCGAGCCGCCCGCCAGGTACTCGCCGTCTACCGCCCAGCCCAGCCGGCGAACCACCTCCAGGGCGGCGGCGCCAGGCCAGCCGCTGCTGCCCACCACGTCGTCAAACTCCGCTGCCGGCACCTGCAGCGGCTTGGCCAGCCACTGCAGATACTCTGCCTGGACCTGCTGCTGGGTGCGCTGGCCCGCCAGAATCGCCAGCCGCCGCCCGGCATACCACGCCGGGGCAAACACCCGGTCGTAGTGGCGGATCCGCGTCATCAGCGCCGCCGAGGTGGCGGTGTAGTCGGCGCGAATGGCGTACCACTCCATCAAGCGCTGCTGGGCCACCGCCTGGTCGGTCGCGGTCAAGGCCTCTGCCAGGACGGCGCACTCCAAAAGAAACAGCGCTATGGCCTGCTTGTCGCGGGGGTAGGCGGGCTGGCCGCACGGCGCCGTCAGCGGCCACTGGCCCTCTACCATCCGCCAGCGGTCCATCACCGCCCCCCCCACCAGCTGCGACCACGGGCCTTCGGGCCCATCGCCCTTGAGCCACTGGGCACTGACCGGCAGCAGCAGCGCTGAGGTGTCGCCGATTTGCGTGTCAGCAAAGGCGGTTTCTTGGTCAAAGGCATCGCTCGCCGCCGAGTCGTAGCGCCACACCGGCTGGCTCAGCGCCGGATCCACCAGCGCCAGTGCCCCCTTGGGTGGCTGCGCAAAGCCAAGCAGATAGGCGCGTCTGGCGATCAGGTCCTGGTCAAACACCACCAGCGCGGTTGGCGCTTGTAGCACCTTGACGCCGGGCCACACCGCGGCCGTGTGGTCGGTCGGCAGCGCTGCCCAAGCCATCAGCTGGAGCAGAGCCTGGCGGTCCGAGGGGGGCAGCGGCTCTTGGGGCTGGGTGTCCAACTGGGTGTCGGCTTTGGGCCCCGCGTCTGGGGCATCGCCGGCACCTGAACTGCCATCGCTGGCCGCGGCCGCGCTGTCCAGCCCGCCATCCAGCGCAGCCGCGTCGGCGGGTGGGGTGACGGCCGCGGGGCCACAGCCACCCAGCAGTAGCGCCGCCAGGGCCAAGCCAATGGGCAGGAATCGTTGCATGGCGGTTTGGCTGACTCCGGCGGCTGGGTGCCGCTTGCTGGCGCTAGTGGGCCCTGGGACGAGGGTACGCCAGGGGGGCTGCAAGGTCCACGGTCAGCATGTCATGGGCGCACCGGCAAACTGATCTTCGATCTAGCTTCGCCCGCATTCAGCAGGATGATCTACAGAGGACTCAACGGGTTGTGAAGGGGTCGCGGCCAAGCTGGCGCGATGCAGCCGCCCAAAGGCGTCCCAGGTGTATGTCGCGTTCTGCGCACCACCGCTGCGGCTGACCAGCCGGCCCTGCAGGTCGTAGCCGTAGCTCTCCGCGCCGTCTTGCACCAGCCGGTCGTGGGCGTCGTGGCTGGCGGTGGTCTGGCCTGGCAGGCCGATGTGCTTGCCCAGGCGGTTGCCGCGGACGTGATAGCTCCAGGCGTCGGTGACGACACCGCTTGTGCTGGTGCTGCTCAGCCAGCCGCGCTGGGGGTGGAAACTGTTTCTCCAGGGAAACGGCGGTGATTACGGAGGTCGATGTTGGGCGAATCCCGCTGGCGCGGCACCGGGTGCTAGGCGCTCCGGCCTGCCGGCCTCTGCGCCCGGAGACGCTGGCGGGGCGGCGGGCGTGCAGGCAGAGACAGGGCTGACTCGCCCCGCCAGCGCCTCCGCCCTGCGGGTGACGCCCCCTTTCGCGGGTTCGAGCTTTACGCAGGATTCCCTTGAATTCATAGGAGGGCCAATGGGGTGGCGCGGGCCTGCCCGGAGACCGGGTGGCGCGTGAAGGTGAACTTCTTGCCGTCGGTGCGGGTCTCTTGGCTCAAGTCCAGGTCGGCGTCGTAGACGTAGCTCGTCTCCCACACCAGCCAAGGCGGCATCACCGGCAGCGATTCCTTGGCGAGCAGGCCGCCCGGGCCGCGGTCGAAGGTGTAGGTGGGCGGTCCTGAGCCCCAG
>CAIXGW010000090.1 GCA_903919145.1 uncultured Myxococcales bacterium
CACACACTCTGGGCACTGCATGGCGCAGCCCCGCGACGCCGTAATGGTTCTGCCCGCCGGAAACGCCGCGGTGTCCATCTGGCCCAGCTGCTGGTAGGTGGGAAACCAGCTGGCGGTCATGCAGTCGGTGGCGTTGAAATCCTCAAGGTTCATGCGGGTAATCGCCACCGGGGGCTGGCCGCGGCGGTGCAGATTGGCCAGGTCCGCCGGCACCGGCCGCTGCGCCACCAGCGCCTGCACCAGCGCGGCAAAGGTCGGCTCGGCGTCGCCTTGCAGCACGTAGTCAATCGCAAACAGGTCGAGCATTTCTTGGGGATAGTGCCCGGCCGTCACCCCGCCGACGATCACCGGCACCTGCGGCGCCAACGTGCGAATGTGCTGGACCAGGCGGGCGAATCCAGGCAAGGCCAGCGACCAGTGGACGTCGATGGCGATGACGGCGGCGGCCTGAATCTCGGCGTCCGTCACTTCAAACGCATAGCGACCGAGCTTGGGAACTTGCGCCGCGTTGACGCAGGTGAGCGCCCCGGCGGGCACCACCAGGTCGTTGAGGTGGCCAGTGGGGTGGACATAGAGAAGCCCACGCTGCGGCTGTGCAATTTCCGGCTGAACCTGACCTGCCACCAGCTGTTCCGCAGCGGTCCCAGCCGCCAGGGGCCAAGCTACGTGAGGGCCGAGAAGGCGTCAATCTCACTGCGGCGCGACTACTGGCTAAGCGGCTGTTTTTGCAGCAGCCACCCGGTACCAGTCCAAGCGGCGCGTCAGGACCATCACCGCCGCCAGAGCCCAGAACAGCAGCACCGCGCCCAGCAGCAAGGCGTTGTCCTCTGACTGCAGCAGCACGTACAAGGTGGCATAAAGCACAGACAGCATCGCGCCAAAGGCCGCCCCGCGCCGCCAGTGCTGCAGCACAAAGCTCAGGTAGAAGCCGATGAGCACCACGCACGCCGAGCTGGCCACAACATAGGCCAAAGCAAACTCGGTGTGCTCAGACAGCGCAATCAGCAGCAGGTAGAACATCGCCAGCGCGGCGCCGACCAGCGCATATTGCATCGGATGAATCGGCAGCTTCTTGAGCATCTCAAACAGAAAGAACCCGGTAAATGTCAGCAATACAAAGAGGATTGCGTACTTCATGGCGCGCTCGGCCTGCTGGTACTCGTCAACAGGCTGGATGAAGCGCACGCCCATGTGGTGCTGGGTCAGCGAGCCGTTGCTCTTGGTGTCTGGGTCTTTGGGCCGCGTCGACTCGGTGTTGAGCCAGCTGGTCTGCCAGTCCGCCGTGAAGCCATCCGCGCGCACCTGGCGAGCCGTGGGCAGCGACTGGCCAAAAAAGGACGGGTGCGGCCAGTCGGCGGCCAGCGTCACCCGCGTGTCTTTGCCCACCGGCGTAAAAGACAGGGCGCTGGTGCCCATCAGCTCCAGCGGCAGAGAAAAGCCAAACTGCCCCACCTGGCTGTAGTCCAAGCGCGGCAGCCGGGCGTGGATGCCGCTGCCCAGCTCGTCAAGGCGCGACTCTGGCTGAAATAGCAAGGTCTTGCCCTGCCAATCCATGCGCGGGATGTTGCGAATACCACGGACATCTCTGATCCCCATGGCCAAATACGCCTCGCCAATGGTCACGCTGGGGTCGCTGGCCAGGGCCACCATGTCCAGCTCAAAGTTGCCCTTGAGGGTCGTAGCCGCCGTGAAGGTCAGGGCTTGGTGCAGACCGCGGTACAGCGTGGCCGTCTTGACCTGGCCGGTGAGGGTCAAGGTCTTGGGCATTGCGGTCAGCAGCTTGTCTGTAAACACGTCTTTGCTGCGAACCACTGTATTTGCCTGGCCATTTTGATGAATCAGCACCTCCTCTTGCACCACCGTCTTGACGCGGTACGGCACCACCAGCACCGGCCCGACAATGTGCTGAGGACCGCTGGAGCTCTGGGCAATTTCTTCCAGCACGGAATGCCGCTGGCCCTGCCGCTCTTCCACCAGCCCAGAAATCATCTGCAGTGGCACCAACAGGGCCAGCATCAGCGCTGCAATCACCAGGACTTTGCGCAACAACTCTTTGGACATGGCGGACTCCGGCGCCCTAGTTTGGGCAGGTTGGAGTCCCAGTGTGCAAGGCGGCTGTGAAGGGCCGATGGGCTGCGGGTGAAGCGAATGTGAAGTCGGCTGGGAGTCTTAGCGCTTGAGTACCCGGGGCAGCACCAGCGTCGCCACCGCGCCCCCTTGCGGTCGGTTGGCCAATGACACCTCGCCACCATGCAACACCGCTACTTCTCTGACAAAGGGCAGCCCAAGCCCGGTGCTCTTCTGCCCGGTTGCGGGCCGCGGCAGCGAGTAGAAGCGCTCAAACACCCGCTCCAGGGCGTAGTCGGGCACCCCTGCCCCTTGGTCGGCCACCGTCAGCGCCACTGTACGCGGTTCACGCTGCTGGATAGCGACGTCCAGCTGCCCGCCGGCGGGACTAAAGGCTATGGCGTTGTCTACCAGGTTGCCCAGCGCCTGGTCCAGCAAGAACTTGTCACCCAGGACCGTCGCCTCGTCGACGGCACTCACCTCTACGGTCAGCTGCCGCGCGGCCAGCTGTGGCTCGCGAGAGTGGAGCAATTCCGCCAACAGCGCCGCCAGGTCCACCTCCACCGGCTGCTCAAGCCGCTGCCGGGACTCCACGCTGGCGAGCCCCAGCATCCGGTCGACCAGCTGGCGCAAGCGGTCGGCCTGATCGGCGATAGTCTTAGCAAATGTGCGGTGTTGGGCAAGGGTCACCCCTTCTTCTAGCAGCTCGGCCGAGGCCTGAATCGCCGTCAGCGGGCTCTTCATCTCATGGGTCAGGGTGTGCACGTAGCGCTCTACGTACTGCTTGCCCTCCAGCTTCTCGCGCATCCCCGCCAGGGCGCGGCTCAGGGTGGCCAGCTCGCTGGTGCCCAGGGCGGGCGGCTCGGCCTTTTCGCCGCGGCTCACCTGCTCGGCGTAGCGCACCAGCTGGCGCAGCGACCCAGTGATCCACAGCACGACCGCCAGACCAATCAGCAGAGACAGCCCCAACAACCACAGACCGCCGTTGAGGATCTTGCGCTGCCCCTTCTCGATGAACGGCGCCACCGCCAAGTTGGGCTTGGCCACGGTCAGCACCCCCAGCAGCCGCGTGCCCGCGTAGATGGGCGCCGCCACGTGCATGACGCTGGACTTTTCATCGGCGGGGTTGGCCAGCGTACTGCGCGCGCCGTAGCGGCCCTTCAGGGTCAACAGCACGTCATTCCACTTGGAGAAGTCGCGCCCGACATCCAAGCCCTTAGAATCAAACACCACTATGCCGCGCGTGTCGGTGACGTGGACCCGGTAGCTGATGCTGGTCTTTTGCACGCTCCACACCCGCGCGCGGATCGGCTCCTGGTCCATGTCGCGCAAGGCTTTGGCAAAGGCTCCAGAATTCAGCTGCCCCGCCTGCAGGTCCGGCGCAGCCAGCCGAGCCAGCACGTGGGCCGTGTCAATCAGCGTGTCTTCCATGGCCTGGCGGACACCGGGCTTGACCTCGTCCATAAAGATGTTGAGCACAAACCACGCGGCCAGGCCGACGATGAGAAAATACCCCAGCAATATCCTGAGACTGATCTTCACGCGGGCAGCTGCAGGCTGTAACCCAAGCCGCGGTGGGTGGCGATGGGGTCGCTGGCGGGGTCGATCTCGCGCAGCTTGGTCCGCAGGGTCTTGATGTGGGTATCCACTGTGCGATCAAATGCTTCTGCGTCCGTCCACACCAGATCCATCAGCTGCGCGCGGCTGTAGATGCGCCCCGGCCGGGCCAGCAGCGTCTGCAGCAGCAGTAGCTCGTAGCGGGTGAGGTGCAGCAGGCGCCCGTGGTAGCGAATCCGCCCGGCCTCGGCATCGACCTGAAACAGCGCAGGCGGCGGCTGGGGCTGCTGGGAGCCTTGGGTCGGACCGCTGCTGCGCTTGAGGATGGCTTTGACGCGCGCGCAGACTTCGCGGGGGCTGAAGGGCTTGACCACGTAGTCGTCGGCGCCGATCTCCAGGCCGACCACCCGATCGACCTCGCTGCTGTGGGCGGTCAGAAACATCAGCGGGATCTGGGATTTCTGGCGCATCTGCTTGCACAGCTCAAAGCCATTGCAGTCGGGCAAGCCCACATCCAGGATGACCAGGTCAAAGTGCTGCTGGCCCAGCGCCGCCAGCCCTGCCAGCCCCAGGTCGTGCCAGACCACGTCAAAGCCCTGGGCCGTCAGGGCAAAGACCAGGGTATCGGCAATGGGCCGCTCGTCTTCTATAAGCAGAATGGCAGGTTTCACCAGGGTCCCTCTCCCAGCTGGGCGCCTCAGCAGTCTGGCTGGCTGGCCAGGGGCTGTCAACGAGGCGGCTTGGCCTTCTACGGGTCCGTGGAGGTAGGCCACGGCGTCCCAGGGCTTGCCACCGTCACGCCCGCACCGGTTCCGCTCCGGC
>CAIXGW010000091.1 GCA_903919145.1 uncultured Myxococcales bacterium
ACCGACATCAGTGCCACCGACACCTCCGCCAGCGACACAGCCGCTGCCACCTGCCCGGGCGGCCCCGGCTGTGCCTGCACCAGCGATGACCAGTGCGGAACCGGCGACCCGTGCATCTACGGGCTGGCCTGTGACGGCGGCCAGTGCACTGCTGGTTTTGTCGACAGCTGCGACGATCAGAATCCCTGCACGACCGACCTGTGTGCGGCTCCTGCGGGCTGCTCCCATGCCGTCAACAGCAGCTGGTGCAGCGACGGCGACCCGTGCACCACCGGCGACACCTGTGCCTTGGGCGCCTGCGTGGCTGGTACGGCCAAGACCTGCAGCGACGGCAATCCTTGCACCGACGACACCTGCATCGCCGGCCAGGGCTGCCAGTTTGCCAACAACGCCAGCGAGTGTGCCCCGGCCAATGACTGCATCGAGGCCAGCTTCTGCACCATGGGCTACTGCCTGCAGGGCAAGAGCAAGCCGTGCGATGACGGTCAGCCTTGCACCTATGACGGCTGCAACCCCAAAACGGGCTGCGAGTACCTGGCGTTGCCCAGCGCTGCCACCTGTGCCGATGGCTTGGCGGAAGGCGGCCGCTGCTGGAAGGCCTCCAAGCTGGTCGAGCCGCTGAATTGGCCCGCCGCTCGCAGCTGGTGCCAGCAATGGGGCGGCGAGCTGGCCAGCGTTCGCAATGTCTATGACAACCAGCGCATCCGCAAGCTCGCCGATGCGGCATGCGGCCAAGCTTCCGCCTGGATCGGCCTCACCGACCAAGCGCAAGAGGGCAAGTTTCGCTGGACCGATGGCGAAGCGTCGCAATTTCACCAGTGGAATCAAGGTGAACCCAACAACTCCGGCGACGAGGACGTGACCGAATTGGTCCCCAGCGGCGGCTGGAATGACCTGCCGGCCTCGGCGGCGCGCCAGTGCCTGGTGTGTGCCCGATCGCTGCTGCCGGCCGGGTGCGATGACGGTGAACCCTGCACTGCACCTTCGCTTTGCCAGGGCGCCGCCTGCCTGCCCAGCGCCGCCAGCAGCGACTGCGACGACGCCAACCCCTGCACCGCCGATGGCTGCGCCGTGGGCCTGGGCTGCGGCCACACCGCCGTAGAAGACGGCAGCGTCTGCAGCGGCGGCGTCTGCCAGGCTGGCGCGTGCATTGTTGAGAAAACGTCACCCATGCCAAGCAGTTGTGCGTGGGTCCCCCTGGGCCAGCCCAACGGCGTGTACTGGCTCGACCCCGATGGCAGCGGCCCCGGGGCGCCGTTCCAGTCGTGGTGCGACCTCAGCGAGGCCGGCAGCGCCACCCAGGGCGGGGCCAGCGGCGGCTGGACGCTGGTGCTGGAGGTCGATGGCGGCAGCGCTGACGCCGCCTGGGCTGCGCCCCTGTGGACCGAGGCGACGGCCACGTCGGCAGCAAGCCTCTGGCCCAGCAAAGAAAACGCCCGCCACGGCGGCTACGCTACGCTGCCGGTGCAGCAGGTGCGGGTCGGCATGGTGGTCGGCGGGGTGACGCGCACGCTGGTGCTCGACGCCAAGGGCCCCAACCTGCGGGCGCTGCTGACTGGAAAGCCCCTGGCGACCAAGGCCGATCTGCTGCAGTGGCAGGCGCTGTTGCCGCAGGGCTCGCTGCAGTCGTACTGCCACAGTCAGGGCTTGGCGGTGGTCGCCAGCAACGGCGCCAAAGTGCGGATCGGCATCCTTGGCAACAACGAAAACGACTGCGCCAGCGTCGATTCCTGGCTGGGTCTGGGCGCGGCGCCGGTGGTCTGCGGCCAAAAGGGCGTGCCAAGCGCCGGCAATGTGGCCTGCTGGAACCCCGATCACGGTCCAGCCAACCTGGCCGCCACGGCCTGGGTGATGGTCCGCTAGGAGCCTGTCGGAGCAATGCCGTCGCCTACGGATAACTCCTTAAAACTATTTAATCAGTCGCTGCATCCGACAGGGTCCTAGGGCGATCGTCTTGCGAGCGCCCAGGCGGGCGAAATATTGGAATTCACTTCCAATATTTCTTGCCCGACTGAAAAAACGCAAAATGGCACGGAGCCTGGCGGGGATTATCCCGACAGGCTCCTAGG
>CAIXGW010000092.1 GCA_903919145.1 uncultured Myxococcales bacterium
CTACGGCGACCACAACCGCTTTAAGTCCACGTATTTTTCGCAGTATCCCGGCAAGTACTTCACCGGCGACGGCTGCATTCGCGACCGGGACGGCTACTACTGGATCACCGGCCGCATCGACGACGTCATCAACGTCTCTGGCCACCGCTTGGGCACCGCCGAGGTCGAAAGCGCGCTGGTCGGCCACGAGGCCGTCGCCGAGGCCGCGGTAGTCGGATTCCCCCACGACATCAAGGGGCAGGGCATCTACGCCTATGTGCTGCTGGCTTCAGGGGTCGAGGTCGACAGCGGTCTGCTTGGCTCGCTCAAAGAGCAGGTGCGCCATGCCATTGGCGGCTTTGCAGCGCCCGACGTCATCCACGTGGTGGCCGGCCTGCCCAAGACCCGCAGCGGCAAGATCATGCGGCGCATCCTCAGGAAAATTGCCGCTAGCGAGTACGAGGGGATGGGGGATCTGTCTACCCTGGCCGACCCGGAGGTGGTCGATCAGCTCATTGGGCAGCACCGCGAATTGTCGCGCTAGCTTTCAACCCTTCTCGCCAATGCGCATGCCGTAGAAGCTGCGGTGCACAAAGAACAGCATCACCAGGAAGAAGGCGATGGCCAGCGGAATGGGCATGGCCGAGCCCGAAGCCTTGAGCTGCTCGGCCAGCTCGACCGCCAGCAAGCCAAACAGGGTGGTGAACTTGATGACCGGGTTCAGAGCGACCGAGCTGGTGTCCTTGAAGGGATCGCCCACGGTGTCGCCGACCACGCAGGCGTCGTGCAGCGGCGTGCCTTTGGCCTGGAGCTCGACTTCGACGATCTTCTTGGCGTTGTCCCACGCGCCGCCGGCATTGGCCATGAACAGCGCCTGGAACAGGCCGAACAGGGCGATCGCAATCAGGTAGCCAATGAAGAAGAAGCTGTCATAGAACGCAAACGCCAGCGTGCCAAAGAAGATGGTCAAGAAGATGTTGAACATGCCCTTCTGGGCGTACTGCGTGCAGATCTCTACGACTTTCTTGGAGTCTTCAATCGAGGCCTTCTCTACCCCGTCTAGCTTGATGTTGGCCTTGATGAATTCGACGGCGCGGTAGGCACCGGTCGACACGGCCTGGGTCGAAGCGCCAGAGAACCAGTAGATGACCGCACCGCCGGCAATCAGGCCCAGCAGGAACAGCGGATTGAGCAGAGACAGCTTGACGAAGTACTCCGGGCGGAAGCCGTGGGTCAGCATCACGATGATCGAAAAGATCATGGTCGTGGCGCCCACCACGGCGGTGCCGATGAGCACCGGCTTGGCGGTGGCCTTAAAGGTGTTGCCGGCGCCGTCGTTTTCTTCAAGGAAGTGCTTGGCCTTGTCAAACTGGACGTCAAAGCCAAAGTCGCGCTTGAGCTCGGCTTGGATGTCGGGGATGGCTTCGATGAGGCTGAGCTCGTAGACGGACTGGGCGTTGTCGGTCACCGGCCCGTAGGAGTCCACCGCAATCGTCACCGGGCCCATGCCCAGAAAGCCAAACGCAACCAAGCCAAAGGCGAACACCGGCGACGGGTCAAACGCCCCCATCATCATGATCTGGCCGACGCCGGCCAGCGAGACGTAGTAGGCCGCGCCCATCAGGCCAATCAGCACCATGCCCATCCAGAAAGCTGAGAAATTACCAGCGGTCAAGCCGGCCAGGATGTTGAGGGAGGCGCCGCCTTCCTTGGAAGCCGTCACCACTTCGCGCACGTGGGCCGACTCGGTGGAGGTGAAGGCCTTGATGAGCTCGGGGATGATGGCGCCGGCCGCCGTGCCGCAGGTGATGATGACCGACAGCTTCCACCACAAGGTGGGGTCGTTGCCCAGGTTGGGGATCAAGAACTTGGACACGGCAAAGGTCAGGGCGACGGATACCACCGAGGTCAAGATCACCAGCGAAGTCAGGGGGGCTTCAAAGTTCATCTTGTCGGCTTCTGCGTAGCGGGCTTTGGCCACCGCTTCGTTGATGAAGTAGCTGGCTGCCGACGCAATGACCATCACGATGCGCATCACAAAGATCCACACCAGCAGCAGGACCTGGATCGCCGGATCGGCCACCGCCAAGAGGATAAAGGAGATGAGCGCCACGCCGGTCACGCCGTAGGTCTCAAAACCATCCGCCGAAGGGCCGACCGAGTCGCCGGCGTTGTCGCCCGTGCAGTCGGCAATGACGCCGGGGTTGCGGGCGTCGTCCTCTTTGATCTTGAAGACGATCTTCATGAGATCGGAGCCAATGTCAGCGATCTTGGTAAAGATGCCGCCGGCGATGCGCAAGGCCGAGGCGCCCAGCGATTCGCCAATGGCAAAGCCGATAAAGCAGGAGCCCGCGTAGTCGCCCGGGATGAAAAGCAAGATCCCCAGCATCAGCATCAGCTCGACCGAGATGAGCATCATGCCGATCGACATGCCGGCCTTGAGGGGGATGGCATAGGTCGGAAAGGGCTTGCCGCGCAGCGCTGCAAAAGCGGCCCGCGAGTTGGCAAAGGTGTTGATGCGGATGCCAAACCAGGCCACGCCCGTTGAGCCGAGAATGCCAATCAGCGAGAAGGCCAGGATGATGGCGACGCGCATTGGCTCTAGCTGCTGGGCCACGCCGAAGTAGTACACGATGATGGAGCCAATGAAGATCTCCAGGATCATGATGAACTTGAACTGGGTCAGCAGGTAGGTCTTGCAGGTTGCGTAGATGAGCTCTGAGATCTCGAGCATGGACTTGTGGACGGGGGCGTTCTGCAGCTGCTTGTAGATGACCAGGCCAAACACCATGCCCAGGGCGCAGACCAGCAAGCCGCCCATCAGCAACGTGCGGCCATCGGTGCCGGCGACCTGCACGGAAGACAGGTCGGGCACTTTGAGGTTGGCTTCGCCGCCGTGCTGAATGGCCTGCTCGGCCAGGGCGGAAGGCAGAGACCACAGCGACAGCAGCCACGCGGTGGCCAGCAGAGACAGGGAACGCCAGCGTTGGCCGCCGCCGACGAGCCCGCTGCGGACTCTTGTGGTGACTCCGGCAAGGGCGCCTTGCAGCGCCTGAGAAATAGCAAACATGTGAGTACCTCTTGAGAATCGGGCTTCGCCTGGCAACGGCGAGAGCATCTGCGATCTCGAGTGGTTGGCCGCCTGCCCGCTGCAGACGCTTCAGCACGCCTCGTCTTCCGCTGCGCCAAAGTCGGCCGCCGTGGAAGCAAGGACAGGATAGACCCGCCGTCAGCCCGTGTAAACCCGCAGGATCTTTGCAATGCCGCGAAATCGGTTGATGTTTTGGCGGGGCGCTTGTCTGGCCTGCCTGGGCGGTCACGGCCGTGTCACAACCGCCGAGAATTCGTTTGTGGGCCTGGCGACAACGGCATAGCTTACTCTGAAGTCCCGATTGGGTGGACGGTAGACAGGAGGGAGCTATGACTTCTCAGGTGATGCCCGCCTATATGGTCCTGGCTGCGGCGCTGGTGCTGCTGGCGGTGGCGTTGGTCTATGCGTCGATGCGGCTGCTGTCGCGGCGCCAGGTGCAGTGTCCGGCCGATGGCAAGCAGGCAGAGGTGCTGGTGGAGTTCCGCCGGGCCAATCCGTGGGCAAAAGACAGCGCTGAGAGGGTGGTGCAGTGTTCGCACCTGCCCGGCGCCGTGACGTGCAACCAAGCCTGCATCCATTGCGCCAAGCCGCAGTAGGCGCGCCCCGCACGGTGTTGAAAAACCGCACACTCGCTGAAATGTGTAGAATTGCCCAGCACCCTTGACGGCGCAGTCCGCCGGCCTACCCTTGGAAATCACAGGGTTGGCTGTGCGGCCCGCTGGCACGGGTTTTGCTTTCTTATCGTGGCAGCAGCAGAGGGCCCAGAGGTCAGCGCTGCAGGAGGATCTCATGTATCAAGCGCTTTTCTGTTCGCAGGTGCGAGCCACCTTGGCCGTCGCCGCGCTGGCAGTGGCCATGGCCTCTCTCAGCGGCTGTGACGACGATGCTCCGCCCGCCTCCAAGCCCGCGGCATCGGTGCAATTCAAGAGCTTCAAGCCGGGTTCAAAGGCCACGGGCAACACCAGCAAGGGGGAGGCGGCGTCAGGCAGCGCCCCCGGGTCGCAAGACAGTGCTGGCGTCAAGGTCGAAGAGGGCGATGTGGCCCGCTTGGTAGGCTCGACCCTGTATGTGCTCAACCAGTGGCGCGGCCTGCAGATCGTCAGCATTGCCGATCCGGCCAAGCCGGTCCTGCAGACACGGCTGGCGATGACGGGCACCCCGCGCGAGATGTACATCGACGGCGCCGAGGCCATTGTTGCGTTGTCGCAGGTCGCTGCCCTGGACCAGAAGGACGGCAAGCCGCTGCCCCAGGCAGGGTCGCAGATCCGCCGCGTCAGCCTGGGCGCGGCGCCCAAGGAAGTCGCCAGTGTGGCCATCCCCGGCTACATCGCCGCCACCAAGCGCATCGGCGACAAACTGGTGGTGGTGGCGCCGCAAATCAACTGGAACCCGTGGTGGTACGGCTGCTGGGGCCCCTATGGCTGCATGGCCGAAGCCAGTGGCGGCGTCAAAGGCGGCGCGCCAACGTCGGACGCTGCGACGGGCAGCGGATCGGCTTCCAGCGGCGCCAGCATCGCCTACCCGGGCGGCTACTACGGCGGAGGCTATACCGCTGACAAGACCAAGATTGTGGTGGTCGACCTGGCGACCGCTGGCGCCCTCAGCATCACCGCGCAGGTCGAGATCGACGGAGGCGTGCTGATGTCTTCGATCGAGATCGGCGAAATCCTGATTGCCAGCCAGCAGTGGACGTGGAAAGACACGGCCGGCACCCAGACCGAGCGCCTGAGCCAGATCCTGATGGCCGGCGACGGCAAGCTGAGCTTGGGTGCACTGTCAAAGACCGACGCGGTCTGGAAAAACGACTCTTCGCAGTCGCTGCTGAGCGCCCATCGCCTCGGCGGCGGTCGGCTGGCGATCGCCCGGCAGCTGTGGCAGCCCGGGGCTGCCAACTACTTGGTAGAAAACTGGAAAGTTGAGGCGGGTGCCTGGAAGAAGACCGCGGCATGGCAAAAGAGCGGCGGCCAATACGGCGCACGCCTGGCCGTTCAAGGCAACCTTGCCCTGCTGGCCACCGCAGAGGGCGTTGATAAGGACGGCACCGACCAAGAGAGCCCCGTCCCGGATCCTGACCAACCTGACGCCGGCAGCAGCGCCGACGCCGGCAGCCCCAGCGTGGACGCCGGCACCAGCGTGGACGGCGCCACCACCCCCGACGCCGGGACGGACAAGCCAGACAGCGGTGGCGGCGGCCAGTACCAGGCAGGCATCGGCCTGGACGTGCTGGACTTGGCGGACCCGGCGACCGTGGCTCTGGCCAGCCACAGCAAATTGTCGAGCGGCGGCTGGGACCTGTGGTCGGTGCAGCTGACGGCGCTGCCAGGCAATCGCTGGCTGGTGACCCACCGCGGCAACGGCTACAGCCAGGCACAGCTGCAAGTCCTGGACCTGACGGACCCCAAGGTGCCAAGCTGGCCGGGAAAACTGGAGATCGTCTCGGACTACGGGATGCAGGTTGAGGTGCTGTCGGCCCAGCTGCTGGCCGTGCCGGTGCTGACCAAGGACACCTCGGGTGGCCAGGTCGGCGTGCAGCTGATCAGCCTGGGTGCCGCTGGCGATCTGAAGGCCCGCGGTATCTTTGCCTCCTCTTACACCTACTGGTACCAGCTCAAGAGCTTGCTGGCTGACAAGACCTTGCTGCGCATTGCCAATGCCGGCCTGGAAGTGGTCGACCTGGCCAACCTGGACCTGCCTGCTGTGATTGGCGGGCTGGAGCTGGCGGCCAACGTGATTGACACGGCGGTGGTCGGAGAGAGGCTGGTCACGCTGGTTTCAAGCTGGAAGGACAACAAGTTCTGGCTGCGCGTTCTGCCGGCAGGCGGCGCCGATGAGCTCAAGCCAGAGGGCCAGATCCAAACTGACCAGCAGTGGGGCAACCTGTACACCAACGGCAATTTCGCCTACGTCGCCAATGGCCAGACGCTGCGGGTCTACGACCTGACCGACCCCAAGAACCCCAAGGCCCGCGGCGCCTTTACCCAAGACAGCGGCGCCTACAACTACTGGGACGACGGCAAGTCGCTGTGGTGGAACACCTGGAACATGCCGCAGAAGGGCTCGACGCTGTATGTGGTTGGCCAGCAGGTCGAGTACACCAAGGCGTCTGGATCGGCATGCACCAACCCTGGCACGGGCGGCGGCAGTAGCGAAGTGCCCTCGACCGGTGCCAGCAGCGGTGCGCCCGCCCAAGAGGATGCCTCTGCGGTGGACCCGGCCCTTCCAGACGGCGGTGGTGCCACCGACAAAGAGCCCGTTGATGCAGCCAGCACCGATGGCAGCGGCAAGCCAGAGGGCGACACCTACAGCGGCGATTGCTGGATCAAGCCGGTCTACACCACCAAGATCGCCGCCCTGGACCTGTCTAACCCCGACGCGCCCAAGCTGGCCAATACCTTGGAATTGCCGGGTGTCGGCTGGACCCAGGAGGCGCAGGTCTCTGGCAATGTGCTGGCCCTGACCCACTATCAGAGCCTGCAGGGCACCGATGGCCAGTGGTACGGCAGCTATTGGCTCGACCGCATTGACATCAGCGCGCCCACGGCCCCCAAGCTGCTGGACCAGACCAACATCCCCGGTTGGCTGGTGGGCCTGTCTGCCGACAGCAACAACGCGGTGACCCTGGACTGGCAGCTACAAGCCGGCACCAAGCCAGAAGACTCCAAAGTCGTCAATACCTTGAACATGGTCACGTTGGCCGGCGGCAAGGCGACCCTTGCCAAGAGCGTGACCCTGGCCCACCAGGCCGGCGCGACCCTGCGCCACGGCAACGCCGTCTACGTCTCTACTTGGCCCTACTGGTGGATGTGGCCGGCCACCGACGCCACCACCACGACCACCCAGCTGGCCACGGAATTGCTGGTGTTTGACGCCAGCGACCCGGCCAAGTTTGCCCAGAGCGCGACCCTGAGCAGCGGGGCTGGCGTGTCGAGCCTGCAGGTCGCCGGCAGCCACCTGTTTGCCCAGACGGCAGCAGGCCTGGGCCTTAGCGTGTGGGGGCTGGCCAATCCGACCCAGCCGGTCTACAAGAGCTTCTTGCCCACCCAGGGTGGCTGGGGCTCGCGGATTGTTGCCTTGGGCGGCAAGGCCTACGTGCCGGCTGGCTGGTACGGCATCAGCGCCTACCCGCTGCAGTAGCCGGGCGGTCCGGTCCAGCACCGCTGCCGCAGATCGCCGGTGGTGCTGGGCCCTGGACCTGGCCGTCCTGCCCAAGGCAGGGGACCGCGAACTGGTCGCCATCTCTAGGGAATCTGCGGCTGGTACGCTTAGGGCTGCTGCTCGGGAGCTACGGAAGGGGCCGGGCGGCCTTTGCCATTCTGCGGCGGCGGCAGGCCCTGCAGCTCTGGGTCGACCTCTTCCTCGCCCTCGTGTCCCAGGCCTTCTTCGGCCGGCTCTTCGCTGCCATCGGCGGCGCCGCCAAAGACTACCGCGCAGTCGCCCAGGCGGGCCCGCTCTTCGGCGGTGATCTTTTCGCGCTTGAGCATGACATCGGCGACCCAGGCCAGCATGGCGCGGTGGCTGTCGCTGGCTTTGCCGTTGAGGAACTCGCCGTAGTAGCCCGGAGGGCTGGGGATGATCGACCCCAGCCACAGGCACTGCAGCAGGGTCAGATCGGCCGGTGCCCGCTCAAAGTAGTGCCAGCTGGCGGCGCCAATGCCGTAGATCGGCCCAGGGCCCAGCTCGATGATGTTGAGGTACAGCTCCATGAGCTGCTGCTTGCTCAGCGTCCTTTCGATCTGCCAGGTGATGACCGCCTCTTGGACCTTGCGCGAGATCGTCTTCTCTCGCAGAGAAAAGAACAGGTTCTTGACCAGCTGCTGGGTAATGGTCGAGGCGCCGCGCACAAAGCGGCCCTTCTTGAGGTTGGCGACCATCGCCGACTTGATGGCGTCTAGCAGAAAGCCGCGGTGGCCAAAAAAGCCGCCGTCTTCGGTGGTGGTGATGACCTTGATGAAGTGCGGGCTTACCTGGTCCAGGGGCACCCAATTCTCGCTGCCCGGCCCGGTCTGGAATTGGTGGGTGGTGTACTTGGGCTCGCCCGGCTTGGGATGGCGGATGTAGCGCACCGCGGTGTGGGTAAAGGGCGCGCTGAACTTGGAGAAGTCGACCTGGTCGCCCAGGGTCAGGATCTTGACCTCGTTGAGCATGGGCCGGAAGTCGAACTCCAGGCTGTTCATGTCGGCCGTGTCCAGAGACCCTTTGACTTCGTAAGACAAGCGACCTTCGCAGCGCATGCCCGCCAGGGTATCGGCAAAGCCGCGCGGCACGGCATCGACCACCTCTTGGCACGGCACCGTGGGCACCGCAATGTGGGCCTTAAAGACCGGGGCGCTGCGAAACTTGTCGATCGATCCCGCCATTTCTACGGAAACGCGCCCGACCGTCAGCTGCCCGCCGCTCAGCTCCAGGCGCTGGCCCTTCAGATCGACCTCCAGCTTGCCCGCCGCGCCCACCGTCACATTCTCTACCCGCTGGCGCGACAGCCGCGGCGTCTCTACGGCCACGGCGCGCAAAGTGCCCTTGCCTTCCAGGGTGATCTTGCCGGCCGGCGCCGCCACCAGGATCGACAGGGCCACGCCCTGGATCGCGCTGCCCTCGCCGGCAATGACCGAGCGCGGCAACAGCGCGGCATAGGGCTGCAAAGGCAGGTCATCCAACTGGATTTTTACCTCGCCGTCGCCCGTGCGCACGTCAAACCGCCCCGACACCTGGTTGGCCACCTGCCGCCCCGGGGTGTTGAAAGACAGCTGCAGCGACACCACGCTCTCGCCGGGTTTGCGGTCCAAACGCGCTGAGAAGTCCGACAGTTCGCGGCGACCGCCCTGGGCCTGATCGTCATAGCGGGCCGAGCCGTGCTCTACCACCACTACCGGTACCGGCACACTGGCCATGGCCTGGCGCAGCCGATCGACCTGATCTTGCAGGCGATCCGCGCCGCGGCCAAACAGGCTGCTCAAGAATTCGCGCACCGCGCTGCCATCGCCGGGATCGCTTTTCTTGGGCTCTTTGCTGGCCTTGCCGTCAGCGACCTGCTTGGCCGATTTGCCGGGTTTGGCTTGGTCTTTCTTGTTGGTGCCCGGCTGCAAGGGGCTTGGGTCTGCCGGGCGCCCACCGGCTTCTGGCTTGGCGGGGTCGATCTTGTCGGCCTCGTCGTCGCCGTCGCCGTCGTCTTCGGGCGCCGCGCCGATCTGCTTGGCGGGGCGCCGGGCCACGATCACCGGCTCGCGCACCACTACTTCGCGCACATGGCGCAGCAACTGGCGGGCGACGGTGGGCAGCCGCGCCGCAAAGGCCTCTGGCAGCTCGATCTCGGGTCCGGGTTCCCTGCTGAGTTTGGCGGCAATTTCGCGCACATCCAGGCCGTAGCGCGTCGACTCTCCGCCCTTGACGACGCGCACCCGGCCCAGCGCGACTTCGCCGTCGCTGCGCAGCAGCAGCTGGCCCACCTGCACCCGCACGTCGCCAACGACCAGCGACACGTCGCCCGGCAGAGCCACCCGCACTTCGCCGGTCTTCTCTGGCCAGTTGGCCGTCGCATCGACGCGCACCGCCTGCGACAGGCCGGCGATCCGGGTCGACGCTTTGATCGTCAGCTGGATTTTCTCTTGCACCGGCGAGAGGTTGACCAAGTCTATAGCGCCATTCTCCAGGCGCAGGTGGCGGGCATCCAGGCCGGCCAGCAGCAGCGGCTCGCCGCTTTCGTCATCGACGGCGACCTTGAGGCCGCGCACCTGCAGCGGTGGAACGTGCTTAGACAAGTACTTGCGCAGCCCGCCGCCGCCATCCAGATCGTCCAGCTTCTTGGGGCGCAGCAACCGCTCCAGGAGGGTCTGCAAGTTGGTCAGGCCGCCGCTGGTGCGCCGCACCTGCACCACCGGCCGCGAGACATCGATCTGCTGCAGGAAGACCCGCGGCGACAGCAAGCCGTCGATCTCATAGCTGACATCGACGCGCACGATGCTCAGCAGCGGCGGCTCTGGCAGGGCCTTGTCTCGCAGCACCACGCCCATCAGCGTTAGGTGGCTGGTGGGCTGCAGCTGTACGGCGGCGATTTCCAGCGTCAGGCCGCGGCGATCGGCGCGCTCGACCAGGCCCTGGCGCAGCTGATCCGCCAGCAGCGCGGGCGCAGCAGACCAGCCCCAGGCCAGCGCAAACGCCAGCAGGCCCAGCAAGACCGGGATCGCAATGCGCAGGGCGCGGGGCATCAGCAGTGGTTCACTAGAAGGACTTGGAGCCGGAGGTGGCGATGATCGCGGCAATAAATGCGCCCGCGCCCAACACACCTGCGGCGATCACGGAGGCCGTCTTGCCGGTCGACAGCAGATCGACCTCATAGCTCTTGAGGTTGGCCAGCGGCAGCAAGGTGTCGCGGTCAGAGGCCACCAGCTGGCTCGAAGACATGGAGAAGTTGAACGGCGTTAGCTGGTAGCGGCGGCCGCCATCGGTGCGCACGTAGATGCGGGTGTCGCGGCCCACGCCCACTTTCTCGTTCTTGGCGCTCTGGACGATGACCGAGTCATTCTCGCCGCGCGCCTGCAGCTTGGTCAGCTCTTCTGGCGTGTCCTTGTAGCGCTCTTGCAACCTGCCGTCTTCATTGATCGCGGTCACCGACTGCAAGCGGCGGAAGTCTTCTTGCGGCACCTGGTAGGTGTTGTAGCAGCCCGTTGACAGGGCGCTGAACGCAGCCAGGGTGGCCAAGGCGGAAACGCGAGAAGGGGCAGAGCGGGGTGCTGTCATGGCGGCCTCAGTTTGGCTCGGCTCCCTGGGTTGGAGAGCGCGGCGCGCTGGAGTCAGATGGGGTCCGTCCGGGGACCTATTTGGCCGGGCGCGCGCCCATGTGCTCCCAGATGGCATTCAGGTCGGTCTGCATCAGGTAGAACGTCAGCAAGCCGCCGGTGCACAGCTGGCCAACCAGGTAGATGACCGCGCGGTTGGGCACGTTGGCGCCGACTAGCTGGGCCATCTCGCTGATGGAATTGAAGAACTTCCACATCACAATGATGCCCCAGATCGGAATCAGCAGGTGCCACCAGGTAAAGCGCTTCTCGCCAAAGAAGTTGTTGACCTCGTCATAGCGCTTGATCAGCCACAGGATCGCCAGCACAAAGCAGATGGCGTTCTTGATGGTGGTCATGGTGGGGTCAAGGATCTCGCCGGCGGGGCGGTTGGACTTGCGGGCGCTGCCGCCGCCGCCAGAAGACCGCTCGGAGCGGGGCTCTTCGCGCCTCATCTCTTCGCGGCGGGGCTCTTCGCGGCGCGGGGCGGGCTCAGAGACGCGCTGGCCGGGACCCGGAGCTGGCGGGTTGCGGGGCGGGTTGGCGGCGATCGGCGCTGGGCCACTGGGGGCGGGGCCGGCCGGCGCAGGCGTCGAAGGCCGCACCGGAGCGGCGGGCTCGGCGGGGCTCTCAAACATGGCCAGCATTTCCGGCGTCAGCTCCATGGCGACAGTGGCTTCGTTTTCGCCAATGCTCCACGCGTCTTTCATTTCGGCGATCTGCGCCGCGCCCACCCACTGGCGCACGCGCTCGTCAAAGACGTATTCGTCTTGGGCAAGCTCGCCGGACCGCGCCATTTCGCGCAGCTTGGGGAGATCGCAGGGGATGTATTGGCCATTGCGGTGCAGCTGAAAGGACATGGCGGTTCTCCGAGGAAAACGGCTACAGGTTCTGGTGCCGGCGGCGGGCCACGCTTTGGCCGCCTGCGGGTTGAAAGACCGTCAAGCTAAGCAGCCAACAGCCCTTAGGAATCCAGGCCCTTGAGGCGCTTGAGATCGCCCATGACCTTTTGGTACTCGATTTCCCAGGTGCCGGTGCCTTCTTGCAGGTTCTGGATGCGCTTGCGCACTTCCTTGTCGAGATCGTCGTCCACATGGGTGTGGCGGTTGAGGATCTCGCGCAGCGTCTTGCGCAGGGCGTGGTCCTCGGCGTAGACCTCGTCGACGTGGCGGCTGTGAAACAGCGCCTCGATGATCTGGCGGGTCAGGTAGTCGATGGGGCCGCCGGCGCCAAAGTTGCGCTCCTCGGCGATCTTCTGCTTGACCTTGGTCAGCTGGGTGAACTCAAGGCCCTGCTTGGAGATGCGGTCGCGCGCTTCGTCGGTGATCTGGCGGTCGGCGCGGATGTACTCGCGCAACACGCTCTCAATGTCCAACACCACCTCGTTGGCGAGGTCTGCTTCCACTTCAATGTCGCCATTGCTGGTCAGCAGCTGCACCATATCTTGGGCGATTGCCGAAACTTTGCCTGGATAGAGCCTCATCGGACCAACCTCGCCTGTACTGCCGCGTTGCTGCGGCCCTTGACCTAAGTACGTGGCAGCCGGGGAAACCCGGTTGCAGAGTGCGGAAGGCTAACACAGGCTCTGGCCGGCGTCCACGGTCGGCCGGGGAGGGGCGTTGACCCTGCGAACAGCGTCGGCGGGTCCTGGCTTGAACTGGTAGCTCCATGAATATCGAATGGTTCAGTGGACTCGGGAGGCGCTGGCGAATGGAGCACGCCGTCAGGCAAGATCGAGGCGCTCGATTGGGGCCGGCGAGATGGCGCTGCCGATTCACGGCGCCCACCGCACCAGAACGCGCCGCGCCGCCGTGGCCAGCTCTGGGCTGCAGGTGTACGTGGCGTTCCAGCTGGGCTGGAGGTCGGCGGCGGCTTGGAGGGCCAGCGGGCGCGGCGTCGGCACGGCGGTTGGCGTGACGAGCACCAAGTCGAGCTCCAGGCCGTTGCCCTCGGGGCCGGAGCGCAGCTC
>CAIXGW010000093.1 GCA_903919145.1 uncultured Myxococcales bacterium
CCCTGAAGGCAGCCCAGCGTCATCGAGATCCAACGGAGACAGCTCGTCGGGCGGTCCGCACAGTGTCGACTTCTTCGGCAGCCAGACGGGATGCTCAGGCTTTTTCAGCGCTACCGTGGCTAGCCCCAGAACCTGCCCCAGCGGCGACGGGGATGCGCCAGGATCTTCTTGACCACCGGCGGCTGGTCCATCACCGCGACCGAGCTGCGCCTAGCCCTGCATGGGCATTGCAGAACATCCAGTTTGAAAGACCTGAAAGTACCCACGCACGGCGGGCGGAAAGACCCAAACGAGCCGGCACCCGCACGGCGCAAAAGCCTTGCGCAGCAACCTTCACGGAATGCCCCCCTCCACCGTCACTGACAAACCAATTCCGTCTGGCCCACGCCTGTAAACGACGCATTGCTCCCGTAGTTGCCGCCCACGCCCAGCACGGTGCCGCCCAACAACGCCAAGTTCGTCACCTTGCCACTCACGCCGAACGTCCATGTCAAGCCTCCGTCGCCCGAGACAAACACGCCGCCGTCCCAGTACTTGCCGCCGTTGGTGTTGGCGGTGCCCACGTAGACATAGCCCGGACGCGTGGGGTCAAAGGCGATCCCCGCCGGTTGGCCGCGGTCGAAATCCGCCGACGTCTGCTGCCAGGTCTTGCCGCCATCCATGTTCTGCAATGCGATTGTGGAGGTAGGCGCAAGTTGGTGGCGCTGATACACCAGCCGCCGGTGATCAAGAAGATCCGGGCGCATCTCGGGCTGGCTACGGAAGCGCTCACAAAGCATGAGGATCCTGTCTGGCTGCCAAAAAAGTCGACGCTGCGTGGGCCGCCCGACGAGATGTTCCCGCCGGACCTCGATGACGCTGGGCTGTCTGTAGAGCTCGATGCTGCCGACGAGGACCTGAGCGAGCCGTTCTTTGACGAGCTGCCGGCGGAAGACTGGGCGGCGTAGCTGGGGGACCTGAGGGTCTGCTGGCTGGCGTAGCCTTGTGCGGACCGGGCGGATCAGCTTGAACTGACGTGACATTTGGCGGTTGACGGGGGTGATCGGCTGGCGTAGGCTCGCTGCTGACGGCTGGGATGGTCTTGGCCGGGGGCGACATGGCGCTGGCGGGGTGGTCCATTGGGCGGTCGGGGCGTTTGCGGGCACTATGCATCGTTGCAGCCATCTGTTCCGCCGCCCTCGGCGAGCCAGACTAACTGTGTGTTTTCAACGGTTTGGCGCAAAGACGAGGGGCGTGCGACTGAAGTGGCACGCTGCGCTTCAAGATGTCCCTTCCGGGACTCCGCGGCCAGTGGAGGCTTGCGGTGGGTTTACTCGCTCGGCGGCGGGCTGAGCTTTGGGGCGCCTGGCCCCGCCGCCACCGGCCAGACCAGCTGCGGCGGCCCCTTGCCCGGCCCTGCCGCGGGCTTACTGGCTAGGCTGACAAACGCCCAGTTGACCTGCCCCTTGGCCGAGGGTGGGGACTTCTTGGCCAGGGCCAAGCGCTGCGCCAGCGGCACCGCTGAAGTGTACTTGGCGGGCACGTAGGGGCCTGACGCTGGGTTGGCCTCGGTTGAGACCGACTGAGTCGTACACGTATGGCTGACCGCGGCGGCCGCGATTGCCTTGGCCTGGGCAGTGGCGCCTGGCGCTGCGGGCGCAGCCTTGCCCGCCGCAAGGGCTTTGGCGACGGCAGGGCTTTTGGCGGCGACGCTCAAGGCGTCGGCGTGCTGTAGCTGCTGCGCGGGGGTGAGCTTGGCGGTGGCGAGGTCCGGGCTTGCAGCCCAGGCGGCGGCGGTCACCAGCGCGCTGAGCACGGGCGCGAATGCCAGGGCGGCAGGACTGCGGTAGGGGATGCCGTTGCGGAGGATGGGCATGGCGAACTCCTTGGGCCGGTGGGGGTGGATCATGGCAGGGGTTTGGATAGGCACAGGGGCGCAAAGCCGCTGGAAGGTTTGGTAGAGCCGCAGTGCGGCTCCTCCTCGGTGCAGCAATCTCCGATCTCGTACCAGAGCTCAGCGCCCTTTGGACCCTCGCAGGATAGCCCGGCCCCGATTGCGAGACAGCACCCGTAGTCCTCATGCCAGGGTGGCTTGACGCACGGACAGCCCTTGATCTGCGTCCCCGGCGGGCAGTTCTTGGCATCGGCGCCATCGACCAGCGCCACATCGACCTCCGCCGCATCGCCCGGCGCGGCATCCGCGACTTGGCCCACCGCAGCATCGACGTCCGCGGTGGCCACGTCTTGGGCCACATCCAGCGCCGCCTCGACGTCGCGCGGCGCGGCGTGGTCGTCGCCGCCGGGGGCTTCGCAGCCCCAGGCGAGCAGCGCCGCCGCCAGCACCCCGGCCCAAGCGGCCGCTCGCGGCTTCTGCGGTGCGGTCGCGCGGGTCCACTCGCGATCTGGTCTTGCCTGGAACTCACGCATGGCGGCCTCCTTCAGTTGAACACGTTGAGTGGCGAGCTTGGCGTGACGCCGCAGGAATTGGCTGGGCTCTGCTGGCCGCCCACACTCAGGCACACGTAGTCCTCCATCAACCGAAAGTCCGAGTAGGCCGAGTAGGTCTGCAGCGGCGCGCCGTCGGCATGGGGGTAGAAGGTCACGCCGGTTTCGTTTGGCACCCCAGAGGGGAACAGGCCAAACACATTGTCCAGGGTGGCCTCGCTGAACAGCGCGACGCTGGTGCCCGGTTGTACGATGGCCCAGGTATTTTGCAGCCAGTCGCTCTCGGGAAGGCCCCAGAGGTTGCCGACTGCTGGCAGATTGCTCTTGGACACCAGCGCCCGAGCTTGCACCCACGCACAATTCCCGCCGGTACAGCCACCCTGCCAACCCAGCAAGAAATGGCCAGAGAACAGCGCGTCCGGCAAGCCGGTGGCACTGCGCACCGGGCGGAACTCCAAGAACGGCTTGCCCACCACGGCCGATCCGGCCAGCCCGGCCTGCACATCCCGCCAGCGGTTGCCCACGCCGGTATGCACGAACAGCCGCGCCTCGCCGGTGGTCGCGGGCAGCACGGCCAGGGTGCGGTATTCGTGAGCCGGCCAAGCGGGTTGCAGGGTCGGATCCGGCCAGGCCTTGGCCGCCGGGCCGTCGCCTGCTTGGGGCGCGGTGATCGCCGCATTGGTGGCGTCGTCGATCAGCGCGCCTTCGTCGTTCCAGGTGCTGCCGTTCCAGACAAACGAGCGGTAGGTGTGGTCGCGCCCGTGGTACAGCAGGGTCAAGACGGGTCCGCTTGCCAAGGAGTGGCGCACCACCAGCTCTGGCGTGCCTCTGGCGAGCATGTTGTTGGCATCAGGGAGGTATTGTTGGGTGTCGACCACGGTCAGCGGCAGCAGCGGCCCGGGGACATAGCGCATGATCACCAAGGTCCCCTGCGATGTCGTGCTGGCCACAAACAGGGTCCCCACATGGCTGAGCGCGGTCACACCCAGGGCGCCGTTGGGCATCGTCGCCAACGTAAAGGTGTCGTTCCAGCTCAGGCAGGCGCCCGGAGTGCTGCCCGCCGCCCCAGTGCAGGACTTGGCGCCAGCGCTGCCGAGCGCGGCGCTCTGGCCGCGCAGGCTGCTGCCGTTGGACCAGAAGGCGTAGAGAAACGCGCCAAAGCGCACCAGGTCGACCGGGCCGGTGATGGCCGGCTCGGCGTCGATGATCGTCCTGCCTTGGGCGTAGGATTGGCACGACTTGTTGCGTACGGTGAGGGCGGCGCCGCGCCACAGCCCGGTGCTGCTGAGCTGGCCGTCGCGGTTCCAGTCGACCCCGGGGCTGCTGGTGGGGGTGGTGTAGAAGTAGGGGTCGCCCAAGAAATCGGCGTAGCTCCCTTGCCAGCTTGGGCCAAAGGTGGCGACCTCGCTGAGGGCACCCGGATTGATCGTCAGGGGATCCTCAAGCGCGTTGAAGGCGTAGTTCTTTTTGTCGTAGTTCATGAGGCTGCGGTAGTGTGGCATGCACTCGACGGCTTTCTGACCCCAGCTATCGTGGCCCCAGTGGCGAATACCGATCGAGTGACCCAGTTCGTGGAAGAATGTCAGCTTCGTGAGTCCTCCGGCGAATCGTGCTGCACTGATCATGGCCTGCCCAGCGCCGCCCTCGCTCTGGGCCACGGCGTAATGAAACCGGCCCTTGCGCACGGCATCGAACTGGCTGTTTTCATCCGCGTGCATGTAGGCCTCCTTGTCGCTCATCCCCAACATGCTCAGGTTCCCCGCCGGGGCCACCCCGCGGGTAAAATGCACGCCCGGGGTGTTGCCCGCCAGTCGGATGATGACGTCTTGCGAGTTGGTGACCTCCATCGGCCATACATAATGCACCGCATCGCTGAATTCCGGGACGAACAGTGTCGACAGCGCAATCGTCGCGCCGACCTGCTCTGCCGTCATCCCGGTGGCATCGAAGCTCCAGGTCGTGCCGTTGATCGTCAGCGAGACCAACCCTGGCGCCGGAATCGGGCCGGTGATGCGCACGCGCAGGTCTGGCACCAGGGCGCGCGGCGACGCGCTGGGATAGGCGCCAAACTTCTCTTCATCCGACGGGTTGAGCGGCTGGACCCCAAGATCCATGTGCAGGGCGATGCCGGCGGAGCCGTCGCGGTTGCGCACGTGGGTGGCCGGACCGGCGAGGAAGGGCGCGCGGCCGATGGCGGCGAAGTCCTCGACCCCGGTGTAGCCCGCGTTCGGCAGGCCACCCGCATTGTTGCGCATCCACCCAAATGGACTGGTATTTTCTGGAACAACCAGCGAGGCAAACAGGCTCGAATGGTCGACCTCGACAAACACGTCTTTGCGCTGCGGCTTGGCGCCCCAACGCGGGAGGTCGAGCTCGTCGTCCCCAAAGGGAAGTACCCCAGCGACACCAAACAGCTCCTCGCCGTCGGACAGCCCGTCTCGATCCGAGTCCTTGCCGCCGTAGCCCTGGGCACACGTCAGCGGCGGATCACCCACCGCGCAGCAGTTCGCCACCGTGCCGCACGTGCCGATCGCCTCTTCGAGCTCGTCGCCCAGCCCATCGCCATCCGCGTCGGCCGGATCGTTGAACGCCGCCCAGACAAAGCCGGCACGGAAGTTGTCGAAGTAATCTGTCGGACTTGTCCGGACCTGCGGACTGCCGAACAAGAACAGGCTCTCAGTGCCATCCACGCCGAACTCGGCGGCTCCGGCGATGCTGTTGGCGATCGCCAGCGACGTGGGCAAATAGGCATCTTGCAGGCCCAGCACCAGTTCCATCTCACTGCCACCGGGCAGGTGCACCGTGCGCAAGCGATCGCCTGCGGCAAACACAAACGCTGAACTGGGGGCCAGCCAGCCCCCTACCGGCGCCGCGGCCTGGCGCAACACTGTGTCCATGCGCACGTCGCACACGCCGCTGGCGGCAGTGCTGTAGGCGCGCAGCAGCAGAACAAAGCTGCCGGCCGCGCCGGAATTGAAATAACTGATGTAAGCGTTGGGGTTGACCGGCCATTGCATGTCGTCGGCCACGGCGACTTGCTGATAGCTGCCGTCCTGCAGCACCCTGAACAAGTGCAAGACCGGGTCGGCGCCCGAAGACTGGTTCTCAGTGACGAACTCGACACTTTCGCCGGCGCCCAACTCGAACATGTCCACGTAGACGGCCGTAGCTACCGCTGGGCTCCAGCGGCTTGCGGCTTGCGCCATCGCGGGCATGCCCAGCGCCACACTAGCAGCCGCCAGCACAAGCAGTAGGACAACACACGCGCGGCCTAGCGGTAGGCGGTAGGCGGTAGGCGGTAGGCGGTAGGCGGAAGACAGTTGCATGGTGGGCCTCCTGTCAGCAGGCTGGGCTTTGCCCCAACTGCTGTCAAGCACGCGTTGCACCGGCCAACTACGGAGCCCGAGCGAGGTGCGACGCTGATCGCCGTGCAGTAAAATAGCAGTTGAATCAGCCACCTAAGCATCGCAAGAGCCCGCCCCCCCGCGGACCCATCGGTCGCAAATGCGTCGACCACCGCAACTCGCGGATACAGCAACGTCGCTCCCAATGACACTGTCGTGATATTTAGCACTAGCAACGCCGCACGCAACGGTGTGACACTTGTGACAACCATCGGTCTAACAGAACTCTGCCACCGCACAGCTCAGGAACGCGCGAACTGGCTTGGCTTTCTAGAGACTACCGGCCCCAGCGCCTACAGATCCTACGCAATTGCAATAAGTAGATGAACGTACTTCGTCACCTGCCGCGGTTCTTCGTCCTGCTCGCCCTTGTGGCCTCAGCGGTGACTGCAGCCGCTTGCTCCGGGGGCGACGACGCCGCGACGAAGCCAAGTGGCGATGCCGCCTCGACCGACACATGCATAGTGCCCGCAAACGCCCCAGCCGCCCAATAGACCACCCCGGCAGCGCCATGGTGTCCCCCGACTAAGACCATCCCAGCCGTCAGCGGCGAGCCTACGCCCGCGATCCACCGCCATCAACCGCCAAATTTCACGTCAGTTCAAGCCCATCTGCCCGGTCCGCGCAAAGCTCCGCCACCCAGCAGACCGTCAGGTCGCCCAGCTAGGCCGCCCAGTCGTCGGCAGGCAGCTCGTCAAAGAACGGTTCGCTCAGGTCTTCGGCGATGGCTTCGAGCCCTGAAGGCAGCCCAGCGTCATCGAGATCCAACGGAGACAGCTCGTCGGGCGGTCCGCACAGTGTCGACTTCTTCGGCAGCCAGACGGGATGCTCAGGCTTTTTCAGCGCTACCGTGGCTAGCCCCA
>CAIXGW010000094.1 GCA_903919145.1 uncultured Myxococcales bacterium
CCGGCCGCACGCCGTCGGTCGACAGCGTCGCCACAAAGCGTTCCTGCAGCCGGCGGACCAGCATCGGGTACGATCCTGCGGGCTCAGCGCCGCAGGCCATGGCGATTTCGCGGCACATGTCGCGCTTGGACAGGCCGGTCACTTTGACGTAGTGGACGGCGAAGCGGGCTTCCGGCAGCTTGCCGACCAAAGCGCGTAAAAGCGCAGTCTTGCCCGTGCCCGCCGGCGCCACCAGGGCGGCAGAGGAGCGCTGTTCGACGGCCCGCTGCAGAGCTGTGAGGGCTTGGTCAAAGGAATCGAGCGCAAAGCGCTGCTGCAGGGTGATTTCGCGGGTAAAGGGCGCACTGTGAAAGCCGAAACGGGCGCGAAAATCGATAGGTGCATTCATGGCTACTTCTCCTTGGGCTTGGGGTCAGAAAACCCGCCGTCGACACCGACGACAGGGCGAAAGTCACGGGCATAGGCCCGATCGGCGGCGCTTGCGGCCGGGATGGCGTGGCCTTCTTGGGGCTGCTGCGGTGGATCTGCCCGGCGCGCCTGGGCATTGGCGGCCAAGTCGACCGGCTGCAGGCGCACCAGGCGCCCCGAGCCATCGGGGTGCAGCACTTGCAAGGTGCCATCCAAGACTTGCCGCCAGATGCTCACGCTGGTTCCTGCAAGTCCGCGCGGTGTCTCGTAATTAGTGCCATCGATCTGGACGATGTGGTCGGCGCTGACCCGCCGCTGCAGCTCGACCACAAAGCGCTGGCGCAAATCGGCCAGGTCCAAAGGCATGCGCAGCGGCTTGGGATCTTGGGAGAAACGCTGCCACGGAGTCATGTGCTCGCCGGTCGTAGTCAGCGGCAGCGACTCGTGCGGCGTGTGGTTGTAGATCTCGCGCATCCAGTGGCGCAGACGCAGTTCTAGCGCGCCGCAGTCGGCGTCGATGTCGGGCCTGCCGTCCAGGCCTTTGAGCACGGCGTGCAGCGCAGTCTGATTGAACTTTTCGATCTTTCCCCGACCTTCAGGGTAGCCGACCTCGCCGTGCACCAGGGCCGCCGGCAGCTGGGCCACCACCGTCTGCGTGTCTTTGGAGGTAAAGCCCGTTCCGTGGTCCTGGTAGTAGATGCTGGCCAAGCCATAGTGCTGGATCGACTCGTACAAGCCCCGTAAAAACAGAGGTGTACTCTCGGCAGTGCCGACGACGGCGTTCAGGCCAAAGCGCGAGGCGTCGTCCAGGTAATACAGCGCCACGCGTTTGGTCCGATGGATTCCTGCCTTGAAGTGCTTGCCATCACACAGGTTCATGTCCATCCGGTGGGGCTGGGCGAACCGGCGCGAATCCCGGACCTTGGCTTTCTTGCGCCGCACCACCGGCACGCCCATCCGCACACAGGCGCGGTAGACCGTGCTGCGATCCACCTCTTCGTGCTCGCCCAGCAGTCCTTCTAGCCGGGCTCGGCGCAGGATCTCCGGCAGCGAGGCGCTGATATCTATCTCCTTTTGCTCTCGCACAAACTTCAGCAGGAACTGCGACAGCACGACAGACGAGGTCGTGCGCCGCCGCGACGCCGGCTCCAAATCGGCAATCTCTCGCTGGCGATACGCCGCCAGCCAGCGGTACAGGGTGCGTTCGCTGACCCGACCCGACTTGCCTTGCGGGGTCATGTGGTTACGCGCGGCGATATCGGCAATAGCGTCCGCCGTGGTTTGGCCGCTCAGCACTTGCGAAAGCACTTGCGACACCACGGCAAATCGAAACAGCGCCGCGTCCGACGGGTTCGAACGCGGCTTTTGGGGGTCCTTTGGGGCCATCGGCGTCCTTTGGGCTGCTTGGGCAGCGTGCGGTGCAGCCTATGCGCCCACGACCTGCCCGCCCATGTCCCAAAGTCGTAGATGCGACCCGGACCCCGGCAAACGGCTACGGTGGGCGTGTTCCGTCGCCGCGGAATGCCCACCGGCGCAGCTGGCGAATCTGACCATCCCAGCGCCACGGCGGCCCCCACAGGCCGGCCAAATGCCCAGCGGCTACAAGGCACTGCAGCAAGCACGGTCCGCGCGGCAGGCGATTGTGCACGCCCACGACCGCAGCACCGCGACTGCGGTAACCCGGCGACCCCACGATGGTCTTGCTGGCATCGAGCAAGCTGAGCACGTCTTGCTGCAGCGCTGCCGCGACGGCCAGCCTGGCGGCAAGATCGAGGTCTGGCGCGACGCCGAAAATCCGCACAGCCGTAGCGACTTGCCGACCCTGAGAGCTCCACCACGTGTCGCTGCCACCCGGGCACTGGCGGTGCCAGGCCTTGCCCTGACTCGCGTCGCGCGCGGCGTCAAATAGTGTCTCGGCGCCCTGGACTTGCGGTGAATCGGGCTCGGCACCGGTAAGAGTCACGGCGGCGACCGCCCTGCGACCGTACGGCACATGTCCTGGCGGATACAGCGTAAATGCACCGCCATGCCCCAAACAGGTCATGACCGCCAGCGGAAAGCAGGGGCCGGTCGACCGCGGCCGCCAATGGTTCAGGCAAACGTGACACGCAAGCCCATCGCGGCCATGACACGGGCCGACGTCGGGCCACACAGCCACGAGCAATCCAGCCGCATCGGGGCGGTAGTCGGCGATAATGAAAGGCCGAGTGGCAATCGGTCTGGAGGTGTGGCAAGCTCGCAGAGCAGTCCGGCTGCGCCGACAGGCTCGAGAAAATCCAATCTGGCGCGAAGGGTTATGTAGGGCTCGCGGTCTTGGCCGATCGCGGGCCCTACGCATTTTTGCGTATATCCTCGGAATGTAAACAAAACTGCAGCTCAGCAGTCTAGTCGAGGAGGCCGACGGCAAGCAGCCCCCCAGCCCCCGGGCTGTGGACCGTGCCGCCCCGTGGACAAGTCGATGTACAGTCTCAGGATGTTCGGAAAGCTTGCGGCGACTTGACCACCGGGCTTGGACAGCGCCGCAGTCCGGCTGGGACCGGCGGCAGGCTTAGGGCGGCCCTGCCCACACGGCCCACAGCCGCCGCCGCAGAGCCGGATCCGACGGGAGGAACCCGGCCGGCCCCCCCCCCAACGGCCGAAATCACGTCAAGCTGGCCGCGGACGCTCTGCCAAGTTCAGTGCAACGGAACCGGGCTTCTGGTGACATTGGGGGCGCTACGTAACACCAGCGGCCTTCTGCAGCGTCACCAGCAGCAGGTCGTACTCGCGGTCGCCATCCTTCACGGCCTCGACTCCGGTGTAGTACGCCTCGCGTAGCTCGCCTTTTTGGGTCCGCACGTCAAAGGCCGCCGCCAA
>CAIXGW010000095.1 GCA_903919145.1 uncultured Myxococcales bacterium
GGCGCCGCCGTCGGTGCTGTCGCCCGCGTCCATGGCGCCGCCGTCGGTCGGTCCGGCGTCGCCGCCGCAGTCCTTGGGGCAGCTGGCCGAGGTTTCATTGGCGTCGCAAATGCCATTGCCGCAGTAGGCGGTGTTGGAGCAGTCTTTGGCGCAGTTGGTTGGGGTCTCCAGCGGATAGCTGCACTTGCCGTCGCCGCAGTTGGCGGCGCAGTCGGCCGCACAGTTGCCAGCAGTCTCGGTCTTGGTGTCGCAGAAGCCGTCGCCGCAGGGGTTGGTGGTGCCGCAGTCTACTGGGCACTTGACCATGTCTTCGTTGGAGTCGCACTTGCCATCGCCGCACTTGGGAGGTGTGCCTCCGTCACCGGTGCCGCCGTCGCTGATGTCGGCCGCGTCGGTGATGCCGCCGTCTTGGATGTCGCTGGCGTCCACGGTGCCGGCGTCCTTGATGTCGCCCGTGTCGGCGATGCTGCCGTCTTGGGTGTCGCTTGCGTCCACCGCGCCGCCGTCGGTGATGTCGCCGGCGTCCATGGCGCCGCCGTCGGTCGGGCCGGCGTCGCCGCCGCAGTCCTTGGGGCAACTCGAGCTGGTCTCATTGGCGTCGCAAATGCCATTGCCGCAGTAGGCGACGCTGGCGCAGTCTTTGGCGCAATTGGCAGGGGTCTCCAAAGGATAGCTGCACTTGCCGTCGCCGCAATTGGCGGCGCAGTCGGCCGGGCAGTTGCCGGCGGTTTCGGTCTTGGTGTCGCAGAAGCCGTCGCCGCAGGGGTTGGCGGCGCCGCAGTCCGCCGGGCACTTGAACTGGTCTTCGTTGGAGTCGCACTTGCCGTCGCCGCATGTGGGGCCTGTGCCACCGTCACCGCCGCCGCCGTCGCTGATGTCGGCCGCGTCCGTGGTACCGCCGTCTTTGATGTCGCCCGCATCCAAGGCGCTGCCGTCGCCAGCGTCCACGGTTCCGCCGTCGCTGATGTCGGCCGCGTCCGTGGTACCGCCGTCTTTGATGTCGCCCGCATCCAAGGCGCTGCCGTCGCCAGCGTCCACGGTTCCGCCGTCGCTGATGTCGCCTGCGTCGGCGGTGCCGCCGTCTTTGGTGTCGCCGGCGTCCATGGCCCCGCCGTCGGTCGGTCCGGCGTCGCCACCGCAGTCCTTGGGGCAGCTCGAGCTGGTCTCATTGGCGTCGCAGCTGCCGTTGCCGCAATAGGCGATGTTGGCGCAGTCTTTGGCGCAGTTGGTTGGGGTCTCCAGCGGATAGCTGCACTTGCCGTCGCCGCAGTTGGCGGTGCAGTCGGCCGGGCAGTTGCCCGCGGTTTCGGTCTTGGTGTCGCAGAAGCCGTCTCCGCAGGGGTTGGCGGCGCCGCAGTCGCTTGGGCAATTGAACTTGTCTTCATTGGAGTCGCATTTGCCGTCGCCGCACTGGCCAGAGGTCTGGCAGGGGCAGCTGAGCAACTCTGCCTGGACCTGCAGGATCTGCGCCGACGCCAGCGTGTCTACGATGATGCGCTGGGCACCCTTGGCGGTGGTCTTGGCCGTGATCAGCCACTCTGCGGAGCAGCCGGGCATGGGCGCCGGGCCGGACTTGCCGCAGGCCTGCTGCTTGAGCGTGACGTCCTGGCAAGCGCTGGTGGCGCCGCAGGTTAGGGCCGACGCGGCCTCGTCGATGAGGTACACGCGCACCGACTGCTCATCCAGCGGGGCCGTGCCGAACTTGCCGGTGCCGTAGGCCCGCACCAACACCTCAAAAGTCGCCGCGCAATCGGCTTGGGCCAGGATCGACCACTCGGTGCCATCGCTGGCCGTCTTGGCCTGGCTGCAGCCCATGGTCTTGAGCTTGCTGCCGCCTTCTGCCGCGGTCAGCCCTAGCTTGGCTCCGCAGCTCAGCGTCTTGTCTGTGCAGTCTGGGCCAGCGCAGGTGACCACGCCCGCGGTGCAGAAGCCCTTGGCACAGGTGTCTTTGTCCGTGCATGGGTTGCCGTCGCTGCAGGCGCTGCCGTCGGTGGCCGGGTCGTGCTTGCACACGCCCGCTTTGGCGTCGCAATAGTCGGCCGTGCAACTGTTGCCGTCGTCGCAATTCTCGGTGCCGCCCTGGCACAGGCCAGCCTTGCAGGTCTCGCCGGCAAAGCAGGGCTTGCCGGTTTGGCAAGAGAAGCCGTCTTGCTTGCCGGTGCACGGCAAGATGACATCAGAAATCGCATCAGAAATTGCGTCTGCTGCGGCGTCGGCGGAGGAGTCAGCGGCAGCGTCGGCCGCTGTATCGAGCTTGGCGTCGACCACGGCGTCTGGGCCGGTGTCGGCGACGGCATCAGCGGCGGCGTCGGCCGCAGTATCGAGCTTGGCGTCGACCACGGCGTCTGGGCCGGTGTCGGCGACGGCATCAGCGGCGGCGTCGGCCGCAGTATCGAGCGTGGCGTCGACCAGGGCATCAGGGCCGGTGTCGGCGACGGTGTCAGCCGCAGTGTCCGCTGCGGTGTCGGCCACTGTGTCGAGCTTGGCGTCGACCACGGCGTCTGGGCCGCTGTCGGCGGCGGCATCAGCGGCGGCGTCGGCCGCTGCGTCGGCCTTGGCATCGACCAGGGCGTCTGGGCCGTTGTCGGCGGCGGCATCAGCGGCGGCGTCGGCAGCTGCGTCAGCTGCGACCGCGGCGTCGGCCGCACCGGCAGAATCCGCAGGTGCTGCCGCGTCTTGCTGCGCATCGGCTCCGGCAGCGCCGGCGTCTTCGGCCACCGTCAGGTCGGCCGCGGTGTCAGCTCCCCCATCTTGGGTCGCGTCAATGCCCGCATCTTCGGCCACCTCGCCGGCCGTATCGGCGGCGACGTCAGCCGCCGCATCAGCCGCGGCGTCGGACTCGACAGCAGCGTCTGCCGATACCTCGGCCAGCGCGTCGGCGGCGGCGTCCGCCGCGCCAGCGTCAACGGCGGCGTCAGAACCACCGGCAGCATCAGGAGCATCGGCAGGGCCCGTGTCCTCGGCAGCGTCAGGACCAACAGCGCTGTCCGCTGCATCCATAGTTGCTGCATCAGTTGCCGCATCCTGGGTTGCATCGACATCGCTGGGCGCTACATCTTGACTGACATCTGAACTAACTACTGTATCTGCAGAATTGTCAAATATCGCATCGGCCGCCGTACTGCCAGCGTCGGCCGAGTCATCTGAGCTATCTGCTGCAATGTCAGGATCTTCAGGGGTATCTGCTTGTGCAGAAGATGTCGATGCTGGCGGGGGAGGCTCTTCACAGCCTGCGGTCGCAATCGCCAAGGTCCCCACGGCCCACAGCACGGCCCACGCCGATCTCGACGGCCAAATCCAGTTTGTCATCCCTGCCCCCCTGATGGCCATTTCTCGCAGCGTCCCCTCCTTGCCACCGTAGCGCATGGCGAGGGCAGGTACAAGGTCCAAAGTGCGGCTTAGGCCTGGCCGAGCACCTGACGAAAAACGGCCTCGCGGGAAAGCATTTCCTCCAGGTCCGGCGGCGCAAACCGCTGCCGGGCGGCCGCCATCAGCAGATCGACGTGGTGCTGCAGCCGATCCCGGTCGCCGCGGCGAACGCACAGCCGCGCCACGTGGGTGGCCGCGCGCAGCAGCCGCAGCACCACAGCCATGTCGCCGTGGCCGTACTGGCGCAGCTGGGCAAACGTCAGATCAATGAGCCGAAAGGCATTGGGCGGGCGCCGCCGCAGCCGGCCGCTGTCTGAGCCCAGCTCGCTCCACGGCACGGGCCGCTGGACCGCCTCGCCCAGCACCCGCCCCAGCTGGTCAATGCACGTGCACGCGGTGCTGGGGTCGTTGATCGCCGGGCTGATGGCCTTGAGCGCCACGTCGACGATCTGGCGCAAGCCAAACTCGACGTCCTGCTGCATGGTCCGCGACGACCCCAGGTCAAACGCGGTCCTGGCCCGGGCGACCCAGGCTTCGTCCGTGGCCTTGCCGCCATGCACCCACAGCAGCGGATCGCCAGGTGCAGCAAATTCGCCCTCAGCCACGGGCAGATACAGCGTCGCCCCTTGGTGCTGCGCCAGTGCCAGCAGCGCCGCGTGGTCAATCAGTTGCAGGTAGCCGGCCGCCTTGGCAACCACCGCGGTGGCTCCGGGCGGAATGTGCAGGGGCGGTGAGCCTTCTTGGCCATCGACGGGGCCCGCGGGCATCACCTCGTCCAGCACGGCCAGGGTCTCGCAGGCAATCCGGTCGGCAATGCTGTTGGCCTGGATCGACACCGCGATGTCGTGCAGCGCGTACAGCAGCCCGCCCAGGCAGACCAGCGCCATCACCAGAGCAGCCGCCACTGCCAGGATTGGCACAAAGCCGTCGCCCGCCGTCCGCACGGTGCGCAAGACCAGCAGCGCATACACAAAGGTGCCGGTAAACAGCCCCACGGTGGTCTGGCTGGTCCGCGACCGCAGGAAATTGCCCAGAATCCGCGGAGAGAACTGCACCGATGCCAGCGACAGCGCCATCAGCAGCACAGAGTACACCACTGAAAGCGTGGTCATGACCGAGGCGGCAATCGTGGTCAGCAGCAGCTGCGCGGCCCCTGGCTCGCCGGCGACGTAGGGGCCCAGCAGCGCCGTCAGCGGCCGCTCGACCTCTGGATGCGACTCCAGCCAGGGCAGGGTCAGGGCCAGCAGCGCCGACCACAGCGTCATCGAAGCCGGGCGAAACAGCAGGCCAGTGCGCAGATCGTAGACCACCTGCCTGGCGCGGAAGTGCAGTTCTTGCAACATGGTCATGGCCTCTAGCGCGTCGAACCCCAAGGGCCCGCTGGTTTCCAAAAGGGCTTGGGTTCAGTGGACAGAACAAGACATCCCAGCATCCCCCCAACAACTGGGCTGAGGACCGGCGTTCTAGGTTCGCGGATCGGCGCCTGCGGGGCAAGCGCTGGCCGGATGCCGCTGCCGAAAGGGCCCAAGAGGCACCACTGGAACAATTCTGACTGCCGGCGCGTTGAATCCGTCTCCAAGGTGTTGCCAAGGGATTCTGTAAGCCCCCCATCAAACGCGTTCGACACCCCTCAAACACTCTGGCCCGGCAAGGAGAGACGGCATGGACCGAAGAAAGTTCCTGCGTCACCTGGCGATGACTGCGGCGGGCGCCTCGGTGGGTGCGGGCGTGGCGGTCGCCGGCGATGCCCATGCCCATCCGGCTGGCCTGGTGACCCAGCGCATCCACCAGGCGCCCTTTCGCGGCGCCCGGCTGTGGGGTCAGCGTCCGCCGCTGCGCGTCGCCCAGCTCAGCGACATTCACGTTGGCTGGGGCACCGCGCCGGAGACGCTGCTGCAGGCGCAGCGCCTGGTCCATGCCGCCCGACCGGATTTACTGGTGCTGACCGGCGACTACTTGAACAATTCGCTGTCTGAGCTGGATGCCCTGGAGGCCTGGGTCGCCAGCCTGCCGCGGCCGATTGTCGCCACCTTGGGCAACCACGACCACTACAGCGGCGCTCTGGCGATCCGCCGCATGCTGGAGAAGCAAGGGGTGATCACGCTGGTCAACGAAAGCACCGTGCTGGACCTGGGCTCCCGCCAGCTCACCGTGGTCGGCCTGGATGACGGCTTTACCCACCGCGACGACCCCGAGCTGGCCTTTGCCCACGTGGCCAGGCCCGATCAGGCGCTGGTCCTGTCGCACGAGCCGCGAACGGCCGACTTGATTGGGCTGCACGGCGGGCGGCTGGTGCTGTCGGGCCATACCCACGGTGGCCAGGTGGCGCTGCCCGGCCTGACCGCCACACTGACCCGACTGGTGGGGATGCGCTACCTTGCCGGCTGGTACCAGGCGGGCGACTCGCAGCTGTACGTCAACGCCGGCATCGGCACATCGGTGCGCCTGCCCAGGTTTGGCCAGCAGGCTACCCCGGAATTGGCGGTCTTTGAGCTGGTGGCGGCCGGGCCGGTCTAGACCGCCTGCCAGCGGGGCTGAGCCAGCTGAGCCCAGGGAATTGGCTGTGTGTTGACCGGTCTTGGTCGGCGGCGTAGGCTCGCACTGCCTTGGCCAAAGGGGGCCCGCGGCAGTGGCCGGCCGGCAGGCGTTTCCGGGGGCGCGCTGCTAATTCCACAGCGCAATTCAGATTCAGGTGGCCATGCCCATGGGGCCAGACCAGCACCCGCCGCATCAGGCCAAGCAGCCAGGAGCCGCCATGGCGTGGTCGCTGGCTTGGCTGGGCCTGCTGTGTGCCGCCGTGGCCCTGGCGCTGCTGACCTGGGTGATCCCGTTTGGCCATCACCCAACCGATGATGGCTTTATCCTGGGGCTGGCCCATCGCATTCACGGCGGCCAGGTGCCGCACCGCGACTTTCTGTACGTGCGCCCGCCGCTGACGCCCATGCTGCACAGCTTGTGGCTGTATCTGCCGGCGGACTGGGTCTTTTTTGCCGCGCGGGTCAGCTCCTATGCGTGGCATCTGTTGGTGTTCTTGGTGCTGTGGCTGGGCCTGGGGCCGCGGCGGTTTGCCTCGGCGCCGGCGCTGCTGTTTGGCGGCGCGCTGGGGCTGGCCGGGCTGCTGCTGGCGGTCAACACCGGCGGCTCGCCTTGGCACACCACCGACGGGCTGCTGTTCTCTGTCCTTGGCCTGGTGGGCCTGCTGCGCTTTGGCGACCTGCAGGGGCCCGCGCGCTGGCTGACCCTGGTGGCGGCAGGTCTCTGCTTTGGGCTGGCACCGCTGGCCAAGCAGAATTTTGCGGCCGGCATGGTGTTTTTTGGCCTGGCCTTGCTGCAGCGCCACCGGCTCCGCCGCGAGACGTGGGTGGGGCTGGCGGCGCTGGCGCTGCCTGGTTTGGTCCTGGGCGGCTGGCTGGCCTACCACGGGGCGCTGCAACCGCTGCAAGAGCAGATGCAGCGCGCCTCCAATCCGCGCGCCATCTATGAAGCCGGCATCGCCCCCTACATCTACCTGCGCGCTGGGCCGCTGGTGTGGCTGCGCTTTCTTCTCGTTCCGGCGACCGGCGTTGCGCTGGTGCTATGGGCCCAGCGGCGGCCGCAGAGCAGCGGGCCCTTTGGCGTGGCGCTGGCGGCCTTTGGGGCGGCTGCGCTGGCGTTTGCCCAACCCGGCGGCTGGGATGCTGCCCTTTGGCTGTGGCTGCTGTGCGCGGGCCTGCTGTCTGCGGATGCCGTGCTGGCCCTGCAGCGTGGCGAGGCCAGTCGGGCGTGGCTGGACGTCGGCGCCCTTCTGATCGCCTGGGAGACGCAGATCAGCTGGGGCTTCCCCAATCCCGCGGCGGGTTTTGCCGCGGTGGGCCTGGCGGTGGCGCTGGCCTTGACCCGCACCGCGGTGTGGCCGCGGCTGGCCTGGGGCGCAGCTCTGACCGCCGCCGTGACGGCCAGCCTGCTAGCCAGCAATCTCTACGCCATCCTGCACTACCAGTACCGCGAGGTGCCCAGAGCGGCGCAGACCGCCGACCTCAGCGCAGTGTTCCGCCGCTTTGGCCCCAAGCTGATGACCGGCAGAGACAACGCGCTGCGCTACGCTGACCTGGGCCAGGCTTACGCCGCGATGCGCCAGCGTTTTGTCGATCGCCCGGTGGTGACCGTGCCGCACTTCCCGCTGCTGTATTTCCTGACAGACACCGTCAACGCCACGTCCATCGACTGGTACCTGCCCCAGGAGTACCCGGGCTACGAACAGCGGCTCAAAGACCAGCTGCGCGGCTGTGTGGTGCTGGTGCAGATGAAGGGGCAGGGCACGGGTCAGGGCACGGGTCAGGGTCAGAGCCAGGGCCAGGGACACGGACAGGGTCATCGCTGCCAGAATCCGGTTGCCAACGACCCGTTGCTGCAGTGGATCTTGGCCACCGGTCAGGTGGTCGCAGAAACGCCCTATTTGTGCGCGTTTGTCTGGCCCACCAAGCCAACGGGGGCGGCCACCTCGGGCAAGTAGATCGTCCGGGTTGGAAAGGCAAACTTGACGCCCTTCTGGTCAAACAACTGCTTGATGGCGATGTTGACCTCGTGGGCCACCGGGCCAAAGTGATTGGCGTCGATGACCCGGTAGATCACCCGCAGCTGGATGGCCCAGTCGGCGAAGTTCCAGACCAGCACAGAGATTTCGGGATGCACCAGCGGCACTTGGCCCAGCAGCGCCCGGACGTCGCCGCACAGCTCTTCCAGCCGCGCCGCGCCGGTGTCATAGGGCAGGGCGAGCAAGAACTCGCGCACCTGACCCTGCGGTGCCATGTGGTTCTCTATGGTGGCTTCGGCGATGTGTTTGTTGGGGATGACATAGGTCAGACCGGCGGTGTTCTGCATCCGCGTTGAGCGCATGCCGATCTGCAGCACCCGGCCAAAGTGCGCGTCAACGCGGATCCAATCGCCCACCTGGAACGGCCGGTCGGTCATCACCTGCATGCCGCCAAACCAATTGCCCAAGGTTTGCTGCGCCGCCAGCGCCATCGCCACGCCGCCGATGCCGAGGCCGGTGATGACGCTCCATACGTCAATGCCGGTCTTTTGCAGCACGGTCACCATCGCCACCGTGCCGGCAATGATCTTCAGCGCCACCTGGCCCACATGCACGACCTGCACGTTGATGGGAGGTTGCTGGCGCTGCGCCCACGGATCCAGCACTTCTTCAAAGATGACGTCGATGACGCGCATCAGCAGCAGGGCCACGGTCAGCGCCAGCGCAGCCAGCACCACGGCGTGGGCGGCGACGGCGACCTTGGGCGGCAAGGCCAGCAGGCCCACGGCTACCTCCATGGAGATCGCCGTCAGAATCAGGCTGATAGGCCGGGCCGTCCGCTCGACCAGCTTGTTGTCGATGTCGGTCTTGGTTCTGGCGGTCATCCGCAGCACCCAGCGGGTCAGGATGTAGCGGGCCATGCGCCCCACCAACCAGCCCAGCGCCACCACCAGCACCGTCACCAGCCAGGTGCGCACGCTGTTGCCGGCCAGCTGTCGCTCGCCAAATTCTTCCAGGGTGATCAGGAATTCTTCCATCTACGGCTCCGCACTGGCCGCCGCGGGCAGCTGCACTGCCAGGGTCGGCGCCGCCAGCCGCCGCTGCTGTTCGCCCAACAATTCCACAGCCGCTATCCGCAAAATGCGCGGGATCACCGCCTTGAACACCTCGCAGTAGGGCGAGCGGCCGTCGACATGGCCCTCGCGGCGGTGCAGCAGCAGCGGGCAGCCACCGGCGCAAGACGGCTTGTGCGGGCAGCGGTTGCACACGGGGTTGCCCAGCTGGCGATGAAAATGCTCAAACTGGACCTGTGATTTGGCCTGGTCTACCAGTGACTCTTGGGCGATCGGCAGTGTGCCTTCGCGGTGCAGAGCCGCCTGACACGGGCTGACCTGGCCTTCGTCGCCAATCGCCACATAGCTGCGACCGGCACCGCAGGCCTGCTGAATCGGCTGCCACACCTCAAGGTCGCAAAACCGGTGGCTGCGCCGAAAGCTGATGGGACCCGCCTGGCCGCTGGCCGCCTGGGCTGTCACCGCCGCTTCGATGAGGTCGTAGCACTCTCCCAGCACCTTCTGCAGCCGGCGCAGCGGCGGACCTTGCAGCAGCTGGTCCGCCGACGAGCCGCTGGGCTCTTGCAGGTCGGCCATGTGCTGCGCCCCGGCTTCGGCGCCGTGGCGGTCGTCAAACACCGTGGCTCCCCACTCCATGTCGCGCACCAGGCTGTAGCGAAAGCCCAGGCCGCGGTCGAGCAGAAACCGGGTCAGCTCAGGCAGTCCGTCCAGGTTAGAGTCCCCTACCGTCACCAGGATGTAGGGGCGGATCCCGTGCTTGAGGTAAGTGTCTAGGCCGGCGACCACCCGCTCAAAGGACGAGCCGCCGCCGACCACCGGCCTCATCACGTCCTGCAGCTGGCCCACGCCGTCGATCGACAGCGACACCGACACCCGCAGGGCCGTCAGCCACTGCGGCGCGCCCTTGGGCACCACCGCGCCATTGGTCAGCACTGCGCCAGAGAACTGGACGCCGTGGCGGGCGCAGATCTCCAGGGCCTGGGCGTGGAAGGCTTGCATGGCGTCAAAGCGCAGCATCGGCTCGCCGCCGGCGTAGCGGACGTGGATGCGGTCGACCTGCCCCTGGCGCGCGGTGGCCTCAATCGCCCCCAGCACCTTCTCTACCACGTGATCGCTCATGTGGTTCTTGGACTTGTGGATGTAGCAGTACGGGCACGCCAGGTTGCAGGCGTTGGTCAGGTGAATCCAGGCGTTGAACACCCGCTCGGCTTGGGGCTTGGGGCGCCGCGGCTGCACCCCTGGGCTGCGCACAAAGCCGTTGCGCCACAGCATGGGCAGCTCGGCCAGCCACTGCTGATCTTGACCGCCGTGCTCACTCTGCAGCGCCGCCACCACTTCGCCAATCGTCCGGCCATCGGCAGCCTGCACCAACAGCCAAGCGCGGCGAGACAGCAGGGCCATCGCCTCCAGGCCGTCGGGGTCGTGGGCCCAGATCCGCCCTTGCACAATGCCGTGGGCTAGCCGTGGCGCCCGGCGCATCGGCAGAAACGGCCAGTTCAGGCGCGGTGGCAGCACCGGATCGCCGCGAGTGGACGCCAATTCTGCCGGGTTGTGCTGCACCGGCGCGGGCGCTACCAATCGGAGCCGCCGCCGCCGCAGTCGCTGGAGCAGTCGCTCGAGCAGTCCCAAGAGCAATCCGAAGCCGCGCAGTCCGCCGTGCAGTCGCTGCTGCAGTCAAAGCTGCAGTCTGAGCTGGTGCCGCCGCCACCGCCGCCGCTGTCCGCTCCGCCAGCGCAGTCCCAGCTGCCCCCCGAGCCGGCGCCGCCACTGTATTGGTCAAAAGACGAGGCGTTGGCGTCGTAACCAGACAGCTGGCTGTCGTCCCAGCTGGCCGAAGACCAGTCCAGGTTGGAGACCTGGCCCACGTCGCCCAGCTGGCCCTGAAAGCTGCTGATGTGGTCGGCGTTGCCGTAGGGGTGGCCGTTGTAGTTGATCACCGTGACCGGCGCGCCATAGCTCGACCAGCTGGACCCCAAGTAGCCGGGGCCGTAGCCCCACATCGGCCGCGGGTGCATGATCGCGTCCAGCACCATCAAGTTGACAAAGGTGTCCATGGGATCGCGGTAGTAGCGCGACCACGGGTCGTAGTAGCTGCCGTAGCTCCAGCCAGAGTTGTACACCGGCTGATCGCGCAGCGCGGCGTGGCGGTCGTCAAAGCCGTGGTGCATCTGCTGCAGCTCTTCGCGGCTTGGCTTGACCACCTGGATATCCGCGTGATCGCTCTCGATCCGCGCGCCGACAAACGCCCGAGACAGGCCAGCCTCCAGCTGGGCCAGCAGCGCATCGAGCATCGCCTTGGCCGTGGGCACCAAGTTCTGGTCGCCCAGCGCCTTGCCAATGCGGTCCTTGGCGGCCTCTTGCTCCTCGCCCTCCAGCGGCCGCAGCGAGGTAATGCGCCCGCCGATCGCAATCAGCACCGCCGGCTCATTCTTCTTGTACTTGGAGCGCACGGTGGCCTCGATCAGGCTGTGGACGCCGCCGGCCTCGTGCTCAAACACCATGCGGATCGCCTCAAACGGCTGCGAGAACATGGTCTGCGAGCGGCGGGCGGCCGTGATCAGCAAATCGGCATCATCGGCGCGATCTTCCAGGTCCTGGTACAGGATCTCGCGGTCCATGGTCAGGCTGACCGCATTGGTGACCTTGGCCAGCTTGAAGGCCTGCTGCACCTGCTCGCACATGGCCAGCGCGTTGCCGGCAATCGACAGCTCGCCAGTGCGCAGATCGACATCCGATCCGGCAAAGGTCTTGATCTTGTCCCAAAATGACGGCTTGCGGAACACTTCCTCGCCGCTGTGCAGATAGACGCGGGCTTGGGCAGTCAGACGCATGGTGTTCTCCTTGCTACTTGGCTTGATAAAATCGCCAGCCACCGCCGGCAGTGCGGCGCAAAGCCGCTGGGCTTGGTACCCCAAACCCTAATTTCGTTCCGGGTTCCGAAACCGACGTGGTTTGGGCTACGGAAAATGACCTGGCAGTAGTAGCCAAGACCTGTGAACAAGAACCGGGCGTAACCCGGATCGAATTGCCGGTTTTGGGCACTAGCGCTTCATCCGGGCTTCGTCAAAGGCGCGGCGCAGGCGGTTGGCCTCGTCATTGAGAGATCGGGCCCGGGCGATGGCCTCGCGGGTGGGCGCGCCCTTCTTGAGCTCGTCTAGCTTGCCCTGACAAGCCGTGACCGCGTCTAGCATTTTGCCAAAGTTGGGGTGCTCTTCCAGGCCGTCCAGGTTCATGTAGATGTCGGTGATGACCTGATCGGGGCCCTGCAGGGCCAGCTTGAGCTCGTCTCCCAGGCCGGCATCGCGCTTCTTGCGCCGCCACAGCACCACGCCCACGATGGCTGCGACAATCAGCGACAGCACCACGGCGCCCGTTCCAAACCCGCTGGATTCTTGGCGCACCAGCGGTACCTCGCGCGTGCCCACCGTGGTCGTCAGCTGCCCAGACTGCTGATAGCGCTGGTACTCGCGCGACATCTGCGCGGGGTTCCAGCCTTTGCCGGCGTTCTGGTGCTGAAACTCGTTCCAAGACAGCTTGCCGGTGCGTGCCTGGGTCAGCGCCGTGGTCAGCTCTTGGGTTACGGTCTTGAGGCGCTCCAGCGGCTGGCCTTCCTGAGAAAGCCCTTTGTTGACAGCAGTCTGCTTGGCTTCGTGAGATAGGGCGGCGGCCTTGATCTCCCACTTGGTGCCGTTGGAGGCAATCAACAGGTCTTTGCCCTGCATGTTCAGGTCGCTGTAGATGCTGCCGTAGGCCTGGGGATCTTCATCGCGCTTGAGCAGCACAATGTAGACCTTGGCTCCGGTCTTGTTGGCGGCATCCTTGGCGATCTGCTCAGCAAAGGCCTTTTTGTCGGCAGGAAGCCCCAGGTTCTGGGCCACGCCGGTCTGCCCGGCATTCTTCAAGATATTGGCGGCGTCAGACGGAGCGGCCTGCGCCGGAACTGCCGCACTCCAGGCGACCAGCTGCCCCGTCGCCAGGGCGGCAAAGGCCGCGGCAGAGAGGCGCAGTCTGGACCCCAGGCGCAGGGGGAGGGAGTTGGAAGCCATAGTAGTTCCTTAGCAATTGGTGGTGCGCCGCCCGCCGCAGATCCACAATCCCGCAGGCGGCGCATGACGCGAAGGTGAAAGCTAGCGTGGCGCCCTCCTGGGGTCAACGCAGCTGGGCAACCCGTTGTTCGGCAAACCTTAGCGCACTGCGGGACTCAGGCGCACCACTTTGCTCTGGCCGGCCGTCAGCGTGCCACCCTTGGGGCTCCAGAACATCAGGTACTTGGACTGAACCGGGCAGAGGGCCGGGGTCAGGACCTCGCCAACCTTGTCGCACAGCGGCGTGTCTTCAATAGGGTCGTGCAGCGACCCGTCGCTTTCATCGGTGTGCCAAAGCCCCAGGAAGTGACCAATTTCATGCGAGATAACTAGTCCCCACACGTCACCGGCGTAAGCGCTCTCTGGCGGCTGCTTAAGCGCCACCTGCCACTGATCCTCTTGAATGGCCACCGCCATCCCGCCCAGCCGCTGGCCCGCATAGCCCGCCACGCCGCCCAGCTGAGACAAGCCGGCCGCGGCGATCACCCCGTTGTCCTGGATGGCCGCCACCAGCACCAGCGTCGCCGCCGTCGACTGCGGCCGCAGCTTGCCGGTCGCCGCGTAGACCGCATTGAGCTCGTTGCTGCTGTCGCCGGCAAACACATTGTCCAGGTACTTGAATTTGACGCCCTCTTCGCCACTGAGGTCCACCAGCGTGACTTCGCCCAGCTGCAGCCCCGCCGCCTTCCACACGGCATCAATGCGCCCGACGATCTTCTTCCACGGCGCAGAGTTGGCCAGCTCGGCGCAGGGCATTGGCACGCCACCCACGCAAAAGACATCGAGATCCAGCTTGCCCACCTGGTTGATCGGCAGCTCTGGCCGCGACACCACCCCGACGTGCAGGCGCCCGGCCAGCGGCGTGCCCTTGTAGCTGGGCGGGGTAGTGGCGGCGCGGGTAAAGCCCAGGCTCCATGGCCCGGCGACCACGCTGACCTGCGGCGCCATGCCAAACAGCAAAGTACTTTGGCCCAGGCCGACATAGCCGCGGTTGCCCGAGGTCGTCCACGCTCCGGGAGACAGCACCTGCAGGCCAGAAGGCGACACCAGCGTCTCTGCCCACACATAGCCCTTGCTGGGGCTGATATCGCGGGCGACCGCCAAAATTCCTTGGTTTTTTACCGAGGCACCAAAGGTGCGCAGGGCTGCGGGTCCAGCGGCGTTGGCCAGATCAATGGTGCCAAGATCGGTCCACACCTGATCGGCGCGCAGGTTGGGCCCGGGGTAGCAGCCGGCTTCGTCAATCAGGCCATCGCCGTCTTCATCCAGGTTGTTGCCGCACAATTCTTTGGCTGCCGGCCCAGCTTCGGCGACTGCGTCGCTGTCTGGCTTGGCGTCTTTGGCGGTGTCAAAGTAGGGTACGTCCAAGGGCCCGGCGCTGTCGCTGGCTTGGCTGGCATCTGCGGCGCTGCTGCTGTCGGGGTCCGTCGAGTCGTCGACGCGGGTGCAGCCAGCTAGCCACGCCAAGGCCACCAGGGCCCAAGCAGCGCCCGCGGACCCAGGGCACCGCCGGTGAGCCGCTGCAAAACGCCGTGGCGGCGCCATGGGATGGGGTTGCTGGTGCATGTGGCTGAGCGCTCGCCTCCGTGGTGGTGCCAGTCTAGCGGTTCCAGCGCTAAAGCGTTATCTCGCCGGCCAGATCCTGGAAAAACCATTGGCGCATGGTCTGTTCAGGGTGACCCAGCGCCCACAGCGCCTTGGTCGCCGCGGCTTCAAACGTCATGTCTCCAGCCGAGATCGCCCCGGCGGCGAGCAGAGCTCTGCCGCTGGCGTAGAGGTCCAGCTCGGCGCTGCCGCCAGGGCACTGCGTCGCCACGATCACGTGCAGCCCCAGGCCTGCCAGCTTCTCGACCATGGGCAGCAGGCTGGCGGTTCCGGTCATTGGCACATTGCCGGTGCCAAAGGCGCGCACCAGCACGGCTTTCAGACCGGCCTTGGCCGCCAGCGCCACGCCTTGCAGCAGGCTTTGGTCCATGCCCGGAAACACCGTCAGCGCCATCAGACCGGTGCCGAGCGCGTCGTCCAGGTACAGCTGTCCGGGGGCGCGCACCCGCTGGGTGTCCAAGTCCAGCGACACCCCAATGCGGCCGATCGGCGCCTCGTTGGGCGAGTCAAAGGCCTGGTAGATCCGCGCATCGACCTTGGAGGCCCGGCACCCACGCAACACCTTGTCTCCAAAGACAATAGCTACTTCGGGCAAGGCCAGCGTCGCCGTCTCTACTGCGGCGGCCAGGTTGGCCCTGGCGTCGGTGCGCCACGCTTCCAGGGGCCGCTGCGACCCCGTCAGCACCACCGGTCGGTGCAGCCCGCGCAGCATGTAGGCCAGGGCGCTGGCGGTGTAGGCCATGGTGTCGGTGCCGTGGATGATCACCACGCCGTCGATCGGCTCGGAAGCGCCAAGGAAGGCGCCGGCGACGATCTGCGCCAGCCGCTGCCACTGCTGCGGGCCGATGTCAGAGGAGTCGACGTTCCACGGCGCTATCAGGTCGATGTTGGCGATTTCCTGCAGCTCTGGCACGCGGCTGAGCAGTCGCTCTAGGTGCGCGGCCGGCGCCAGATCCAGGCGGCGCTTGTCAGGCTCGGCCATGCCCAGGGTGCCACCGGTGTGGACCAGCAGGACGTGTTTTCGGCTCATGGTTGGCGTGCTCTTTGCCTGGGCGCTCAGAAGTGGAAGCCGAAGGTCAGCCGCGGCGCAAAGCGCAGGGTGGTGACGGGAGCGTCGTCCAGCCGCGAGGCGATGTCCTTGTCATTGTTGTAGATCCACTTGTTGTAGCTGCCACGGACCAAGCGGAGGTCGACGCCAATGGCAAACGCGCCGTCGCGGTCGATCTTGTACTCGGTCTGCAGGCCAAACGGCAGCGAGGTGCCGGTCCAGGCCTTGCCCTTGGCCTCGGTCTGGAACTCGGTCTCGTAGTAGTACAGCACTTCAAACGCGCCAATGCCGCTGTAAAGCCGCACATCGACCGGCAAGTCGGCGCGCCAAAAGCGCAGCGGGTGGATGCCGATGAGCGTCGACACCGTGCCGATGCCAGCCGTGTCGGCCGTCGATCCAAAGGATCCGCTCCAGGCAAGGTCAAGAGCCAAGTCTACGTAACCTTTGATATTGTAGCCAAGCTGCAGCGCCGCCGCCATGCCGCCGCCGCGGTCCGTGGTGATCGCGCGGTTGTAGCAGTTCGACGTGCCAAAGAGGCAGCCTTTGCTTTTCCAGGCGCTGAAGCTGCCCCAGCTGGCCGGCAGCGAGCCGGCGCCCGCCTGCATATCTGGAATCAGCGGCCCGGCTTCGCCGCCGCTGCCGCTGTATCCCAGATCGATGTTGACAAAGAAGCCCTCAAACGCAGCCTTGACCCGCGGCTTGGCCAGCGGCGCCGCCTCAGCGGGCGTGCTTGCTGCCGCCTCCAGCGCCATGGCCGGGGCCGCCACAACAGCAGCGGCCAGCGCAGACGCCGCCAGGAGTGTTGCCAGGCTCGACCTGGTCAAGAAGTCAGGCAAAACAAGCACGGCGCCTCCTCGGCTGGGCAAAGGAAAGGTACGTGGGGCTAGGATGTTGGCTTCGGCAGCACAGCGGCGCGGCTTTGGAGCTGCGCCGATGGACCTATGCGCGCTCGCGGGCGGCGCGGGCGGCTTTCTTGCGGCGGCGCTCGGCTTCGCGGTTGCGGCGCTTGCGCTCTTCGCTGGGCTTCTCAAAGAAGCGGCGCTTGCGCAGCTCCTTGTAGATTCCTTCAGCAGCCATCTTGCGCTTGAGCATCGACAGGGCGCGATTGACGTTGCCGTCCTGCACACTCACTTCGATCGGGCGAAATTCCACCGAGCGGGCCGAGGCGCGATGGGGGCGCTCGGTCTTCGGCTTGTTGTCTAGCGGGTTCAGGTCGTTCAGGTCGCTCATCGGAATCTCGATCTCCGTTCAGAGGCTCCCGGAAGGGGGAGCGTGTGTTGCAGGAGCGTGCATCAGGCCAGCAGCCGTCGGCAGCCGCGAAGGGCGGTAATCATGCCAGCTTGGCGCTTGGGTTGCAAGCTGTCTGGGGGCGGGGGCGCCGTAATTCTGCCGCGGCTGCCTTGTACCCTGGACCCGAAGTCCGTTCTGCAGCGGCCAGGGTTTGGGGTAGCGAAACAGTTCCAGCCGCAGCCCCCAAGGCCTGCGGGCAACTGGCCAGGGCATGCCGTATCGATTGGCGTTCTTGCAGAATTAGCCGACCATGCTGGCTTCGGCAGCCAGCTCGGCTGCGCTGCGCAGCCCGGCACCGCCGCCGCCCTTGAGGAACTGGTCCATGGTCAGCTGGGCCATTTGGCTGTGCAGCAGCTGGTTGAGCGCTGAGA
>CAIXGW010000096.1 GCA_903919145.1 uncultured Myxococcales bacterium
CGACAGGGTCCTAGGGCGATCGTCTTGCGAGCGCCCAGGCGGGCGAAATATTGGAATTCACTTCCAATATTTCTTGCCCGACTGAAAAAAACGCAAAATGGCACGGAGCCTGGCGGGGATTATCCCGACAGGCTCCTAGACAGGCGGATCGGCGCATCGTTCCAGGCGGCCGTGCCCAAGCTGCGAAAGCGCACCACCGCCGTGGCCAACTGGCTGGCGGGCGCTACGCTGAAGGTGAGTACCAGCGGCTTGCCTGGCGCAGCGGCGGCGGGCGGATGGTGGCCCAAGGTCAGGGGATCGGCCCAAGCCGGCGCACTGATGAGCAGCAGCGCGAACCAAAGTCCTTGCAGAAAGCTAGGGGTCTTCATGGGTTGCTCCTACCAGTGAAAGGCGATGCCGCCGCCCACGCTGACGCCGGCGTGAACGATGGTGCGCAGGTTGTAGCCAAGGCGACCGGTCAGCTCAAAATGCTTGGTGGCCCGCCAGCCGGCCTCGTAAATCAAGCGAATGGCGATGTCTTCGCGCACTGGCCGGTTGGTGACTTCCAGGATTCCTGTCATGGGCAGGTTGTCCAGCACCCGCGCGGTCAAAGCCACAAAGGCGGCGCGGCCGAGCCCAGCCAAGCTTGACGCGCCCAGCAGCAGATTGGTCCCGTCTTCTGCGCCGATGCGCCCCGCCAGTTCTACGCCAGAGTCCAGTCCGCTGTCGTCCAGGCCCACGACCAACCGGGTGGTGGCGTGAAACATCCGGTGCAAGGCCCACTCTGCTCCCAGATAGGAGTACTTGAAGGCAGCACTGCGCGAGGCCAGGGTGTCATCCTTGGCCACCGTCTTGCCTTTGCTGTAGCCAGAGGTGTGGACCGTCAGGGTGTCATCGCGCTCTGCCACCCGGCCGCCGCGGCCTGCCAACACCCCGTAGCCCATCTGAAAGGAGTAGAGCTGCCCGCCGCCGCCAATGCGGTAGGTCAGGTCAGCCATGCCCAGGCCCACTTCGTCATCGCGCCGGCCGCGGTTGAAGTCGACGTACTCGCCCAATAGTCGAAAGCTTGAACCAGAATCGGCCTGTGCCCCTGCTTGGCCCAGTGGCTGTGTCACGGCCACGCTGGTTGGAAGGGCAGCTTGACCGGCCAGGGTCGTGGTGACCCCGTTGACGCGGGTGATGGCGACAAAGTATTCGAAACCCGGGCTCTTTATCCACATCGCGGGTACTTGGAGGCGGCGTTGCAGAGCCCCTGAAGCCTCTGGGCGCATCAGCTCGTAGCTGCTCTCTCCCTTGCGGCGCAGGTGGACCCGCAGGTCGGTCACGTCTTGCCAATCCGCGGCGGCAAACACCAGCCAGGCCGGCTCGCCCTGGCGCAACTCCTCCAGCTCTTCGTGGTAGATGGACTGGGCGGCGGTCCGGGCCTCGCGGTCTTCTTTTTCGACTCGGCGGGCCAGCTGGCCTGCGCGCATCCACTCGGCCAGGGCGTCGATCTCTGCCTCGACTGCCGTGCGCACAGAGCTGCCTGGAAATTGCGCTAGATATTCCTGCCACAAGCCAATGCGCTCCGAGGGCTGCTTGCCCAGGCAAGCGCGAAACACCCGGTCCGCGACCACCAGCTCCTGGGGTGGCGGCGGGGCGCCCGGCTGCGCATGGGTGGGCGGACACACCGGGCAGGGCAGGCAGGCTTTGGCTGCAGCGTCTTCTCGCGGCGACAGCTTGGGATCGGTGGGCGGGGGGGCTTTGGCGGCCTTCTCTGGCAGCGCCACCTGGACCCGGTCGCCGACCCTCAGCAGCTTGGCCACCTCGGCTTCTGGCTGAAGAATTGTCATACTATCAACGACTTAAATGGATTCGGTCTGGCCCACGGCAAAGCGGTCGAGCAAATCTTTGCCGGTGACCGGGTGGCGAACTTTGACCGTGCGGTACAGGGTGACCAGCATCCCCTGCTCCAGCCCGGCGCCAAGGCCCAGGTCAATGACGAATTCCGCACCGTCGATGCGCAGCACCACTCCCGTTAGGAAGCGGCCCTCTGTGCCCTGAACCGCCGGCCGCGGCAAAGGCTTGGCCGCCAGCGCCGGTAGCGCGCCAAGCAGGCCGGATGCCCAAAGCGCCGACGCCAAAAGCCCAAGAAACCAAGATCGAAAAACCCGAGGTCTTGTCGCAGCCGCCGTCATGGTCTACCTCCCCTGTGGTTCGGCCAGGAGCCGATAGGGGCAGCTTGCTGCAGCGATGTGGACGCCATGGGCGGCGCATGTGGACGCGGTGTGGACGGGTTCTGCAGCAAGCCTGGGGTGCCTTTGCGTTGGGAGGGCCGTCGAGCGCGTCCAGGACCTGCGCCCTTGGCACGATGGTGCCGGTCGGTCGTGCTGGTCGGGGCATCCGCAGCCGGGAATAACCGAGCCCTCCATCGCGTTTGGTTGCTGCTGCGATCCCTGTTGCCACCGCCCCCCACTCCTGGAGAGTCCATGCCCCGCGCCGTCCTTGCTGCCGACCGCCTTCACCCCGCCATTGCCGACAAGGTAGGCCTGCCCCAGAAGAGCACCTTGGCCGAAGTCCAGGCGGCCATCGCCGCTCACGATGTGGTCGTGGTGGGCATGGCCATGAATCCGCATCCGGGCCAGGCCCGCCGCGCGCTGGTCAAGGCCGGGGTGGCCTTTCACGACCTGAGCTATGGCAGCTACTTGTCGGGCTGGCGCGACCGGCTGGCGCTCAAGATGTGGTCGGGCTGGCCGACGTTTCCGATGGTCTTTGTCAAGGGCCAGCTGGTCGGCGGGGCCAGCGACCTCATCGCGCTCATCGACAAGGGCGAGCTGAAAGCTCTGCTGACCGCGGCGAGCTAGTACCCAAAAAGCCAAGTTCGTTGCGGGTTCCGCAACGGACGTGGTTTGGGGTGCACGGCAGCCGCCGGTCAGTCCTTGATCAAGCGCAGTGCAGCCTTCTTGCCGTCGGCGCTGAGATCGGCAAGCGAAAACCGCAGCGACGTGTCCCTGCCGTAGATGAGCACTTCTAGGACGTCACCAGAAATTTTGAATACTTCTGGCGATTTGGCAACGGTCACCTTGGTCGCCAGCTTGCCAGAGGCCGCGTGGATCACGCTGAGGTAGTGCTTTTCAGCGCTGAACCCATAGCCCGTCAGCAACCAGGGCCCGCGCTTGACAATCGGCGCATTGGAAACCAGCGGCGCCGACCGCCACCGCTGCTTGGGCGCCGCCCCGCTGACGTCGACGGCGACGACCAGCGAGCATTTGCCACGGGCATCTTTGGCATAGGTCTGGCACGACTCGTTGTAGTACAGGGTCTTGCCATCTAGCAGCGTGTCAAACACCACCAGGTGGTCTTTGCGCGGAAACTGCGCAGAGAAGTCGACCGTCCAGCCCAGGTTGCCATCGGCCCGGTAGAAGCGCGCCTGCTGCTTGCAGTTCTGCCACATCGCCTCAGCCGCGCAACCTGGCTGGCCCGGCCCGCGCGCATACGGTTCGCGGTACACGGCCAAGAGCCCGCCTTCTGCCGGCAACAGCCGAAGAAGCTCAAGGGTATCAAAGCCAATGGGCACATAGGCCGGCACTTCTGGGCCGACCCACAGCCGCGGTTCGCCCATGCGCAAGGAACCTTGCTGGTCGCTTGGCATCTTGCCGCGCGGGTCTTCGGTGCGGGCTTGCGGCGGCTGGTGCACCGTCAAGTCGCCGTAGGTGCGCACCGGCTCACCGCTGTCGGCCACGGCCACTGCGGGAGCCGCAAGGGATAGGGCAAGGAGGATGTGGGGCAGTCTCATGAATTGTGTGCCTTTTAATATCTTGGGGATCTGTGGGTCCACGCCCGGGTGCGCGACGCTAACCGGCAGGGTTGCCGTGGTCAAGATCGGTGGGCCCGCCGCGCTGCAGAGCGCCGTCGGAAAGGACCGCCGCGCTGCCGCCGCTGCTGCCCGCTGTTGCAGACCGCGGGGCCAGACCGACCTCCACCACTAGTACCCCAAACCTCAAGTTCGTTCCGGGTTCCGGAACGGACGTGGTCTGGGGTACGGAAAAAGACCCAGCAGTAGTAGCCAAGACCTGTGAACAAGAACCGGGTCTAGCCCGGATCGAATTAACGGTCTTGGGTACTAGTCGCGCCGCCGCTGCCGCTGCCAAAGCCCAAGGCCCAAGCTGGCCAACAGCCATCCCAGGACCGCGGCCGCCGATCCAGAGCGCTGCCCGGCGCCGCACCCTTCGACCTGGGTGCCGGCGACTTCTTTGGCCGCGACCGCCGGCGCTTCTGGCAGCCCGCACAGCCCGCCCTTGACCACCTGGCCGGGCTTGCACACGTGGATCTCCACGCTGGTCTGGGCGCTGTGTCCGGCCAGATCGGTGGCAAAAAGCTGCAGCTTGTAGGTGCCGGGCTCCGCCATCAGCCGCTGCCAGTGCAGCTCAAAGTGACTGGCCAGCCACGGCCACTGCTGCTTGGCCAGGGGCGCTGTGCTGGTCGACGCCGGGTCTTGCAGCTCCAGGCCGATCGAAGCCAGGCGCGTGCGGTCGCGAACATCGGCCGCCACCGCCACTTCGCTGCCGGGCAGCACCGCGCAAGAAGGCGTACACGCCACATTCTCAAACCACGGCGGCGACTGATCGACCACGGTGACGCCGTCGGACCAGGTCTCGCTAGAGAACGACGCATCGGCACCCACCGAAGCGTAGCTTGCCACCGCCCAGCGGTAGGTGCGCCCCGGCTGCAAGTACAGGTCCTGGAATTGCGCCTGCAGGCCGGCCATCGACGTCGGCGGGACCACCTGGGCACCGGTGTCATCGACCAGGCGGGCCAGATAGCCCTGGGCCAATGGCGCTGCTGGCCAAGCTGCTGAGACCTGGGTGGTTTCCTCCTGCAGGTCGATGTCGACGTTGGCATCGCCGCTGGGCAAGGCGCCGATGTCGCGGACTGAAGCGACCGCTGTGGCCACGTTGCCGTCCAGCGCCACAAACTCGCCGGTGGGCAGGGCTACCAGCAGCTCCTGGGCGCCATCGGCATCGACATCGGCGGTCAGCAGGGCGCCTACCGGGCCGCGGCTGTCAAAAGTCCACAGCAGCTCGCCATCGCTCAGGCGGACGGCGTAGAGCAGGCCTTCCGCTGTGGAGACAACGGCGGCCGGTTCTTCTTTGCCCTGCAGGCCGCCCAGGACCACCATCCGGCCGGCGGCAAAGTTGTGGGCAGGCGCAGCGTCAGTGGGCCAGACCTTCTTGTTGAGCAGCACCTTGGCCCACACCAGCTCGCCGGTCAGGGCCTTGCGCACCTGCAGCTCGGCCGAGGCCGGAGCCAGATGCACGCTCAGGCTCTGACCCTGCACCTGCACCAGGGCGGCCGGAGCCCCGAACATCCTCTTGTCTTCCACGGACCACAGCTGCTTGAGGGTGGCGCCGTCCAGCGCCTGCTGCACCAGCGCCGAGCCGCCCATGACCATGTCCGCCGGTCCGCTGCCGTTCAGATCGGCCACCATCGGCGTGCCATAGCCGCCGGACTGGTTCTCGGCGCCCACCAGCAGCTCGCCGGTCAGGACATCGCAAGCCACCCGCGAGGTATAGGGAGCGGCAAGAGCCCGCGGCGGCTGGCTGATCATGTCCAGCGTTATCGGCACGTCGGCCAGCGGGGCGCATGCGGCCAACGGCGACCACAGCAGCTTTTGGCTCTTGCCGCTCCACAGGGACACCGAGGCCACCGGGGTCGTCTGGGGCAGCTGCGGCGCCATCGTCAGCAGCAGCTCTTCCGCGCCATCGCCGTCGACGTCTTGCACCAGCAGGCCGCGGCCGGGCACCCCCCAGCGCATCAGCGGCGGCGGCGGGCTCCAGGTAAAAACCTCTGCGCCGCTCTGCCCATAGCCGCGCAGCTTAAGGGTCTGACCGGCTGCCTGCCAGCCCACCAGCGCCTCGCGGGCGCCGTTGCCGTCGGTGTCGGCCAGGTTGAGGGTGGCTACGCCGCCGTTGAGTGACACCCGCCAATTTTCCACGGGCGGCTTGGCAGGCCCGGCCCCCGCCAGCGAAAAGGCTGCGACCTGCGGCCCCACCGCCACCAACAGGCTGGGCAGCGGGTCGCTGGGCTGCCATCGCCCGACCAGCGCGGTGACCAGCCCGGCACCGTGGCGCTGCAGATCGGCCTTGCCGTCGCTGTTGGCGTCGTTGCGGAGCTGCAAATTGCTGTCCCACACGGCCACCTGCCCATCCGCCGCCGACAGCACCAGCCGCAGACCGCCCAGCGCGCCAATGACCGTCAGCGGCTGGGCTGTGGGCGGCAGCGCCTGGCTCTTGAGCACCTGCACCGCCTTGGTGGCTGGCGCGGTGTCGGTGGCGACCAGCAGGCGCTCTAGCAGATCGGGGCGACCGTCGTCGTCCTGGTCGCGCAATATCAGCATCTCTGGGGCTTCTTGACCGGTCTGCAGGCTCAGCAGGCCCGGCAGAGGCGCCGTGCCGGCCTTCTGCGGCGCCGCCGCCTGGGCGCGATTGCCGGGCCACCACTGGCCATTGCCCAGGTCGGCCACCTGGACAAATCCCTTGGCCCGGCTCCACTCCACCAGCCTCAGCGGCCCTTGGCTGGGCGGCAGCCGGTCGGCCTGCAGCCGCACCACCAGCAGCGTCTGCTTGGCGTGGCGGAAGGCGCCCACCAACACTGGGCCAAGACCAGCACTGGCGTTGGGCCAATTGGCGGCATCGGTGCTGGTCAGGGTCTGGCCGGTCGGCAGGTCAAAGGCCTCTAGCCGCCACTGGCCGTTGGTGAAGCGGCTGAGCACCAGCTCGCCCTGGTCGTCGCCGTCCAGGTCGCCGCCGCTGCCCTCTACCACCGCCACGGCTTCAGAGGCTGGCACGGGCGCTTGGTATTTCCACACCACCGCCAGTTGGTCGCCTTGCTTTTGCAGCACCAGCCAGCCCACCTGCTGCTGCCAGCTTGAGCCGCCGTAGTTGCTGGCCGGCCACACGATGTACGGCGCCGAAGTCGCTGCCGCCGGTCGCCAGCTCTGCAGCGGCAAGAACACAAACATCTTGTCAATCTGCGGACTCAGGGCCATCAGCTGGCCGGTCTTGCCGCTAAAGCCGCCCAGGCGCAGGTAGCCGGGCACCAGCAAATCGTCGGTGCCGTCGCCATCCACGTCGATGACTTGCTGGTGCGAGCCATAGGGAAAGTGCCCGCCGGCTCCGGGCATGTCGGTCACCGCTTGTACGGTGGCAGTGGCGTCGGCAAAGCTGTAGACGGTGGCTGACGGCTTGGAGGTGGCCACGGGACCTGAAGTATCGGCCAGGGCCAGATCGGGTTGGCCGTCGCCGCCAAAATCGGCCACCGCCGCCAGGGCCAGCGACTGATAGGCGCCCGCCGGCGAAGACCACAGCAATTCTCCGTTCGAAAGTCGCAGCAGGTGCGCCGCAGTGGCGCCACCCACCACCACTTCCTGGCTGCCGTCGCCATCCATGTCGACCACGGCTTGGACCCAGGTGATGCCCAAGCTGGCTGTCTGCCACAGGATTTTTCCGTAGATCGACTGGGCGATCAGCCGGCCACCGCTGACAAACAGCAGATCCTGCTGGCCATCCAGATCGACGTCCGCGCCACGCGCCGCCCCCAGCTGGCTGGGAATCGGCAGCCGCCAGCGCACCGCCGGGCTGCTCAGCTTGGCGACACCTGGGGCAAAGCCAGTCTGGTGGGCGTCATAGCGCGGCATCAGCCACTCGCCAGGTTGTTGAGACGGCCCGGCAGCTTGAACCGCGCCGCTGCCGACCAAGCCGACCAACGCCACCAGCGCAGCAATAGCTGCAGTCTTTCGTTCAGGATTTGCCATAGCAGCCTCCAGTACTGGCTCCGCAGAACCCTTTGATTGGTTGCCGCGGCGGGTCGCCAGGGTCAAATCCATGGCCCTGCCTTGGCACTGTTGATCGGCGGTGCCCTGTGCCGTTGCCAGCCCGCCCGCCCAAGGCCCTACCCAACCAACAACGCCGCCCCAACCGCGATCGCCAGCGCGCTCAAGCCACTGCGCAGGGTCAGCGCCTCGCCGGCCCGCCACGCCCACAGCGCGGCAAACAGCACGCTCAAGTTGCGCAACGCAGTGATGCGCCCGGCCCCAGTCACCTTCAGGGCATACAAAAACAGCAGGAAACTCGCGGCACACAGCAGGGCGCCGCCGCCAATCGCCGGGCGGTGCGCCTGCCAGGCTGTCGCCAGTCTCTGCTTGCGCTGGCTGCCCAGGCCCACCACCTGCAGCGGCAAGGCCAGGCTCAAAGACAGGCCAAACAGCGCAAACGGCGCCACCCCGGCCAGCAGTGCCCGCTTGTAGGCCAAGGGATAGGCGGAGATCGACAGGGCGCAGCCCACGGCATAGGCCAAGCCCAGCCGCGAAGGCACCCCAGCTATCAGCACCAGCAGCCCCAGACTCAGCAGCACGGCGCCGCTGGCGCTGGCCAGATCCACCGCCTCGCCAAACCACAACACCGAGGCGGGCCACAGCACCAACAGCCCCACGCCGCGGCTGATGCCATAGGCCGAGCCAAGGGGCAACCACTGCAGCGCCCGCCCCAGCGTCACAAAGTAGACCCCTTCAATGACGCCCGTGGTCGCCACCAGCGGCCACGCCGCCGCCGGCACTGTCAGCTCGCCCAGGGCCAGCCCCGCCAGCAGAGACAGCGCCGCGGCCCCCAGCACCAGCAGCGCGCCCGCAGCTTCGGGGTCGCGACAGCTCTTGAGCATGCCGTTCCACGCCGCGTGCAGCGCCGCGGAGAGCAGAATCGCGCCAAGCGCAGCGGTGGTCAGGGGTTCCAGGGCGATTCCTCAGGCGCAGTCAACATCTCGCACAGGGTCTCCCTGCGCTGCACCGCTGCGATCTTACGCCCCAATCGAAGCTTCCACGGCCTTGAGCTCAATGATCCAGCGCAACAGCTGACGCGGCAGCAGCTCAGCCTTCAGCTCGCCCGGCGGCAGCTTGCCGGCCAGCACCGACTGCGCCAGCTTGACCAGCGCCGCCTTGACGCGGATGCGCTCGCCCAGGCCCCACTCGGGCGCTTCGCAGCGGCCCTGAGACAGCAGGCTGGCGGCAGCACGGCGGACCTCCAGCGGATAGGCAAACTTGGGCAGGATCAGGGCTTTGGGCGCCGGCGGCGGCGTTGGGGTGCCCAGCAGACCGCCGTCTTTGCCGCCCGCACCCGGCTTGGGTGTCATTGGCACTGTGGGAATGCCGCCCAGGGCGCCAGAAAGCCCTTGGATCTTGGGCAGCTCACTGGCCCCACCGGCGTCGACAAACTGCTCTGAGAAGAACTTGGCCGCGGGGCCTTCCAGCGGCACGGTGATGTCCTGACCCGGCAGGGTGGCGGTGATGATGTAGATGGCCCGCTGCTCCAGCACCTGCGCCAGGTCGCGCGCCAGGTCGTGGTCCGGCAGCCGCGCCTTGCCGCCAGCGATCGCCCCGGCAAAGATCAGCACGTCTTCAATCACCAGCGATTGCTTGACCTTGCCAAACAGCTTGCCGCCAAAGGCCTGCAGGCGGGTGATCTCGCCGTCGTTGAAGGCCCACGCGCTGCCGTCTTTGCGCTTGCCCGAGGTAAACCGCTTGTCTGCCAGCAGTGCATTCCAGTGGACCAGCAGCTTGTCGCCATACTCCGGCGGCAGCGGTTCAAACACCTTGGCCACGCCGCCGGCTCGCTCGATTTCCTTTTGCAGCCAGTTGAGCTCGGCTTCCTTGGCTTCGTCGTCGGTCAGCGGCCCTTCAAAGGCCAGCCCGCGGCGCACGCCCAGCAGGCGCACTTTGTCGGTCATGGCCAGAAACAGCAGGTGGCGCTCGCCCAGCACAAAGCGGGCCAGCTGCTGAGGATCAAAGGACAACCTCTCGATCGGCAGCGGCTGCTGGCCGCGCGGCGGGGTCTTGGTCAGCGCTACCGCCAGCTCCAGCACCGCGTGGGCGACCTGCTCTGACTTGAGCGCCACCGACGCCGTCCGCGCCTCGACAATCGACTTTCCCGAGTCAAAGGGCATGCAGTCCAAATACTTACCCAGCGCCGAGTCGGTGCAGAACGGCGGCATCTGCTCGGGGGCGGTCTCTTTGCCCTGGTAGAGCGCGGCCATCGCCTTCTTGTCATAGTCCAGGGCCAGCTGGTTGCGGCCGATCAGGTCGCCGAGCATGATCATCTCGCGATTCTCTAGGTAATCCATCACAGTAGAAGAGGGCAGCTTGGCGGTGGGCTTGCCCTGCAGGTAGGCGGCAAAGGCCTTTTCGACCTCGTCGCGGCTGAGCTGGCTAGACAGCGACCCGGCGAAATTGTGGCGCATGCCCAGCGTATGCCCGACTTCGTGAGCCACCACCGCGCGAATCGTGTCTTGGCTGGCCTTGAGCAGCTTGGGCTCGGGCACATCGGGCGTCAGCAGCGCGTCCATGCCGGCGATCGAGTGGGAGCTCAGCTCGGCCAGGTCGAAGTTGCACAGGTTGGACGCGCCGTGGCCGTGCATCTGCAAGCTGCTGGCGCGGGCCTTGGGCGCCGAACCGACCGCCGTAGCCTGGGCGCGCAGCATCGCCGACCGCACCATGTCTTTGCCGTGAATGGCAAAACTGCTGGGCAGGTAGATCTGGGCGTGCAACACCTCGCCGGTGCGGGGGTCCATCTGGGCATCGGCATAGGCCGACCCCGACTGCTCATAGCCCACCCACTGAATGATGTTGAGGTTGAAGTCCGGCGGCACCGTGCCCGCGGGCGCGTCGACCACTTGCAGCTTGTTCTCGCCCAGCACTTTGTTCCAGTACAGCACGCCGTCTTTGATCGCCTGGCGATACTCGGGCGGGGTATTGGCCGACACGGCAAAGACAATCGGCTTGTTCTGGTTGAAGTGGGCGGCGTAGATGACCTGGCCGCCCTCTTTGATCATCTGCGGGGCCACTTCAAAAAAGCCCATGGTCCTAAAGCCCTTGGACTCGGTGGGCTTGAAGGAGGCATCGGGCTGGTACAGCGTGAGGTAGTACTTGACCTCGACGGTGGGCGCCACGCCGACCATCTTGTCACCCGGCAAGTCCAACTGCGCGATCTGGCGGATGATGATCTGGTTGTCGCTGGTCACAGTAGCCGAGTCGACAAAGGCAAAGCGGATGTTGAGCGTCTTGAGCGCCCCCGGACCGACCTCTGGCGCCATCACGTCCGAGGCCTGCATCTCTTGGGCCAGGAACACATTTTTCATGCCGGCGCCCCAGTCGATCTCGATCCAGCCCGCCTGCTCTTCTAGGATCGGAAACTCGGCCAGCAGCAGCGTGGTCGGCATGTCGGTCGAGCCGGTGTTGCCTGCCGAAGACTCGATCATGTACAGCTTGCCGCGGTGCTTCTTGAAGGTGACGATGCGCGACTTGAGGCCATGAAACTTGGGGGTTTCTTCAAACTCGGTGTAGGCAGCTTGCAGCATGAACTCGCGGTCCAGGGCATCGACGGACAGGCGGATGGCGACCTTGTCTGGCTCGGCCTTGACGTCATTTAGGGCACTGGTGTTCATCCGCAGCGCGCCCGTCACAAAAGACGGCGCCGGCGCCCCTGCTTGATTGGCAGAAAACAGCGCCTTGGCGGCACCGGGAGGAGCCGCAGCCGCGGGGCTGGCGGCCAACACCGCGGCGCCAGCCAGGGCGGCGCAAGACAGGGCGGCGCAAGACAGGGCGGGGCGAGACAGGGCGGATAGGGCGCCATGCCACAAGCGCAGACCGGCGAACGGCTTTTGGGGTGCATCGCCTGCAAGAACAGGGGTGGAGTCCATGGTTTCCTCTTGCCGCAAATCGGCGCGAAACGGGAGAAGGGGCGGCCGCGGATGCCCGCAGGCGGCGTTGGCTCGGCTTGGACGAACCAGCCGACGGTGCGATCTATGCGGCGGCGGGCTCAAGGTCCGGCGCGTGCTCAAAGCCGGATCTAAACAGAAAATGCCGGGTCTGACCAGCGCCACCCCTTGCACCCGCCGCCCGCCCGCGCGATGCTGCGCCGCGAGGTGACGATGCCCGCTGTGCTGCCCCGTCCGCGCGAAAACCGCTGCCGCGATGCGCTGCTGGGGGCTTTGCTGCCGGGGGTGGGTCCCGGCCATGTCGCAGCGCATTGCCCGTACCTGCAACCCCACCCCCAGGAACCATGCCCGACTCTCCCTCGCAGTGCCCCGTTTGCTACCGCCTGCTTGAGCCTGGCGCGCTGGAGTGTCCGCGCTGCGCCCCGGCCCGTGGGCAATTTGTTGGACCAGTGCAAGGAAGTGCAGGGGACTCGCGGCGGACCGAGCGCTTTGCCGAACCAGAGGGCGACTCCGCCGATGGCTGGGAGGTCGGTGCGCTGATCGGCCATCGCTATCAGGTGCTTGGCCTGCTAGGTGTTGGTGGCATGGGCACGGTGTACCGCGCCACCGATCGCGCGGAGTTGCGGCAAGTGGCCCTGAAGGTGCTGGACGCCGAGTTGCTGGTTCATCGCACGGCAAGCGCGCGTATGAAGCAGGAGGCCGATGCGCTTGCTCGGGTCCACCACGCCAACGTCGTCCACCTGTATCAGGCCTTTGAGAGTGGCGGGCGGCTTGTGCTGGTGCTCGAGCTGGTGGCGGGCGGCACCCTGGGTCAGCGCATCGCTGGCAATGGCCTGCCCGCTGATGAAGTGCTGTATCTTCTGCAAGGCGTGCTGGCTGGGCTGCAAGCCATCCATGAGGCCGGCCTCATCCACCGCGACATCAAGCCCGACAACGTCTTGCTGACGGCTGCGGGCGTGCCCAAACTTGCCGACCTGGGCGTGGCCCGGGACTTGCTGGGTCCAACGGGTCGACACAGGACGCAGCTTGGTGCACGGATCGGAACCCCGTCCTACATGAGTCCGGAACAGGCCCAGGGGCTTGAAGTCGATTTGACCTCTGACCTTTTCAGCGTTGGCCTGCTAGCCTTTGAAATGCTTACAGGTCGCAAGGCCTTCGATGGCGCAAGCGACCTTGAGATTCTTACTGCAATTGTTCGCGATCAGCCACAGATCGACCTGCTGCACCCGCGCTGTCCGGCGCCCATGGTCGATGTCATTGCCCAGGCCTTGACCAAGAATCCTGCCCAGCGGTTTGCCTCTGCGCGGGCGATGGCGCGCGCCCTTGGGCAGGGTTGACCGGGCCAACTGGGCAGCAAGCGGCTTGGGCCGCTGGTGGGCTCAGCAGGACCGGGCACGGCAGGGGCTGCTTGCCTCCTTGTGCTCTTGAGCCGTAGCGGGCAGACTCGCCAACGCAACCGCAGCGCCCATCAGCCCACAACCCAGCGAGATCGTCATGCTGTTTGAGCGCCAGAAACCCTATGGCTATGCATTTCTGGTTGTTGTGACGCTGGCGATCTTGCTTGGCGTGGCCTGGACGCTGGTGCCGCGCATGCTGGCAGACAAGATCCAGCTCCGCGCCGGTATGTTGACCCTGCAACCCAAGGTGTTGCCGCGCGGCATCCCCAACTCCTTGCCGCAGTTGGTATTTGGTCAGGTCGAAGTGGCGGCGCAGGTTTTTGTGCGCAACGGGACGTGGCTGGACTTGACGCTGCACGACGTGAATTGGCGAGCCTATCTGTCTGACCGACAGGTGGCGACCGGCCATTTGCCAGAGGGGCAATTTCTTCCATCGGACCGCGAAGAGCCCGTCAAGCTTCTTGCTCTGGTCAGTGCCCCAGCTCTGGGCTTGGCGATGACCGATGTGCTGAGGCTGCGCAGCGCCGACATCGCCATGGAAATCGATGCGACGGCAAGCGCCTACGGGTTGTCTGTGCGGCGTTCCATGCGCTTGACTGGCTTTGACCTGCGCTTGGACGCGGGGAACTTTAGCCCCTTGCCCTCTGACCAGACCACCGCGGTGCAACCATGAGCAAGTCTTCTGATCCTGTAGTTTGGCTGGCCGCCACCTTGCTAGTGGCTGGGGCAGGCCTGACTTTGTGGTGGGCTGCGGATGACAGCAGCGGAGCTGGCGGAGGCGGCAGTGTTGGGGCAGGTGGCAGTGCAGGGGCAGGTGGCAGTGCTGGGGCAGGCGGTAGGGCTAACGGCGGCGGCAGTGCTGGCTCAATTGGCAGTGAAAGTCCCAGCGGCAATGGGGCTGGCAGTCGCCCTGGCGCGGGCTGGGTACCCTCTACTGCCGTTGAAGCGGTAAGCAGAGACCAAGCTGGCCAAGGCCTTCCTCAAGGTCCAAATTGCGAAGACCGGCCAAACCCAGTCGACATCGCCAAGGATGCCGCCGCCCAGGTAGAGGGCGAGCTGCGCAAAGCGACCGCATTCCCCGACGCCGACGAAGCTGCTCTGGGCGAGCGGCTCGAGCGGGAAGCGCCCAACGCCGAGCCGTTTCGCGGAAAGTGGGATCTGGCTCAAGACCGCGAAAAATTTGGGATCTACCTGCAGGGGGTGGTCGATCACCTTGCCCAGTACAGCCAGCGGCCGGGTTTGCGCTATCGGGTTCACGTGATTCGCGACGACTCTTTCAACGCGTTTGCTTTGCCCGGCGGGGTGATGGCGGTGCACACTGCCGTGCTCGAAGGGCCGCGCGCCGTCCGCAGTGAGGCCGAGCTGGCCGCAGTGCTGGGCCACGAGATGGCCCACATCGAGCGCCGCCATCCGGTGGCGGCCTATCAATACGCGCGCCTGATCGCTGGCGACGCGGCCGCCGATGCCGCCGTTATTGTGCACATGCTCAAGATGCCGATTTCGACGGAATACGAGCACGAGGCTGACGCCCGCGGCCTTGAACTGGCGGCTGCCGGTCAGTACGACCCCTTTGCCGCGTGTCGGCTGTGGGTGCGCCACGGAGAATCCGCAGATCGGCCCGCTGAGCCATCGCTTGGCGGCATCGTCGGCCAAGTGGTCGGCATGGCGGAGCAGGTGCTGCACTCGCACCCGCCAGCCCATCAGCGCTGCGCCCGGACGCGCGAAATTGCCAAACGCCTTAACACTGAAGGGCAATTTGAGCGATGGTACCGCGGTGAGCGCAACATCAGGCAGCGCGTACCAGGACCCAAGCAGGCGTTTTAGCCGTCACGTCTTTTCCGGTGGTGTGCAAGAGCGCGCCGCCTGTTGCGAGGTCGCCCATGCTGACTCCCGGCAAATGGTACACGATAGGGGCCGCTCCAGACTGCGACATGATGGTTGACGCACCGCAGGTGTCTGGGCACCACGCCCGCATCACGCTGCACGGGCACGGCTACCTCATTGAAGACACTGGCTCCAGCAACGGTCTGTGGTTGCAGGGCTATCGGGTACCCAGGGCCGAAGCCGTCGATGGCGATATCCTGGGCCTTGGCCAATTCCAGATTCCGGTGGCCGAGCTTGTAGCCAAGGCTAGCGCCAAGTCCGCTGGCGCCATCAAAGCGGCGCCCACAGCACAGGCCCCCGCGGCCAATCCCCAAGCCAAGATGGGTGGGCATCCTGGCACCGGCCCGGACCGGACGCCGCCGGCAGATCTGGCCATCCGCGATGTTGAAGTGGCGGCCAAGTCCTTGACCATTGGTCGAGAGTCTGACTGCGACCTGATCGTGGCAGACAGCGCGGTGTCCGGGCGCCACGCTCGGGTTTTTCGCAACGCCGGCCGGCTGATTCTAGAGGACCTTGGGTCGCGCAACGGTACGCTGGTGCGCATCGGCGGCCAGGGCGAATGGGTCAGCTACCGCTCTTGCGCGCTGCGCCGCCAGGATGTGGTGCGGGTTGGCAAAGAAGGTTTTCGCTTCCGACTGGCTTCGACCGACCACCGCCCCGGGGCACGCGTCGACGTCCAGGCCCTTGAGCTGACAGTGGTCCACCGTGCTACCGGTGCGCCGATGAACTTGCTCAATGGGGTATCCTTCACGGCGCTTGACGGCGAAGTGGTTGGTATTCTAGGTCCTTCTGGGTCAGGCAAGACCAGCCTGCTCAATGTCCTTGCAGGCTTTGACGCGCCAACGGCAGGCGCCGTACTGATTCAAGGGCAACCCCTTCACCACCAAGGCAATCTCGCCGATGGCATGGGCGCCCTTGTGGGCCACGCGCCGCAGTTTGACGTTGCCCACGAGCTGTTGACGGTGCAAGAGGCTGTGCGCTACTCGGCGCGCTTGCGCGGTTCCGCTGCCTGGGACGCGGCAGAGGTCGAGCGCCGTGTGACCCAAGCCATTGAAGACGTCGGGCTGAGCGCCAAACGCAGCACTCCTCTTGGCTCTGAGACGCGCAAGACCCTATCTGGCGGGCAGAAAAAGCGCGTCAACATCGCAATGGAACTGGTTCTTGACCCGCCGGTGCTGCTGCTGGACGAGCCCACCAGCGGTCTGTCGGCCCACGACACCATGGAGCTGATGACGCTGCTGCGAAGGTTGGCTGACGACGGACGCACGGTGATTCTGACCATTCACCAACCCAGCTACGCAGCGTTTGTCCAGATGGACCAAGTCTTGCTGCTGGAAGAGGGCGGTCACGTGGCTTGGTTTGGCCCCGCCGCGCTAGACAGCTTTGACTTCTTTGGCGTCACTGACCGCGAGCCCGGGGCGCTGCTGGAGCGGATGCCCAAGAAACCCGACCCAGCGGTCCCGGGCGAGCTGGCCTTGCGCTATCGCAGCAGCGAAGTCTTTGGCAAATTGGTCCAAGGCCGGGCGGAACAGCTGTCTGCGCAGCCTCCACAGCCATGGCCATTGCCGCCCATGCCAAGCGCAGCGTCGCGGGCGGCGACTCTGGTCGGCCGCAACCTGACCATGAAGCTGCGCGACTCGTTCTTCCTGCTGCTGACCTTCGTGGTGCCGGCCGCCGTGTCTGCCCTGTTTGTGGCGGTGCTTGGCGCCCAGGTTGAGGGGAGTGGTCGCTCGGTAGACGGCGCCAATGTCGCCCACCAGTATCTTGTTGTGCTGACCATTATGACGTGCTTTTTTGGAGCGCTTGCGGCATCCCTGGAGATCGTCTCAGAGATCCCGATCCTGCGGCGCGAGCGGCGCGGCGGGCTTGGGCTGGGCGCCTATCTGATGTCCAAGGCCGTTACCTATGCCATACCCGCCCTTGTCTTTCCGGCCGTCGCCCTTGGCACGCTGCACTCGCTGAGTGGCGGGGTCCTGCGCGGCGAGTTTCTTCACCAGTGGACAGTCCTGGTGCCGACGTTCTTCGCAGCGGCTTGCGCCGGCCTTTTGCTGTCGAGTCTGCTGGCTTCAGCTCAAGGTGTTGTGATTGTTGCGGTGTTCTATGCCATCGTCCAGGTCGTCTTCTCTGTCTTTGTGCCTCTGCACGTCACCTACGAAAGTCCGGCGCGGGCGCCTTGGTTGCAGGCCGCCAGCGCGCCCATGACAGCTCGCTGGGCCTTGGCTGGGCTGGTCTCTGGCGCTGACTTGTGCGAAGTTGACGCGCCTGCAACTGGCAACGTCAAGGAAGCGCTGGCGGCGGGGCAGGATGTCAAGACCCTTATGTTCTTGAAGGATTGTCAGGAGCGGATGTATCAGGACCACGGCGTTCGTCGCGCCGCGACGAGTTCTGAACGCACCGACCCTGACCAACGCTTCCGCGGAATCGCCGCGAACCTGGCGCTGGCGGTGCTGGCGCTGTTTGGTGCCGGGTTGGCGCTGGTCCGCCGCAGCAAAGGTACCCAGTGATTTTTTGGCAGTTCTTTGCCTTTTTCGAGTTTGACGCTGCAGATGTCCGCGACAGCGAGTCGCTGAGAGGGAGTCGCCAATGAAATGCTCTGAGTGCGGTCACGACAACCCAAACAATCCCAAATACTGTACCCGCTGTGGGCAGTTGATGGGGGCCGCCGCCACTGGCGCGGCTGGCCAAGTCCGCAAGACCGTCGGCATGGAAGACATGTTCGATGCGCCTGCCGCGCGACCCTACGCGCCGCCGCCGCCGCCGTCGGCCTATCCGCCGCCGATCCCGCCGCCAGCTGCCGCCGCTCAACCTTCTGGTCAGGTGCGGCGCACGGTGCTGGAAGAGGGCGGCGCACCATCGGCTTTGCCAGCTGCTGCGGCGCCGGCGTACCGGCCATCCCAGCCGATGCCAGCGGCCGCTGGCATGCCCAAGTCCAACAGGACCGTGCTGGATGAAGGTCCAATGCCCGGCACCGGGCCTGTGGCCTCGCCAGCCAGCGGCCCGGCCGCGGCGCCAGTGGCGGGGCCGGGGACCGCGCGCATCGTAGGCTGGATGGTGTCCTATGACCGCAACGTGGCTGGCCAGGACTACGTGCTGCGCGCTGGCCGCAACCGCATTGGCCGCGGTCGCGACAACGAAATCTCGCTGTTCTTCGAGTCCAAGGCCAGTGACACGCACGCGACCATCATCTGGCGCAATGGCAACGCCGCAGTCAAAGACGAGGGATCGACCAATGGCACCCTAGTCAACGGCGAAGACATTGGCATTGCCCAGGTCCAGGCCCTGCAGTCGGGCGATACCCTGACCATCGGCGGCTCGACTTTTGTGGTGTTTCTGGTCGACCTGCGGATGGCCAAGCAGACGTGGCCGCAGAGCCCTTGGGCTGCATAAGGAGGTCTGCTGTGACCGGTTTCTCTTCGAAAACAAAGGCACTGCTGATTGGCCTGGTCGCTGTGGGCCTGGCACCCGCGCTGGTGGTCGAGGCCGCCGATGTGCGCATCCGCCTGTTGCGCCAGCAGGGCAAGCAGTTGCACGTCTATCACGACCGCGCTGCCGGGGCTGCCGACGGCGCCGTCGAAGTCCTGGTTGGCGCCACGGCCTGCAAAGCGGTGGCCGGCGAAGTCTTGCGGCCAGGACGCGGTGGGGATTCGCTGACCACCCTGATTGTGCTGGACCGCGGCGGCACCAAGACGACCGGGATGGGCCGCTACACGCCCCAGATTCGCGAAGCTGTAGGTGGTTTTCTAGAGAGCGTTGTCGGCAAAGGCCCAGGCGACAAAGTCACCATTATCGATACCTCTGGCCGCGATCGCGATCCCAAGTCGCTGGGGCCGACCGACAAGTCTGGCGACGTCAAAGCCTTTCTGGCAAGCCTGCCGGATCCCAGCGGCAGCGGCGCTGACGTCTACGGCGTGGCCAATTTGGGTCTCGCGGAGCTGGACAGGGCCGGCACTCGACTGGGAGCAGTGATCGTCATCAGCGACGGCATCGATCCTGCGGCAGACAAGGACCCGGGTGCGACCGACAACCATGCTCTGTTCATCAGTTCGGCCAAGAAGCGCGGCGTGCCGGTAGCCGCTGTACACATTGGCCGGTCGGGTGAACCGGGCGGAGACGCGACCAAGCTGCGCAATGGCCGCTCGCGCTTGACCCAGGTAGCCAACGAAACCAACGGCGACGTGGTTTCTGTGGCGGCGGATGCTGACCTGGCCAGGAACTTGCGCAAAGAACTCGACAGCCTTGGTCGGCTGTTTGCTCAGGTCGACCGCACCACTTGCCAATTGTGCGGCAAGACCGAAGCCAAGGTCGGCGCCCTGGTCGATCTCAAGGTCAAGAAGGGAGGAGCGGTAGTGGCGCAGTCGCTAGGCTCGCCGCCGCCGCGCGTCGATGTGGCTAGCGATGACTACGGCTCCTGTGACGCGGCCGATGCGGCGACCACCACCGGCGACGCCGTCGGCCCCGCGTGCAAGACGGACGCGGATTGCAACGCCGACAGCAAGTGCGACGCCGCGGCAGGGCACTGCGTCAGGCGCAAGACCGTCAAAGACCTTGTCCCTTGGTTGGCTGGCGGATTGGTCGCTTTGGGAGCGCTGCTGGGCCTTTGGGCGTGGCGCCGGGGTGAAAAGCGCAAGCGCAATGCCCTTGCCGCCGAGGCAGCCGAGCGCGAGCGCCAGCTGAAAGAACAGGTCGACAAGGCGGAAATGGGCCGCCGCGAAGCTGAGGCTGACCGCCAAGCCGCCATCGCCCAAGCGGCCCAGGCCGCCCTTCGCCCGCAGGGCCGCGACCCGGCCCTGGACCAACTGCTGAATCCCGACGTCTTGCGCCTGGCCGCAGCACCGGGCAGCGCTGAGGGCTTTGACCGGGTCCTGAAGGCTGGCGTCTATCTATTTGGCGCTGCAGAAGACGCGGACTTGCGCTTTCAGTCGGGCACGGTCTCTACCAACCACGCCCAACTCGAAGTCGAGCGCGGAGGCACAGCGCGGATCATGGACCTGGGTTCCTCTAACGGCACGTTTGTCAACCAAATGCGCATCAATCCCCGCCAGCCGGTTGAGCTGCGGGTCGGCGATGTCATTGGCCTGTCGCGCAATGTCTTGCTGCAAATTCATGCGTTGGCGCCATCCGGCCAAGGCGGACCTGCTGCCCCGCGCGCTGGACGCGGTCGCACCATGCTGGAGGAGTAGACCATGGCCAATGAAGTCGAACTGATCATCGGCGCCGCCACCGATGTCGGTCGTGAACGGCAGGTCAACGAGGATTCGCATGGCTTTGTGCACAGCGCTGCTGGCGATCTGCTGCTGGTTTGCGACGGCATGGGCGGCCATGCTGCCGGTGACCTGGCCAGCCGCACAGCGCGCGATGCCATCTCTGCCTACGTAGCGACCTATGCAGCCAGCGTCGCCCCGCGGGACCTGCTGGAGCGAGCCATCCTTCACGCCCACGAGGCCGTGCGCAACGTGGCAGCCCAGTCGCAGGCCAACGCAGGTATGGGCACGACCTGTGTGCTGGCGTTGATGCAGGGCAACCAGGCCTGGATTGCCAATGTCGGAGATTCGCGCTGCTATCTGGTGCGCGGAGGCCAGCTGCGCCAGCTGTCGGTCGACCACACCAAAGCCCGCAAGCTGCTCGACGCAGGCATCATTACAGCTGAACAGTTTGCCAACCATCCAGAGAAGGGCGTGCTGGCCCAGGCGCTTGGACAGCGCGCGGTCCCGCAGCCCTTTGTCTCAGAGCCGCTGTCGCTGGCGCTGGACGACTACTTTGTCCTTTGCTCAGACGGTGTCTACGACTCGACCGAGCGCGACATGGCGGAATTGACCTCGGCCAAGAACCCCAACTACGGGGCGCATGATCTGGTCATCGAAGCGGTCAAGCGCGACGGGAAGGACAACGCGACGGTGGTCATTGGCCGCTATGTCAACATGAACCGGGTGGTGGCCGGTGCCGCAGCGGGACCAAGCGCCGGCGGGGTGGCAGCACCGACCAAGGTGCCGGTGCCGTGGAAGCATCCCCAGTTGCTGGGGGTTCTGGCGGGTGTTTTGGTGTTGGGTGTTGGGGTTGGGTGGATGTTGGGGGGGAAGGCGGACAAGGTTGAGCCTGTCAAGGCGGCCGAAAGCAAGCAGGAGACGGCGCCCGCCGAAGGCAAGGCGGAGTCGGCACCTATAGTTCCCGCCGGAGCACAGCAAGAACCCCCAGTCCCGAAGGTCGAGGCAGTTGGCGGGCAGGCTGGGAGCGGGGAAGGTGGCGGCCGGGCTGCCAATCGCAATCAAGCAGAAGTGGACAAGGCCAGCGACAAGGACAAGAAGGCTGCGGCAGCGGTCGACAAAGGACTGCCCCCGAAGTCCGCGCCCGCTGGAGGTGCGGAGGCCCCAGCCGAGGCAAAAAAAGACAAGGCGGCGGTCCAACAGCCGCCAGCCGCACAGCCAAGCAGCAGCCCGAAACCCGAGCCGGACAAGGGCAAAGCCCTAGAGCCGGCCAAGCCAAGCGCGCCGGCGGCAAGTCCACAATCGCCCCCGGCAGAAAAGGCCGCGCCAAGAAATGAAGTGCCGCCAACGCCAGGTTCGGACAAAAAGGAAGGCCCCCCATGAACCGCAAGCCATTAATCCTACTAACCTTTCTCTCCCTGACCGCCTGCGACCAAGTCCAGCAGGCCAGCGTAGTGGACTGCACGGCCCTGTTCGACCACCTGGTCGACGTCGCCGTCAAAGACAACGCCAAACAGGCCGTTGGCAAAGACGATCCCACCGCAGCGTTGGCCGGCGTCATCGCCGGGGTCGTCGGTCGCGCCGCCTTGAGCGGCATGGGCGAGAAAGAC
>CAIXGW010000097.1 GCA_903919145.1 uncultured Myxococcales bacterium
AGCGAGTTCCAGCCGAAGGAAACGTCGATCCGCCTCCTCCAGCAGCGCAACATTCAGCAGGATGTGGCACTGGCCAAGAAGCTTGGTCGCGACGCCGGCATCCAGGCCTTCGTCCGCGGCGGCATCGCCCCGGAAACGGCCGTCCCCGACGCCTGGTGCGCCGCTCCGGTCGATCAATGGCGCAACGCCCTCGGCGCCGAGTGGTATCTCAAGGTTCGGGACCGGCTGTATCAGTAGCAGGCTCAGCTCGGGCAAGTGGCCCGTGACGTCGCCCTTTGTACGAAGCGACGGCGACACGAGCGGTGATGGCGCAGCGGATAGCGTCGCAGGCCGTCGAGCCTTGCCGAAACGGGGAACGGGAAAAAGCGACACCCACTTTCGTGCCTTCACAAGAATTGCGTAACAAAAGGCGGTAAGTGGAGATAAGTCCCCCGCATGTAAAATGAGACATCGCCATGTCCCCCAAGCCGCCACGCGTCTTCCTCTCCTACGCCTGGGAGGACGACGCCTATCGCAATCGGGTGGAAGCCTTCGCCACGCGACTCTGCGAAGACGGCATCAACGCTCGCCTCGACGCCTGGCACGTCACCGGCAGCGTTACCATCCCGGAGTTCATGGCCAGCGAAGTGCACCACGCTGAGAAAGTACTGCTGGTCTGTTCACCGAAGTACGCGCAAAAGATCCGCGCCATGGAGGATGGCGAAAAGATCACCGGTTCCGGCTGGGAGCACATGCTCGTCACCTCCGCCATCTGGACCGGCCTGAAGGATCGAGCCGACGTCGTGGTCGTGGTCTTCCGGGGCACTTGGCGCGATGCAACGCCATCCTTCGCCAGCGGACTCCCCTCCTACGATCTCACCGATGACGCCGCCTTCGAAGAGCCTTACACGGAACTGCTCCGCCGCCTGACGGGCCAGACCAAGAAAGCCCCTCCCGTAGGCAAACCGGTTACCGGCCTCACGCCCGCGCCCGTCCCGGCCCTGCGGGGAACAGGCGGAACCGCTCCGGCGCCGGCCCCGGAAGCCTACATCTCCAAACTCCCCGCCACGGACTCCACCCTCATCGGCCGCGGCGACGAACTCGCGCAACTCGAAGCCGCCTGGACGAACGGAGCCAATCTGGTCCAGGTGATCGCCCCGGGCGGCACCGGCAAGACGGCGCTGATGACCAACTGGTACAAGCGCCATGTCGGCGAAGCACCCCTCTACGGCTGGTCCTTCTACAAGCAGGGAACCGGCGCCAGCGCCAACGTCTCCTCGGACGACTTCCTCAATCACGCCGTCAGCTGCTTCCAGCTTCAGCCCAAAGCCAACACCGCCGAAGCCAAGGCCGAAGCACTGGTCCACCACCTGCGCCAGCACCGGACGCTGCTGATCCTCGATGGTATGGAGCCCCTGCAGAACTAGGCTACGGGCGAACTCAATGACTACGCGTGCAAGGATCTGCTCCGCGAACTCAGCGTCCAGAATGCCGGGCTCGTGCTCTGCACCAGCCGTGTCCCGCTCGCTGACCTCGCCGACGTGCCACCCCTGGAACTCGAAAACCTCACCGAAGCCGATGGCGCGCAATACCTGCGTGAGAAGTTCAAAGTCCACGGCAGCGAGGAGGATCTGCGCGCGGCGTCGAAGGCGTATGGTAACCACGCCCTGGCGCTCACCTTACTCGGCGCTTACTTGCAGGACCACCACGGAGACATCTCCCGGCGCTTTGAAATTGAAGAGTTGCCGGAGTCCGACACCAAGCCCGGACGCCACTCCCGGCGGGTTATGCAGAGTTATGCGCGGGTCTTTGAAGGCAAACCCGAGGGCGATATCCTGCGCGGCCTCGGCTTCTTCGACCGTCCTGCCGAACGGGAGGCGCTCAAGCTCGTTCTGCGCGGCCCATTGCAGGAAGCCGCGCTGGTCAAGCTGCGCAAAGCCCGCCTCATCCTCAGCGCCGACGCGCTGGCTCCCATTGACTGCCATCCCCTGGTCCGCGAGCACTTCGGGGCGTTGACCAAAGCGTCAGATCTGAAGGGCTTCCGCGCGGGGCATTCGAAGCTCTTCGACTACTACTGCCAGATGCCCAAGAAAGAGCAGCCGGACACGCTGGAAGAACTAACCCCGCTCTTCCACGCCGTCGCCCACGGCTGTCATGCCGGACGCCACCAGGCGGCTCGTGAGAAGGTCTACCGCGACCGCATCCATCGGGGCAACGAATTCTACCTCTGCAAAAAGCTCGGCGCCTTCGGCACGAACCTCTCCCTGCTCGCCCACTTCTTCGAGCAGCCCTGGAGCCGCCCTGTCCCAAACCTCCCCCCCGCTGACCAAGCCTGGGTGACCAACGATGCCGCCTTCGCCCTGCGCGCCCTCGGTCGCCTTGCCGACGCTGTTACGCCCATGCGCGCCGCGGCTGAGGCCATCGCCCATCTAAAGGGCTGGCATAACGCCGCCATAGCCTACGCGAACCTCAGCCAACTCCTGCTCTCCCTGGGCCGCACAGCGGAAGCGGTGGCCGTCGCGCGCGAAAGCGTCGACTATGCCGACCGCAGCCGCGAAGCCTTCCAGCGTGTGTTCTGCCGCACCACCCTCGCCGACGCCTTGCATCAGTCCGGCGACCTCGCCGAGGCTGCCCGCCTCTTCGCCGAAGCCGAAAGCCACCAATGGGAGGGCCAACCGAACCACCCGATCCTTTACTCGCTGCGGGGCTATCACTACTGTGATCTCCTGCTCGCACAAGGCGACCACAACGAAGCACTCCGCCGCGCCATCCAGACCCTCGAATGGGCCATCCCGCAGCGCTGGCTCCTAGCCATCGGCCTCGACCACCTCACGCTCGGCCGCGCCCACGCGCCCGGTTCCCCGCAATCCCGCCACCATTTGGAGCAAGCCGTCGACTCCCTCCGCCGCGCGGGCACCATCGACCATCTCCCCCGAGCCCTCTTAGCCCGAGCCACCGACGCCGACCTCGCCGAAGTCCACAAAATCGCCACCCGCTCCGGCATGCGCCTCCACCTTGCCGACTATCACCTCGCCATGGCCCGCCATCTCAGGGCGCTTGCCCGGCAACGCTAGGTCGGTCTTGCCCTTGGGTGGTAGAGGTGGTGGTGCGTTCTTGAGTTGGCTCTGAATGTGGTTGGCTAAGTCATCAAAGTCAAACGTGTCGCCTTCGGCTAGTATGCGCACTGGGCGCGGCGTAGCGTACTTGGCTTTGTTGTTGAACGTCTCAGGGATGCGTAGCACCCTTGCCGCATCTGCGGTCACAGTCATGTCGATGCTCAAAGCTTCCTGCTTACACAGGCGCTTGAAGTTCTCGGCAACAGGCTTCCACGCATCAACCGTCACATCTTCTGTGAACGGCCAGTAGCAGTGCAGTCCACCGCCTGAATTGACAATATACGGACTACCTAACAGGTCGATGCCGGTCTTGGCAAGGAACCCATCCAGCGCAAGGGCAGCAGCCTTCTTGGTCTCATACCCATCCATGTCAATGAACAGCGACCGGATATGGCGAGCGTTGTCTGCTGTGCGCTTACCCGACTGCTCAAATGTGGACAACGCAAAATAGATGTCCTTGTTCTGTTTAACCCACTTACCTACGGTTGGTTCTATCTCCTCGATCTTTTGAACAAACGTGTGTTCTTTCTTTTTTGTAGTTAGCTCTGCCGCACAGTACAACCCGTTATCCGGAGACGGCAAAACAACCGCTAGAAATTCAAGCGGAGTCATGGGAATCCTTTGGGTTTAAGAGAACAGGTCGAGTTGGTTGGGGTCGCGCAGGGGAAACTCTTTGTCTGGTGCAACAGCAGTGAAGCGGCGCAGAAGTTCAATCTGCCATTCAACAGGCGCACCGAATTCGTTGTCCTCCATATACATGGCAAAGTACTTGATGAGTTCTTGATTAGTTAAGGTACGAGGTTGTAGTGCTGACATATTTTTCTCCATGCGTCGTCGGCTGAATGTGCTGATCTGAGGATTGTTAAAAGCGTATCGACACGGTGCTCATACGCTGGGAAGATGTCACCACCCTCGAACCAGTTGTAAACAGTCTGTCGGGACACGCCCAAGGCTTTTGAGATGCGAACAACTGAGAAGTTGTGATGCGCCGCCCATCGTCCAAGCTGGTTGCCTGAAGTCTTGGGAGAACGCATGATCGCGTCAATGGTTTTTTGTGAGTAGGCCATGTTGTTTGGGCGCTAGGACACGCAGATCGGGAAACGCAGTCGTTGGGTGGTTTGGTTTAACTAACGAGGTTTTTTTGAATACCCCGCCCAACGCAATGCAACCGCCGACTGCGGCCTAGCGAAACTCCTTAT
>CAIXGW010000098.1 GCA_903919145.1 uncultured Myxococcales bacterium
AGCGAACAGCGGCGGCGAAAACCATTGCACACAAGGCTGGCTTTTTGCGTCGAGCGGACACCCGACTCTGGCCTGGCGGGCTTGGGTAGTGCAGCCGGCCAGTCTGCTGCTCTTCGCGGCCCTGCCCGCACGGAACCCTACGGGGACCACCATGTTGGATGCACCGGCCTGGCTCCAAGCTGTGGTGATCCCAGCCTTCGGCCTAGGAGCCTTTCGGAGTAATGCCGTCGCCTACGGATAACTACTTAAAACTATTGAATCAGCCGCAGCATCCGACAGGGTCCTAGGGCGATCGTCTTGCGAGCGCCCAGGCGGGCGAACTATTGGAATTCACTTCCAATATTTCTTGCCCGACTGAAAAAAACGCAAAATGGCACGGAGCCTGGCGGGGATTATCCCGACAGGCTCCTAGGGCGCCCAGCACTGCCGCACGGCCCGGCGGACTTCGACGCGCAGACGCTCGCGGCGGTAGTCTGCATCATAGGGGATGTTGGGCAGGGGCCGGCAGCGCTCAAAGGCCAGATCGCCAAGGGCCAGGGCCAGCGCCTCGTCCACGGCTGCGCCGATCCACTTGTCCAGCTTCAGCACCCGCGGCCGCGGCCCCAGGGCGCCAATCGCCAACACGCCACCGGCCAAGCGGCCATCCGGGCTGCGGTCCAGGCGCAGGGCAGCGGAGACCAGTGGAAAGTCAATGCTTTGACGCACCGCCCATTTTCGGTAGACCACCTGGCTAGAGGCGGCTGGCAGCGGCACCTCCAGGTGGGTCAGGATCTCGCCCGGCCGCAGGTCGACATGGGCCAGGCCATCGGTGGTGTACAGCTCGGCCACGGGCACTGCGCGCCACAGCGGACCCGGGCCATGGCCCTGCGCCGCCTGGGGTTGGGTGCCGTCCCAGCGGGCGAGGTGGGCCACGGCGCCATAGGCAATGAGCACCGGCACGCTGTCGGCCGAGAGCGCGGCCACGCAGCCCTGCCCGCCCGGCACCACGTGGCACTCGCTGCCGTGGGACTTGAGGCAGCCGCCCAGAGCCTCTCTCCACAGCTCAGACTGGTTGATGTAACGGCAGCGGGTGTCCAGGCACAGGTTGCCGCCCAGCGTGCCCATGTTGCGGATCTGCGGCGAGGCGATGCGGCCCAGCGCGTGCGCCAGCGCCGGCAGCAGCTCCACCACGTCGGGGTCGCTGGCCAGCTCGGCCAGACCGCAAGCGGCCCCCAGCCGGACCGCTGTCGATCCCACCGTGACGCCACCGAGCTCGGGCAGCGCCCGGATCGGCACCAAGACGTCTGCGCGCGTCGAAGCCAGCTTGAGGTTGGGCACCAAGTCGCTGCCGCCGGCCACGGCCCGGGCGCCGGGTTGCTGCAGCAGCTGCAGGGCATGGCTGAGGTCGGTGGGGGGCTGCCAGCGCAGCGGGGCTAGACGCAACATCAGCGCACCTCCGCGGTGGCAGCCTGGACGGCCGCTTGGCGGCGCAGAGCAGCCAGGACTTTCTCTGGCGAGATGGGAAGGTCGTCTATCCGCACCGCCACAGCGTCAAAAACAGCGTTGGCAATGGCGGGGATCGCGCTGTGCAGCGGTCCTTCGCCGGCCTCCTTGGCGCCGTAGGGTCCGCGCGGATCTGGATGCTCGACGATCAGGGCGTGCAGCTGCGGGGTGTCCAAGGCGGTGGGCATCCGATAGTCCAGCAGCGAGCTGGCGGCCAGCAGCCCCTCTACCCCTGGACCAGACAGGCGCTTTTCGCCGTTGCCGCGCAAGCCGCTTTCCATCACGCAGTGGTGCTCCATGATCGCCTCGGCTGCCCCCATGTAGACGCTGCCTTCGATCTGCCCTTCTACCAGCACCGGAGACAGGGCTTTGCCGCAGTCGTGGGCGCACCAGACATCGATCACCCTAACTTCGCCAGTCTCTTCATCAACTTCTACTTCAGCAATGTGCGCAGTAAAGGAGTAGGCCGGGCTGGCGCCAATGGTGGCGCCGCGGTATTCGCCGTGGACCTCCTGGCGCGGCGTGTTGTAGCTGCCTGTGGCCCCCAGCGTTCCCAGCCTGGACTCGGCCAGAATGAACGCCTCTTGGATGGGCATCCACACCTGCTCATCGCTTGGCCGAAAGGCCTTGCGGTGCGCCAGGGCCACGTCGCTGGCCGGGCACCCCCAGACTTGCGCCACCGTTTCCTTGACCTGCTCCGCCAGCTTGAGGGCACCGTCCAGGCACGCATTGCCGGCCATCAAGGTGATGCGCGAAGAGTAGGCCCCCAGGTCCACCGGGCACAGGTCAGAGTCCGCCGCCACCACCCGCACATCTTCCAGCTCAACGCCCAGCGCGTCGGCGGCCAGGGTGGTCAGCATGGTGGTCGAGCCCTGGCCAATGTCACTGGTGCCGGCAAACAGGCGCACCCGGCCAGAGCGGTCCAGGCAGATCTGCACGGCCGACTGCGGCAGCTCGGTGGGGTAGATGCAGTAGTTGGTGCCGCTGATGTACGTCGATCCGGCCACGCCAAGCCCGCGGCCGCGCGGCAGCTTGCCCCGCCGCTCTTTCCAGCCGCTGGCCGCTTCGACCATGGCCAAACAATCCAAAAAGCCATTGGAGCCAATGTGAAACTCGCCAATGGTGCGGCTGTTGGGACCAATGAAGTTGCGGCGGCGCAGCTCAATGGGGTCCAGGCCCAGGGCCACCGCGGCTTTGTCCAGCTGCACTTCAATGGCAAACCGCGGCTGCACCGAGCCATGGCCGCGCTTGGGACCACAGGCCGGCTTGTTGGTGTACACCCGGGTCGAGTCGAAGCGGTACGCCGGAAACACATAAGGCGATCCCAGCAGTTGGCCCGAGTAGTAGGTGGTAACCAAACCAAAGGAGCTGTAGGCGCCGCCATCCAGCAAGCTCTTGCCGTCCACAGCGGTGATCCGGCCATCGCGGCTGAAACCGCAGCGATAATGCATCTCAAAGGGGTGGCGACCGCGGTGGGCCAAAAACACCTCTTCGCGGGTGTACAGCAGCTTGACGGGCCGGCCGGTCTTGATGGCCAGCTTGGCGACGGCAAATTCCAGGTCAAACGGCTCAGACTTGCCGCCAAAGGCGCCACCCACGGCCGGCTGGATGACGCGAATCTGGTGGGCCGCCAGCCCCAGCACCCGCCCAAGCTCGCGGTGCAAGTAGTGGGGCACCTGGGTAGAGCTCCACACCGTCAGCAGCCCGCGGCCGTCGGTCTGGGCCAGCGCGCAGTGGGGCTCTATGGGCGCATGGGTCGAGCCGTGAAAGCGATAGTCCCCCTCAATGAGCAGCTCAGCCTGGGCCAGCGCAGCCTCGACGTCGCCAAACTCCAGCTTGACGTGCTTGCTGATGTTGCCGTGCTTGTTGTCCTGGTGGATCAGCACGTCGCGGCGGACCAACGCTTCGCGCGGGTCGATCAAGGCGGGCAGGACCTGGTAGGCCACCGTGATCAGCTTGAGCGCCGCGTTGGCCACCTCTTCGCTAACCGCCGCCACCGCCGCCACTGCGTCGCCCACGTAGCGCACTTTGTCTACCGCCAGAGCGTATTCGTCTTGCGTCCAAGGAATCACGCCGTATTTCACCGGCATTTCACTGCCCACCACCACGGCGTGCACGCCAGTCATCGCCTCGGCGCGGCTGGTGTCGATGGCCAGAATCCGCGCGTGGGCATGGGGGCTGCGCAGGATCTTGGCGTGCAGCATGCGCGGCAGCACCAGGTCATCGGTGTACTTGGCCATGCCGGTCATCAGATCCAGAGCGTCGACCTTGCCGTGGCGCCCGCCGACGAGTGGCGTCCGATCCACCGCGGCCTCGGGCAGGTCGATGCGGTGCAGATCGCGGGCCGTCGGTTGGTCTGACAGGGGGCGGTGCGTCATGGTTCCCCCTGCCACGGATCCTCAGAGTCTTCGGCAAATTGCTTGGATCGGGCGATGGTCTGCTGAGCGACCTGCTCGATGGCGTCCAAGATCTTGGTATAGCCAGTGCAGCGACACAGGTTGCCGCCCAGCGCTGCGGCGATGTCGGCGCGCTGGACCTGTGGTTGGTCCTGCAGGCTCAGCTGGTCCAGGTAGGCACTGGCCGACATCATCATGCCCGGCGTACAGAACCCGCACTGCGCCGCGCCCAGCTCAGCAAATGCCTGCTGCAGCGGGTGCGGTTCGCCGCCCACCCCAAGCCCTTCTACGGTCTCTACCGCGCGCCCTTGCACCGAGGCGGCCAGCGTCAGGCAGCTCAGCACCGGCTGGCCGTCCAGCAGCACGGTGCAGGCGCCGCAGTCGCCCTTGTCGCAGCCCTGCTTGCTGCCGGTCATGCCCAGGCCATAGCGCAGGGCCTCCAGCAGCGTCCAGTGCGCCGGCACGGCCACAGTCTGCGGCTCGCCGTTCAGCTGCAGCTGCAGCATCCATAGTTGCCGCGCCCCGGTGGGATCTGCGGCGGCTTCTTGGCTGTTGGCCACTCTGCCTCCCAGGCCACCTGCCCTGCAGCTGAGGGCGGTGACCGCAAATGCTCTGTCTTTGGACCGGGCCCCCCACAGCAATCACCCGCTGGTTGGCGCTGCGCTGCCAGGGGAATCGCCGAGTTCACCGGTGGGGCCTAGCGACCGCGCCCCGCCCACCAAGCGAACAATTCTTGAGGTGGCCCCAAAGGCTAGTTGCCCTTGGGCTTGCCCGCTGCTGCCTTGCCAGCGCCTGCCTTGCCCGGTGCTGTCTTGCCCGGTGC
>CAIXGW010000099.1 GCA_903919145.1 uncultured Myxococcales bacterium
CGCCTCGTCCCGACTGCCCCGCATCGCAAACACGCCCGTCCGCATCGCTGCCTGGTACGCCACCAGCACGTCGATCCAGCCCTGCACCAATTCGTACAGCGACGCCCGCGGTTGTCTGGCCAAGGCTAACGCCGCCACCATCCCCGCATCTGCCTGCGCCGGAGCCCCTGCAGCGACCTCAACCTCGACGACCTCGCCGTCGATCACGACCTTGTCTGCCTCACGCAGCGCTTTGCGCTTGTGCGCCACCGAGATCCGCGTGCCCAAGCCATCGCACACCAGCAGCAGCGGGTGCGGCACAGCGCGGTGGAGCAACTCGACCACCCGCGCGACCCGTCCGCCGTCGCGCAGCGTCACCGCCAGCACTGCCACTTCTAGGTAATCGCGCTCCGCGTCGCGGAATTCTGGCACAGCCACCGTATTGGGCTTGCACGTCGCCACCCAGCGCACTTCTTCGATGGCTCCGGCCAGCAGCCGCTTGTCGGCCGCCGTGGGCGCGCCGTGTTCAGTCAGCAGCGACTTGGGCACGCGTTTGTCCACGCGCGTTGCGGCGGGCAGGTCGAGCGCGGCGATGAGGTCGGCCGCGGTCATACCGTGCCCTCCGCCAGCACCACCAACCACGCGACCACTTCAAAGTCGCCACTTCCTGCAAACTCGCCCTTGATGACGTGGCTACCGCTCGGAGAGAACAAGCTGGCCACCGCGCGTTCTTCGGCCTTGCCCACCACTGAGGCGATCGCCGCCGCCAATTGCCCTTGGGCGACGCGCATGTCCTCGCCGTCGCGGGTGGCCGCGTCGTAAAGCGCAACAGCGGCACTGTCTGCAAGCTCCCGCCCTGCGCACACCCGCTTACAGCGGTCGAGGATTTGCTTGGCCTGGCTGAACGGCAGCAGAACCGCCCCATCGACCCCGACATGCACGAGGTAATGCGGCGCCAACGGATAGCCGGAATCGGCGTTGCGCAGTGCCACATCGCCTTCGGCGCGCAAACAGAACACAACGCCCGGCTCGACATCGCGACTGGTCGCCACGGCCACCGTCCCCAGCGGCTGCTGATCGAGCACGCCAGGGTGGCCCTTTCTAAACTGTGCAAGATCGATCCGAAAGTCGGTGAGGCTAAGGTCGGTGATCGACACACCGGTCGACAAGTCCTCAAGATCGATGACCGCGTCCTGCAGCTTGAGCAACTGCTTGCGGCGGTACTCCAAGTCATTCATCTGGTTGCCGGAGTCCTGCTCAATCAGGTTCTCCTCACCAGTAGCCGATACGTCTAGCAGCACCATGCGGCCGCTGACGCGCTGCTCCAAGCCGATGTACTGCTCTAGGTCAAGATTGGGCCAGAAGTTGACGAGTTGGATCTCGCTGTTGGGTGAGCCAAGCCGATCAATCCGGCCAAAACGCTGGATAATCCGCACCGGATTCCAATGGATATCGTAGTTGATGAGCCAGTCGCAATCCTGCAGGTTCTGGCCTTCAGAGATGCAGTCGGTAGCGATGAGCAGGTCGAGTTCGCCCTCCTCTGCCAGGTCTGCCGGCCGTTCTTTGGACCGCGGAGAGAAGGCCGTCAGGATAGCTGCTAGATCCTTGCGCAATTTGGGCAGTGTGGTCTGATTGGAGCCTGTACCGGTCACCAGCGCGGACTCAACACCCAGCGTCTGCTTGGCCCAGCCCGACAACCGCTCGTAGAGGTAGCGCGCAGTGTCGGCAAAGGCCGTAAAGACGATGACTTTCTTGTTGCCCGGGTTGATCGGATAGCGGATTTTGCCTTCTATGACGCCGCACAAGGCCTCTAGCTTGCCGTCGCGTGTGGCGTCGATCTGGCGGGCCGCCGCGGCTAAGTCAGCCAGCCGATTACGGTCCTCCATCAGGTCTTGGCGCCAGCGAATGACATCGACGTCCTGCAGCAAAACCTTGACCTTGCGGCCGACCACCAAGGCTTCTACGGCCGGGTCTTCCAGGTCCAAGTCCGCGATGACCAACTCTTCGACCTCGCCGCTTGCATGCTCGAGCCGGCGCAACAGAGTCTCCACGTCGGCCAGTTGGCGGCCAACGGTGAGTGCAAAGGACGACACGGCACTCTCTAAGCGCTTGAGGACATTGACCCGCAGGAGGTGGATCAGACTCTCTTCTCGGTCGGCCTGTCTGAAAAAGCTCGTTCCACCGCGCACTTGGGTGCTGTACTTCTTGTCGTAGGCTTCCTTCTTCTGCGGCAGCACATAACGCAGCGGGGCATAAGCGGCAAGCTTCAACCTCCGGATCTCAAGGTTGATCTCGGCCATGGGCCTGAACTTGCCGTCGCGGTCTATGTCGGCCTTGATGTTGATGGGCCGCAGGCGCTCCGGGAACTTGCCTGTCTCCGAGGTGCCGTAGTACTTCTCGATGTGTTTGCGCGAGCG